>JBFMCB010000096.1:0-11335 GCA_040754915.1 Chloroflexota bacterium | reverse complement strand
ACGCTAACCTTTGGTAAAGAGCCAGGCTGAAATCCTGGTCCGGGTCCACCACGTCGATGAGGTGATGGGGCACCCGGGACCGGTCTTCCCGAGAGGGCTTGCCGGTGCCGATGTCCATGTAGCGGTACACCTGCCGGGAGTCAGCGGAGACGATCTCTCCGCCCAGGGACCCGGCCAACTCCAGGGCCAGGGCGCTCTTTCCCACAGCAGTGGGGCCGACTATGACGATCAGCGCCGGCAGCGGCTTGCGTTCGATGGCGTTCTCCGGTGAGGCTTAGTAGGCCGGGGCTAGCTTACTTCATCGTCCCCTGGGTGTCAAGGGTGGACACTCGAAGACCGGCTGTGCTATAATCCAGGCATTGGGTCTGCCGGAGGACGCGGCCAGCCAGGTTCTGGGCGGCAATGCCTGATGTCCCGGAGTTCAACTCCGGTACATCAGGACGGCTTTGATTTCCCTTTGGAGGGTGTGGTGGAAGAATTGGTCCGCTGTTTCGTGGCCATTGAGCTCAACGAAGAGGCGAGATCGGCCCTGGCGGCCCTTCAGGCCCGGCTGAAGGGCGCCGATAGGACGGCGGCCCAGGCCGTGAAGTGGGTGGCTCCCCAGGGCATTCACCTGACCCTGAAATTCCTGGGCCAGGTGCCCAGGGCCAGGGTCCAGGCCATCGTCGATGCCCTCCGGAACGCCTGCCGGGGAGGCGATCCCTTCGAGTTAAGCCTGGCCGGAGCGGGCTGCTTCCCCAGCCCCCAAAGTCCCCGGGTCCTCTGGGTGGGCCTGGAGGGCGACCTGGAGCGTCTGGCCTCCCTGCAACAGGCCGTGGAAGGTGCCCTGGTGAAACTGGGCTTCCCGCCGGAAGATCGTCCCTTCCAGCCTCATCTGACCCTGGGGCGGGTGCGGGAGACGGCCGGCAAAGAGGAGCGCCGCCGCCTGGGTTTGGCCGCCAGGGCCCTGCCGGGGATGGAAGGGACGAAGGTCCCGGTGGCCGCGGTCAGCTTGATACGCAGCCACTTGCGGCCGGAGGGCGCGGTCTACGAAAAGCTGGCGGAGCTTCCTCTCCAGCCGTGAGAAAAGGGACAAGCCATGATTTTCGTAGCGGTGGTGGGCGAGGGCCGGTGCACCAGCGAGAATTATTCCCTGGCCGAGGCGGTGGGGCGTCTCCTGGCCCAACGAGGCACGGCGGTGGTCTGTGGCGGGCTGGGCGGTGTAATGGAGGCGGCCTGTAAGGGCGCCAAGGCTGCTGGGGGGCTGACCATCGGGATACTCCCCGGCGTTTCCTCCCAGGAGGCCAACCCCTACGTGGACGTCCCCATTGTCACCGGGCTGGACCAGGCCCGCAACGTCATCGTGGTGCGTTCGGCCCAGGCGGTGATCGCCGTAGGTGGGCAATATGGGACCCTGTCGGAGATCGCCTTTGCCCTGAAGCTGGGCATCCCGGTGGTGGGGCTGGGCACGTGGCAGGTAGCCAAAGAGGGCAAAAGGGTCCGGGACATCGTCGAGGTGAGCACGCCCGAGGAAGCGGTGGAGACCGCCCTGCGCCTGGCGGGCGCCCATCGGTAGGACAAGTTGGCAACTTGTCCTACATTGCCAGCCCTATAGCCGAACAGACTCAGGAGACGCTGCCATGCTCTTTAAGGATCGCCAGCAAGCAGGGGCACTCCTGGCCCGGAAACTGGAACATCTCCGGGGCAAGGACGTGCTGGTGCTGGCGCTGCCCAGGGGCGGCGTGGTGGTGGGCCACCAGATCGCACGGGCTATGCAGGCTAGCCTGGACGTGTACATTGCCCATAAGATCGGCGCACCCTTCAACGAGGAACTGGCCATCGGCGCGGTGGCCAGCGATGGCACCATCGTCCTCGACGATGTGCTCATCGCTCAGTTGGGGGTTACTTCCAGCTACCTGGAACGGGAGATAGAACGACAGAAACGGGAGATCCAGCGGCGCCTGGAGTGCTACCGTGGAAAGAAGCCCCCGCCCGCGGTCGAGGGTCGGATCGTCATCCTGGTGGACGATGGTGTGGCCACTGGGGCCACCACCAAGGCGGCCCTGCGAGCCCTGCGCAAGCAAAATCCGGCCAGGCTCCTCCTGGCGGTGCCGGTGGGCCCGCCGGAGGCCATCCAGCGCCTGGAGCAGGAGGCCGACCAGGTTATCTGCCTGGCCACGCCGGAGCCCTTCTGGGCCGTGGGCCGCTTCTTCCTGGACTGGGCGCAGATCTCGGACACCCAGGTGGTGTGTCTGTTGGAGGACGCCGCAAAGCCGGCTCGGCCCGGGGCAGGTTCATCTGCTGATTGAAAATAGTTGCCAGCATCGACCGGGTGATAGCGCGCCGGAAAGCTCGCCGGGTGCCGCTGAGCTCTCTATGGTTTCTAGTAAAGAACGCGGCTACGGCGGCCCCAGGCCTAAGTGGTTTTTTCTTTACTGGTAGAGAAGCCTGGAACCAGGTCTACCAATGGGTATAGCCTCCGCAGGACTTGGGCTACAAGACACCTGCGCAGTTCAGCCAGGGCTGACTCAAGGCTAACACTACAGGAGAAGAGGCCTTGGACGGTATGTCCCAACCCCCCGCACAACTCGAGGGCTTGACGACGTCGCCCGGATATGCTAAACTTTAGAGTATATCGAGGTTTTATAGCAAATCATAACGCTCTGCCTCGTTTCAATTTGCAATATCATGTTACGTCATCCACAATGGGGCAGGGCAAGGGCGTGACTATTCGCGCCGTTACTACGAAGTAGATCGGCAAAAGCTCTACTAAGCTACCTCATCCGCCCGGCACGGTTCTCCTCAATGATGAGGCGGACCCACGCGATCAACGAAAACCTACTGCTGAGATCATTTAACCGCGTGGGGTGGATTGCATCATCCGGCCAGGAAAGCTGCTCCATCAAGTCCCTGCTATTTTTTGGCACCCCCTAACCCTTGAGGTCATATCCGGGGAGAAGCAGATTCATGGCAGCAACAGAGGAGAGAGTCGCTGACCAGATTCAGCTTACGGTCGACAACATCCACATGGCCTTCGGCGGAGTGGCCGCCTTGGTGGATGTCAGCCTTGAGGTCTACAAGGGGGAGATCTTCTCTATCATCGGCCCTAACGGGGCAGGGAAGACCGTTTCCCTTAACTGCATCAACGGCCTCTACCGTCCTCAAAGGGGGAAAATCTTCTTTGAAGGCCAGGACATCACCCACCTTCGTCCCTACCAGCGCGCTTCCCTAGGGATCTCCCGTACCTTCCAGAAGATCGAACTCTTCCAGGGCATGACTGTCCTTGACAACATCCGCCTGGGGCGCCACATGCACATGAAGACGGGCTTGCTAGATGGGATGATCTATCTGGGCCGGACAGCCAAAGAAGAGATCCGGCATCGGGCCTTCATTGAAGAGGAGATCATAGACCTCCTGGAGATCACACACATCCGCAACAAGGTGGTGGGGATGCTGCCCTACGGCCTGCAAAAGCGGGTGGAATTGGGCCGGGCCCTGGCCCTGGAGCCCAAGGTGATCCTTCTAGATGAGCCCATGGCTGGCTTGAATCTGGAGGAGGTCGAGGATATGGCCCGCTTCATCCTGGATGTGAACGAGGAGAAGCGCTGGCAGGTCACCTGTGTCCTGGTAGAGCACGACATGGGTGTGGTCATGGATATCTCGGAACGGGTGGCAGTCTTGAACTTCGGTGAGAAGATCGCTGAAGGTACCCCCGCCGAGGTGCAAGATAACCCTCGTGTGATCCAGGCTTATCTGGGCGAAGTGGAGGAGCTGTACGTGACCCGCAGATAGTTTGAATAGTCAGATGGCCAGATGGCCTGAGGGGGTTAAAAATGGACTCGTAGTCCGTAGTAGACCGATTCCCTAACTAAAATCACGGGGGGACCATATGGCCCGTGCTCATCGTGGCCCCAGCCAGGAGATTATCTTTACCCCGGAGATGACTATACCCAAGCTCTTTCTGCAAACTGTGAAGAAGTATGGCCACAAGAAGGTGGCTATGCGGGAGAAGGAGTTTGGTATCTGGCGACCGATCACCTGGCAGGATTACTACGAGAATGTAAAGGCCCTGGCTTTGGGAATGGTTTCGCTGGGACTGAAACGCGACGACAAGGTGGCCCTGATCGGCGATAACCGCCCCGAGGGGTTGTGGGCCGAGATGGCTGCCCTCTGTGTTGGTGCCCAGGCTATCTGGATCTACCAGGATTGCCTGATAGATGAGGTGCAGTATATTGTAGACCATTCGGATGCGAAGATCCTGGTATGCGAGGGGCAGGAAGAGGTAGACAAGGCCCTAACGATCAAAGACAGATGCCCCAAGCTCCAAAAGGCTATCTGGGACGACCCCAAGGGAATGCGCAACTACGATGACCCCATCCTGATCCCACTCAAAGAGGTCCAGGCCCTGGGCCGCGAACTAGAGGCCAGGGACCCTGGCCTCTTCGATCACCTGGTAGAGCAAGGCCGTGGCGACGACGTGACCCTCCTCTTTTATACTTCCGGTACCACCTCCGCCCCAAAGGGAGCGCTCCTCACCCACAGCAACATGCTCCATATGGGCAAGAATCTTAACCGCGTTGACCCCAACTACGAGGACGATGACTTCGTCTCGTTTCTCCCCTTTGCCTGGATCGGCGAGCAGATGATGTCTATCTCCCTAGAATTACAGGCGGGATTCACCATCAACTTTCCAGAGGAGCCAGAGACCATCCTGGAAAACATCCGGGAGATCGGCCCTCAGGTGATGTTCTCCTCGGCCCGCTTCTACGAGCAGATGGTCCGCACCCTGCAGGTGAAGTATGCCGACGCCTCCTTCCTGAAGAAAAGGATGTACGAGTGGGCGCTAGACGTGGGCGGACGCCTGGCCGACCTAAAGTTTGCCAAGAAGCAAGCGCCGCTATGGCTGAGGGCCGCTGGCTGGCTGGCCGATATCACCGTCCATCGGGCGCTTCGGGATCACCTGGGCCTTTCCCGCATCCGTAACGCCTATACCGGGGGGCGGCTATGGGCCCCGATCACTTCCGCTATTTTCACGCCATCGGCGTCAACCTCAAGCAAATCTACGGGCAGACGGAGATCGCCGGCATCTCTGTCCTCCATAGTACCGATGACATCAAGCTAGATACTGTAGGCAAGCCGATTCCCGAGACGGAGGTGAAGATTGCCGAGGATGGCGAAATTCTCTCTCGTAGCCCATCGGTCTTCAAAGGCTACTACAAGATGCCCGAGGAGACAGCCACGACATTACGGGGCGGTTGGCTTCACTCCGGCGACAGTGGATTCATGGATGAAGATGGCCATCTGGTCTTCTTTGACCGCACCAAGGACATCATGATCCTCAGCGATGGGCGGAGGTTTTCGCCGATGTACGTGGAGGGTCGCCTGAAGTTTAGTCCTTACGTCAAGGATGCCTGGGTCATCGGTCACGAGAAACCCTATGTGACCGCGGTGATCTGCATTGACTATGGCGTGGTCGGGAAATGGGCTGAGGAGCGAGGGATTGCCTATACCAGCTATCCGGAACTTTCCCAGGAGCCCAAGGTCTGCGATCTGGTAGCAAAAGCCATCCAGCAGGTGAACGTAAGATTGCCTGAGGTTGCCCGCATCCGCAAGTTCGTGAACCTATATAAGGAGTTTGACCCCGACGATGACGAAATGACCCGTACCAAGAAGTTGCGCCGTGGCTTTTTGGAAGAGCGCTACAAGGACATCGCAGCCGCCCTATATGGCGGCGCGGACATGGCGCACATGAACAGTAACATCACCTATGAGGATGGCCGAGTGGTGCGGATCAAGGCCGATTTGCGGATTATGAGGGTGCCGGAATAGGTCTCAGGAGGGAGCATGGAACTTTTCACCCAATTACTCATTACCGGCATTACGGTAGGGAGCATCTACTCCCTGGTGGCCCTGGGGTGGACGTTGATTTACAAATGCTCTGGCGTCCTTAATCTGGCTATGGGTGAGCTCACCCTCATCGGGGCTTACGTCTGTCTCATGTTCTACCAGTGGGGTCTCCCCTTCCCTCTGGCTGTCTTTGGGACGCTCCTGGTAGGTCTGGCCCTGGGGCTCCTCACGGAGCGGCTCTTCCTGCGACCGCTCATTGGCGAGCCAGTGCTGACGGTGATTATGGTCACTGTTGGGCTCTCCTTCTTTTTCCGTGGTCTGGTGGAGTTAGTGTGGGGGACAGACACCATGGTCTTCGCCCCACCTATCTTCCCACCCGAGCCCATCAAGCTGGGGACCATCGTCATCGGGCAGGCGTACGTATGGAGCTTCGTGGCGGCCCTTGCCCTCTTAGTCATTTTTGTGGCCTTTTTCCGCTATACCCGCTGGGGACTTTCCATGCAAGCCACCGCTGACGATGAGATGGCGTCTCTCTCCCTGGGCGTAAGCGCTGACTTCGTGTACGCCTTGGCCTGGGCCATTGCCTTCATGTCCGCTGGGGTAGGTGGCACGCTCCTGGGGAATATCAATGGCGTTAATATCTCTGTGGGTTACCTGGGGCTCTTGGTGTTACCGGCTGTGGTTCTGGGCGGGCTCAATTCCGTGCCAGGGGCCATAGCCGGTGGCCTGATCATCGGCGTGCTCCAGAACCTAGCCGGCGGCTACCTGGATGGCCTGACCATCGCCGGCCTGAAGATCATCCCCGGTGGGGTCAAGGATATTTTCCCCTTCGCAATCATGACCGTGTTCCTTCTCTTCAAGCCCTACGGGCTCTTTGGATGGATAAGGATAGAACGGGTGTGAGTTGTCCGATAGCAGATGGCTGACAGTGCTTTCTGCTATCGGCTATCAACCAAGGGGTGACTCATGCACCTTCCTTGTGGTACATATCACGACCGTTATGGTCAAGATCATGCTTGGTGGCAGACCCGCTTCGTCTGGGTACGGATGATCGCCCTCTTCCTTCTCCTCTATGTGGGCCTGCCGGCTACCGGCAACTTCTATCTGATTTCGGTGGCCAACATTATCGGCTACACGATCCTCTCGGCTATGGGGGTGCAGCTCCTCATTGGCTTTGCCGGGCAGGTGACCTTGGGGCACGCTGCCTTCGTCGCCGTGGGGGCTTATGCCAGTGCCATTGCCATGCTGCAATTCCATCTTCCCTATCTCGTGAGCATAGCCCTGGCGGCCCTGGTTGCTGGGCTCTGGAGCGTCCTCTTCGGCCTCCCCTCGGCACGAGTGAAGGGGTTCTACCTGATCATGACCACTATGGCCGCCCAGTTCATCACCGTGGATTTCATCATCACCCAGTACGTGAGCCAGATTGGTGGGCGCGGGCACTACTTCTCCTTGCCACCAGGCACTATCGCCCTCGGTCCCTGGGTCATTGACAACGATATCGAGGTCTATTACCTGATGGTTACCCTGGTGATCTTGTGCCTGATCTTCATGGCCAACCTCATGCGCACACGGGTGGGGCGGGCCTGGATCGCCATTAGGGATAACGACATCGCGGCCGAGGTCATGGGGGTCAACGTGTTCCGCTACAAGCTCCTGGCTTTCCTCGTGGCCGGTGTCCTGGGGGGCATCGCGGGGGCCTTCTGGATCAGCACCCTGGCCTTCGTTAGCCCCGAGCATTTCCAGTGGGGCTGGTCGCTCTGGCTGGTGGGGGTAATCCTCATTGGTGGGGTGGGGAGCAATTACGGCACCGTTTTCGGTTCAATGTTCATGGTGCTGGTGCTGGAGGCCCTGAAGTTTGCCCTGATCCCACTCACGCCAGTCTTTCCCCATCTTCTGGAGAAGTTCTTGTACGTGAAAGAGGCCGCCTTCGGCCTGGCCATCGTCCTCTTCCTCATCTACGAGCCTAACGGCCTGGCTTACCGTTGGTGGCAGATCAAGAACTATATTCACCTGTGGCCGTTCTCGTATTGATTGGCTGATAGCGGATGGGATTATCAGCTATCGGCCATCAGCGATTCCCCGACAAGGGAGGTGGTAGACGGACAGCATCGTTAGTAATCCGAGCCTATAGAGAGCCACGTGACTGTTATCACAGGAGGAGAGAGACCATGAATTACAAAACCTGGGTCAGTTTGTTGCTGGTGGCGGTCATCGTCGCCTCGACCCTGGCGGCAGGGTGCGCACCCGGGGCACCAGCGCCGGCCAAGCCGGTGGCCGAGGTGCCTGTGGGTTCCCTGAATGACATGACCGGCCCCACCTCAGACGTGGGCAAGGACTATGCCCTGGGCATTCAAGAGGCCATCCGTTGGGTTAATGAACAGGGTGGCGTCAACGGCAAGCCCATCAGGCTCTTCCAGTACGATTACGGCTATCGGGTACCCGAGGCCATCACCACCTATAAGCGCTTCCGCGACTTTGATAAGGTAGTGGCGGTGCTTGGTTGGGGCACTGGCGATACCGAGGCCCTAGCCCCCACCATCAACGCCGATAAAATGCCTTACGTCTCGGCCTCGTACTCGGCAGGCCTGAGTGACCCTAAGAAGACACCGTACAACCTCTATGCTGCCTCGGACTACTCTAGCAACGCCAGGGCGGCCCTGACGGCCTGGTATGAGGAGATTTGGCTGAAGAGCGACAAGTTCAAGGCTGAGCGTGAGGCTGGCGTCAAGCCGCGCTTTGTCGCCTTCTATGGCTGGGCCACACCCTACGCCAGCGCGCCCATCAAGGCCATTAAAGACCAAGCCAAGCTCTTGGGGATGGAGGTGGGACCAGACCAGGATGTGACCCTAACTGCCTTGGACACCAAGAGCCAGGTCTTGGCGGCCAAGGAGTTCAAGCCCCACGTGGTCTGGCACGGCAATACCACCATGTCGGTGGCCACGGCCGTCAAGGACGCCGCTGCCTTGGGCCTGGGTGCCGATCATTTGGTCAATAACTGGGGCTACGATGAGAACCTGCCCAAGCTGGCCGGTGCCGCTGCCGAAGGGGTTATCGGCATTGCCGTCAGCGCCTTCTACGGCGAGGATGTGCCGGGTATGGACAAGTTAAAGGCCAGCGCGCAGAAGTACAACCCGGCGGCTAAGGATCGCCTTATCCGCACGGTGCAGGCCTGGGCCAATGTGCTGGCGCTCTGGGAAGCCATGAAACGCGCCGACAAAGCCGGCGAGCTGAATGGCCCCGGCATCATGAAAGCCTTTGAGAGCCTGAAGGGTTACGACGTTGGCTTGGGCGTGCCCCCCCTGACCTACACGGCCGCCGACCATCGTCCTGCCTCTCGGGTGCGCATTTACCAGATTAAAGGCGGCAAGTTCGCGCTCTTGAAAGAGGTGGATCTCAAGGCCAAGTGGGCCGACAAGTGGCCGGAGTGGCTCGGCTGGTAGTCGGAGTAGCCCGAATGTTCTAAATAGTCCAGGGGTCGGATTGTGGTGCACATGGTCAGAATAGTCTAGCGGTCAGATCATTAAGACTATCGAGACCAATGAGGGGTTATCGGTGAGCGAAGTGGGCGCCATCCTGAAACTGAACAACGTTGAGGCCATGTACCACGAGGTCGTCCTGGTGCTAAAGGGAGTGTCCCTGGAGGTGCCTCAAGGGGGGATTGTGGCCCTCCTTGGGGCCAACGGGGCCGGGAAGAGCACCACCCTTAAAGCCATCTCTGGTCTCCTGAAGCACGAGGATGGGCGAGTCACCGACGGCGGTATCGAATTCCTGGGGGGACGGATAGACCGCAAGTCGGCGGAGGAACGAGCCAAAATGGGGATCATCCAGGTCATCGAAGGCCGTCGGGTCTTCGAGCATCTGACCGTGGAGGAGAACCTGCGTGTGGGGGCTCACCGGCGGAGCAACAGGGCGGCACTGCGCAACGGCCTGGAGATGGTGTATCATTACTTCCCGCATCTGAAAGAGATCCGTAATGTCACCGCCGGCTTCTGCAGCGGTGGAGAGCAGCAGATGATGGTCATCGGACGGGCTCTCATGGCCGACCCTAAGCTGATGCTCCTGGATGAGCCCTCTATGGGCCTGGCTCCCCTTCTCATCAAGGAGATCTTCGAGATCATCACCCGCCTTAACCGGGAGGAAAGGATCTCCATCCTCCTGGTGGAGCAGAACGTGAAGCTGGCCATGGCTGTCGCTCCCTATGCCTATGTGCTGGAGAATGGCCGGCTGGTGATGGACGGGCCCGCCGAGAAGCTCAAGAATAACCCGGACATTAAGGAGTTCTACCTGGGCCTCACCGACTTGGGGACCCGCAAGAGTTTCCGGCTGGTGAAACACTACAAACGCCGCAAGCGTTGGCTGACATAGGGCAAGATGCCGTCTTGCTCTACTGACTTGCATTTCACGAAGGGAGACAGCGATGCGCAAGATCCTTCTTCTAGTGGTAGCTCTGCTGTTACTTATCAGCGCCGGACAGGTGGGGTGCAAAGGGGCGCCAGCCGGCCCGCCTCAGCCTCCCAAAGTGGAGTTGATGCGGGTGGAGGTAGCCAGCTACTTCCCGCCGCCGTGGACTGGCTGGCCGGGGAATCCACCGACCCCCACGCCGGCGCCCCCGCCTGGCATCCGGGTGCCGCTGATCCTGGGCGTCATCTTCAACATCACCAACCCTAACGACTATACGGTGATGCTCGATCAGATGAAGTTCACCGTGGAGTTTGAGGCCACCCCCAACGAATACTTCGCCCTGAACACGCCCATCGCCTACGAGAAGCAGAACATCCCGGCCAAGGCCACCAACCAGTACCGGGTTACCGTGGTCCTCGATTCCGCCGTGGTGCCCGGCAACCTGGCGGTGACTTCCGGCGCCCGCCTGTCGGCCTTGCAGCTCTCTGCTGCCGGGTTGGTGAAGAAGTGGTGGGAGGAAATCGGCGACTTCAAGTTCAACATCAAGGTCAGCGGCGGCACCGCCGATTTCAAAAGCAGCGCGGGGAACGTGATGGCCACCTTCGAGGGGAAGTTCCCCAAGTAGACCGTCGTCGTTGACCCACTGGTTCAAACCCTGGGCAGGTTTCCAATGCCCGAGACCCTGGTGTTACAGCCAATAACCAAGGATCGTAAGGCGGAAAGGAGGTTGTTACGGAGAAAGTTGGTTGATAAAGCTATTGACTTTGCCCGACTTTTGTGGTAATCTTCCCCGCAATATCGAAAAGGCGCTGAACAGGACGAGTAGCTGCCAACGTGCGGTCCAGAGAGTTGGGGACCGGTGGAAACCCGACACCGCGGCCGGCAGTGAATGGACCTGGGAGCCGCAAACCGAAAAGGTGAAGTCCCTTCGCTCCGAGTAGGCTTTGCCGGAATTACCACCGTTATCAGGGTGTAGGGTATCAGGCGCTCGCCGAAGCGCGCTCGTACCCGCGAATGAGCGAGGCTATGCTATCACCATAGCCTAATCAGGGTGGCACCGCGAGGATTTACCCCTCGTCCCTCTTTTGGGACGAGGGGTCTTTATTTT
>JBFMCB010000095.1:0-11346 GCA_040754915.1 Chloroflexota bacterium | reverse complement strand
ACAGCCTCATCCAAGCCGCCAAGGCGAGAGCCAGAGGATACCGAACCAACAGAAATATCATCACCATGGCTTACCTTATTGCAGGTAAGCTGGATTTCGGGTTACCCACTTGAAACAGCGAAGAACCATGTTTTTGCGCCCGCTGGGGAGATGTGCTATAATGCCCGCCAAGATTTCACCTGGAACATCTCCTTTTGGAGGTCAAGAATGAATCTGTCCGTGGGCGACGGTTTCAAGTTCGGCTGCGGTTTCCTGCTCTCCATGCTCGCCTTCTACGTTGTCCTGATCGTCCTGGCTTCACTGGTGATGATCGTGCTGAGCCTGGTCGGTGCCGCCAGCATTCCTTTGCTCCAGCAACTGCCTAAGACCCTTATGTTCCTGGCTTGAGCCCGCACCGGTTCGCCGACAATTCGCCGCAAGAATGATCTGGTCTCCCGTCATCACGGCCTGAGCAGTGTATCCATGCATGTATCCCCAGGGCGCTTTGTCAAGTTCTGTGTAAAATCTCAGGGGTTGGTATCCTCCGGAACCTTAACGCCCGGATCACCGCAAAGAAAACCAGGGTGCAGCTCTTCTCTTTCCGAAAGGCACCCAAGAGCCTTGTCCGGCGCTTGACCTCGCCAAGGATCCTTCCAGGCGTCGTTGGGGCGGAGGTATTTCCAGTGTTCCCTGGGAAAGTCGTAAAAGCTCAGACACTCTTCCAGGTCCTTCTCCAGGCAGCGAACCGCCTCGGGGATCACCGGCTCCCATTTGGCGCGGTTTGTGCCGTAGGCACAGAAGGCCTCTGCCTCCTGGTAAGCAACCTCCTTGCTCTCCTGGTAGAAGATGCGCCTCAGTTCGCTGGAGACCTCCTTCTGCTCGTGCCTCGGTACCTTAGCCAGCACGCCCGGCAGCTTGTGAACCACAGGGATGAAAAAGTAGCCTGTCCCCCTTTCCCTTTTTGACAAATCCCCCAAGATGTGTTATTATTCAAACCATGAATAAATTTCATTCAAACCACGAATTCATATACCTCGAGAGATGGATAACGCCGCTCCTTCGAACTGCTCTCTCCGAACATCGGGTCGTGGTCCTGACCGGTGCGCGGCAGGTAGGCAAAAGTACCTTGCTGCAAAACGCTGAGCCGGTAAGCCACTGGCGCTATCACACCCTCGATGACTTTGACGTACTCCGCCGAGCCGAGCAGGACCCCCAGGCGCTGTGGGCCGGTGTAGAGCAAGTAGTCCTCGACGAAGTGCAAAAGGCGCCGGCACTCTTACCCGTAGTCAAGCAAGCCGTGGACCGCAAGCCTGACATGCGATTTGTGTTGTCTGGATCGGCTAACCTGTTGCTCATGCGGCGGGTGAGCGAGAGCCTGGCCGGGCGCGCGGTCTATTTTATCCTTTCCCCCATGACCATCGGCGAAATGCGCGGCGCGCCGCCCCCAGATACCCTCTCCCAACTTCTGGCCGGGCAATGGCCACCCGAAGGCTCCATACCTGAATCCGCTACTGACCCTTTCGCCTTGGCTCTACGAGGCTTTATGCCAGCTCTCCTGAGCCTTGAACGACCTGAGGCCTGGGTGCGTTGGTGGGAAGGCTATGTGGCAACCTATCTGGAACGTGACTTGCGTCAGATCTCGCAAATCGCTTCGCTCTTGGACTTCCACCGGGTGATGGAGTTTCTGGCACTGCGGAATGGCCAGCTCCTGAACCAATCGGAAATCGCACGGGATGCGGCTGTCTCTCAACCAACTGTACTTCGCTATCTCAATCTGCTGGAAGCAACGCATTTAGTCGAGCGCCTCCTAGCTTATGCCACCAGCCGCACCACGCGGCTCGTCAAGTCGCCTAAGCTCTATTGGGCCGATCCGGGCCTGGCCGCTTTCCTTGCGGGCTACTATGAGAGGGACGCCCTGGCGCAAGCACGTGAGGCGGGCGCGTTCTTTGAGACCCTGATCCTGCATCACCTAAAGGTGCTGGCCCAGTTGATGGTACCACGGGGGTGGCTCTTCTACTGGCGAACAACTACCGGGCATGAAGTTGATTTTGTCTTGGAACAGGGACGGCGACTCCTGGCCTTTGAGAGCAAATTGACTGCTACCCCCCGCTATGGGGACGCTGAAGGGCTACGGCTGTTTCTTCGAGAACATCATCAGGCGGTGGGAGGAGTCTTGATTCATAGCGGGCAAGACATCAAACGCCTAGACGAGCGCATCGTCGCCCTGCCCTGGACAATGCTTACCGGCTGAGGGTCAGCTGTTCCCCTCATACACCTTCCAGGTGTATTAGCTTGACACCTTCTAATTCGCTCGGCCTAGACCGAGATGCTTAATTGCCTCTAGCCTTCTGGCACAGTCAATGGCGCTTTGGCAGGTTTTGTGGAAAATCTCAGGGGTTGCTGTCCTTCGGAACCTTAACGCCCGGATCACCGCAAAGAAAACCAGGGTGCAGCTCCTCTCATCTCGACTGATCTCCTTCAAGCTTCGCGCCGATGGCCGGTGCGATCCTTTTGTTCCTGCACCATCGCTTCCTGCCTACACCCCCACCATGATCAACACCATGGCCGTGAGCATATACACCGAGGCCATCTTGTACAATGCGAAATTGAGTCTGGGTGAGGCGCGCAGCAAGCTGACGAGAGCGAATCCCAACAGCACGACGCCCAGCCCAAGCGTAGCGTACAAATACCCCCAGCGCAACCCGATCAGCCACGCCGCCAGCAGCATCGCGATCACCGCCGCGCTGGTGGATAGGCCCAGGAGCAGGCGCGTGATCCGCTCCCCATAGGTGTTCGGGAATACCGGCACGCCCGCTAGGCGATAGTCCTCGGCATATTTGAGGTTGAAGGTCATCACGTGGGTGGGAATCCATAGCAGCACGGCCAGGGCAAGGAGTAGCCCAATCAGGTCAATCTGCCCGGTGCCCAGGACACGGCCAGCGAGGATCGGCATCCCGCCGGCGATTCCGCCCCAGACGATGGACCAGGGCGTGCGTCGCTTGAGCCAGATCGTGTAGACCACCACGTCAAAGAACAGGCCAGCGCAGACGACCAGGCCGTAAAGTGGGGCCAGCGCAAAGGCCCAGCCCACGCCCATCCCAGCCAGGATAAGGGCCAATAGCAAAGCCTCGCTGGCCGTAACCAGTCCGGCAGGGAGCGGGCGCTGGCACGTGCGCTTCATCTGTAGATCAATATCCCGATCGTAGATCATGTTGAGCACAGTGCTGCCACTGATAGCCAGGAACAGGCTCCCGGCCACCGCTAACAGCGTCTGCCAGGTGGTTAGCGGGCAACGCGCGCTCATGTACCCGGCCAGACCGGTGACGAGCAGCAAGCCGGTCTGCAAGCTCTTGATCAGCGCCCAGTAGGCGCGAAGCCTGGTGCAGAGCACCCTCAAAATCAGCCGCGCTGTTATTGGTGACATAGTCATCTTCCCCCTTTGCTGCTCACCTGGCGCACGCAGCGGAAACCGACGTTCGGGCTGTAGTAGTCCGGCCGGGCGCTGTTGTGCGTCCAGGCGCGCAGGTCGTAGCCGTAGTCGGCCTTGCTGCCGCCGCGCAGGTAGCGATAGTGGACTCCCTCGTAGATATCGCCCGTCCACTGCCAGACGTTGCCGGCCATGTCGTACACACCGTAGGGGCTGGGCGAGTCCAGCGTCTGATAACCATCGTAGGTCTTGCCGTTGTAGAAGCCCACCGGCGTGGTATCGCCCAAGGCACCGAGGATCTTCTCCAAGGGATCGTGGCTAGAGTAGAAGTTGGCGTTGTTGCGGGCGATCTCGTTGCCCCACGGAAAGGGTCGCCCATCGGCGCCGCGGGCGGCCTTCTCCCATTCAGCCTCCG
This sequence comes from Chloroflexota bacterium, assembly GCA_040754915.1. GTDB lineage: Bacteria > Chloroflexota > DTOL01 > DTOL01 > JACQYG01 > JACQYG01. Next base: position 7,525 of record JBFMCB010000095.1, on the reverse strand, counting down.
TTGGCAGACGCCAGCCGTAGAACTCGCAGTAGGCCTTTGCGCCAAACCAAGTCACCAGCGTCATGGGATGATTCTCGTAGCCCGCTTTGGCCGTGAAAGCCTTCCCGTCGAAGGCCAGACGCAATTCCTTGTCGGTGAGAGGGACGTGCAGCCAGTCGCCGGCCTCGATCTTCTTCTCATGCCGGTAGCCATGGAATCTCTCGCCCGGGTAGTAGCCGACCGCTTTGCCATCGGTGATTTTGACCTTTCCCGCCGCCAGCGCGGCATTAAGGTATCTAGCGTACTGGGCATTGGTCGCCAGCGTGACCATGATCTCGTAGTCGTAATCGATCAGGGTCTTGTGGTTATGCGGGCCCATCAGGAACTCGCCGGCCGGCACCCGTGCCCAGGCCTCCGGGTCAGCCCCGGTTTCGATCTTAGGCGGCGGCGTGACCGGGGCCTGGGCGGCACAGCCGCATAGTAGCAAAACGGTGCACGCCAGAAGGGCCACAGCACGTTTCATGGCGACGCCTCCTCCACGGGCGCAACCGGGCCCGCTTCGGCCAACTCTTTCGTCCAGCGTCCGTCTGGCTTGAACAGGTCAACCAAGCGCCACACCATCAAGACGGCAAGCACCACCAGCACCACCGCCAGGCCCAGGTCGGCCAAAGCCATCGTCCAGTTCACCACCGGCTGCTGGGCCGATTCGCTCACGTAGAGCCGCTTGGTTTCGAAGACCGTCACCGCGCCGAAGGCCAGGTCCGAGCCCAGGATCACCAGCCAGCCGAACCATTGGCGGGCCTTGCCCTTCAGCCCGATCAAGTCGGCATAATATAGGAGGATGATGGTGGCGATGATCCCTGAAAGGATGTGCCAGTGACCGGTGAGGACGATGCGCTCCTCCCGCGCCGTCCACATCCGGATGACCTTGTCCAGCCTGATCGCCATGAAGATGCCCACAAAGGTCACGACGAAATTCATGTACACCATCTGCCAGAGCGCGCCGAACTTCAGCGGGTCGTGAAGCAAGGCCGAGAGTCCTGGCCAGAAACTGGCCTTTTGGATCCCCTGTTCGGCCAGCCGCTCGTGGATCAGTTTGCGAAAGCCGTGAATCACCAAAAAAAGCGTGGCCAGCAGCACCAGCACCGAACCGACGTAGATGATGTAGTGGGCGATCTCTTCAAAGGGCACCACGGTCCACACGCCGATGGTGACGACGATCGTGCCGGCGATCAAGAGCGGCATGGCCATCTGGTGCAGCGTGCCCTTAAAATCCAGCCAGCGCCCGACGATCAACGCCAACGCCACCGCGATCAGGGTGAGCATGATGTGCAGGTGGCCGATGACTGCCAGTTGCAGAGCCGACTTGTGCGGCTCCCGGACCACGTTTTCGGCCAGAAAGGATTCGAAGCCGTTGCCAAAATAGGAGCCGGGCACCGCGCCGAAGAGGGTGGAGCCAAGAGTGGCGACGGCCGTCGTGAAGAAGGCGGCCCGTTCCAGGTCAATCCCACCGGGGCCGCGGGCGTAGGCCGGGTCTTGGACGCGGTACTCCTTCTTCCAGGGCCACAGCGCGGCCGCCAGCATAACCCCGGCGAAGAAGACCAGCGATTGCCCGAAGAGAAAGAGCCCGTGGAAGACAAAATCATGCCCAAAATAAGCGAACCACAGCCCAAAGACCATCGCCGTGATGTAACCAACGGTGATCGTGCCGTTGATCCTGGTCCGCTCGTTCCCCTTCATCGGCACCAGGGCAGTGATGATGTACACCTCGATGGCCACCACCGCCATGGCGATGGTGTGATAGAGCATGATGATGCGCCCCTCGCGCTCGGCCTCCACCAGGCGCATGCCGAGCAGGCGGACGGTGATATCTTTCACCCCCCATTCCACCATGGGGCCGGAGAGCGTGCCCCAGATGGCCGTAACCAGAGAGATCATGGCAATAGCCACCAGCACCAGGCCCTTGGTGGAGCGGAAGAGGTAATTGAAACGGTTGGTGATCGCTGGCATCAAGAAATCTCTCCGTAACTCAACGTGGCGTTCCTCGATGGCGAGGAGTTGCACTCCGAGCCTGGCCTGGGAGGAACTCGGCCACCAGCCCCAGCGAGAGCCCGGCAGGGATGAGGACAGCCACAATGACCACCAGTTGGGATTGCAATATACCATAGCCAAAGACGATGAGCAATAGCCCCGCTGCCAGCAAGACCACAAAGGCGACCAAGTAGATGTTGTACTCCTCCAAGCCTTGTGGCGTGGGGAGAAGGTTGAAAGAATGAGTTCGGGGCAGGCAGCAAAGCCGCCTGCCCCGAATCCTCCATCTATTCCCCTTCCCTCTGCTGGCGTGTCATGCCTCTATGGGGCGGAACCGAGTCCTCAACCACTTCTCAGGCACGACCAGGCTGAGCACGTTGGCCAAGCCCAGGGTCCAAAGGATGTTGACCAAGAAGGCAAGGAAGCCCACGGACATCAGGAGCGCACCGACCAGGGCGATTGCCATGTGAGGCTCGTAGGGGTTAGGCAAGGGATAGAGGGTCCGCCGGAGCATGCCTTGCATGCCCGCCATTCCCATCACATAAGCCATCGCTACAGAGCCTACGATCCAAGTCCAGAAGTGGATGTTCACCAGCCGCTGGCTGCGGATCTCCAGTTTCGTCAGCATGGGGATCAAGGCATAGATGACGGCAAAGATCAACGTCCCCAAGCCGGTCAGCAGCATGGTGTGGGCGTGAGTCGAGATGACCCATTGGGTATTGTGGAGCACCAGGTTCAGCCCAAGATTCGCCTGAGTCAGCCCGGCCGCGCCGCCCATAACGAATCCGAAGATGGAACCCAGGACGAACTTGAGCGCCGGGGTAAACTTGACCGGCCGCGCCAGCCAGATGGTCATGAGCGCGGTAAAGATGGTGAGGCCCATGGTGAAGAACTCTCCCCAGGTGATTAACTGCCCCGAGAGCAACCTCATCACCAGCGGTTGGGGTCGGTCGGCGATGAGGTGGTGGCTCCACACGCCCAGGGAGACTAGCAGGTCGGCGAGGATCACCGTCCTCACCACCGCTTCCCCGTACAGTTTCCGGCCCACCAGCAGCGGCACGAGGAGATACCACACGCCGGCTGTGTAGATCAATACGTTCCCGTCGGCCACCATGTCCAGGCCCCACCAGTACCAGTTCTTGTAGACCAGAGCGTTCACTGCCCCGGGGTCGAGTGGGGCTTTGAATAGAGCCGCCAGGCCGTAGACCAGGATTAGCGCGCCGGCGGTGAGCAGGACGACGGCGTTGATCACCGTGTCAACGGAGCCGCGAGCCACCGCGACGATAAAGACCGGCAGTTCCGCAGGGTCGGGCTCGGGATCGTCGTCTTTCTTCCTGTCTAACCATTTCAGCAGGCGCGAGATGCCAAAAGCCGAGCGGAGGAACTGCCCGAAACTGTAGGGATGGGGATTGCCCTTGCTCAGCACTGTGCTGAAGATGTTGTAGGAGAACAGGAGGATATTGATCATGATCCCCGCCGCGCCAATCGCAAAGACGATGCTGCCAGCGAGCGGCACCCGGTCGTAGGATACTGGCAGGGGCCAGTACAGGGTGTACAGCGAGTTGAACAGGAGGAAAAAGCCTGCGCCCCAGGCGACGAAAACGCTCACGATCTGCAGCCAGAAATTGATCGGGACCAGGCTCTTGTGCCGGATCTCCTTCTTGAGCAGCGTCGGGACCAGGAAGTAGAAGGCGCCCATGACGGCCATATACGCAAAGCCGTAGACACCGCAGATGGGGTGGGCCGTCAGCATCGAGTAATACACCTCTGCCAATGACGGCTCTCGGGTAATTGGGCGGATCAGGTTCAAGGCGGCTTCCAGCCCTCGCACGGCTTCTGGGGCGAGCAACTGGGTTCGCATCACGACACCTTCAAAGCCGTTGATGGCTAACCATATCAGCGCTGCCACGGCAAACCGCAGCGTCCATTTTTCCAGCCAACCGATTTTAACCATTGGGGATCTCCTTACTGTGGGTTTACTCGGATGGCATTCTTGACAAACATTTCCGAATGCCGGGGACCAGAGTACTCGGTGGAGCGCACGTCGTAAACGCCAGGTGCGTCAAATTTCCACACGATTTTGTTTTCAAAGCCGGGGATCACTTGCATCTGAAAAACCAGGCGTCCATCGGGACGGAACGCGCCAAAGCCGTAGGTCACATCCTTCGAAGTTGCGACGAATTCCACATACTCACCGGCTTTGACCTCGATGCCCTTCGACGGCAGTTTGATTTTGTAGTTCTCGAACTCGACAGCGATATGCTGAGTGGGGGTCGGCCGAGACCACAACAGCCACTCTTGCCAGGGCACCAGGGGCGAAAGAGTGAGAGCGTTGAATGCCAGGAAGACCAGGATCAGCACCCCGAACCAGATTCGCTCTTCTCTTTCCATGGCTAATCTCCTTTCTGTCTCACCTGCGAGGCGAAGTAGAGCATGAACAGGGCGACTACTACCACAAAGATGGTATAGCCCCACCAGATCACATCTGTGGCATACATAGATCTCCTCCTTTCTTGGGTCACTCCGCTAGCGTTATTTTTCGCTCCTTGGTGCAGACCATGACTTACTATGTGCATTACCGCACATTTCTGTACAGTTGTCTGTGAGGTTTATCACACAACGAACAATCTCTATTTTTCCCCTCCGTTGGGAAAAGTGACGCGTGGAATGGACGACAGGAACGGTTATTCGCCAGCCAGGCGTTTCAATTCTTCTCGATCACGAATGATCACCCGCCCTCGCTTCAGGGTCACCACCCCTTCCCGCTCCATCTGTGCCAGGATACGCGAAACGCTCTCGCGCGCTGCCCCCACCAGCTCGGCCAGCTCTTGCTGCGTCAGGCGGAGTTCATCCGCTGGGGCGCCATTGGTTTGCCGGTGAAGGCTTTCCGCGAGCAGGGCAATCGCCAGCCGCTCCTTCACGCTGCGGAAGGCGAGCAACTCGAGCCGCCGAATCAGGCGACGCACCTCGCCCAGGCAGGCTCCTTGCACGGCTGCCAGCAACTCGGGGCTCGTTTGGCACAAGGCGCAGAACTCGGCGCGCTCGGCCCACAGCAAAGTTACATCGGTGATGGCCACCGCCGTGCCCAACTGCGTCCCACCATCCAGCACCGACACCGGGCAGAAGCAGTCACCCGGTCCAGGCATGCACAAGATGATCTCGTAGCCCTCCGGCGTCACGCGGGCGACCTTGGCCTGTCCGCTGGCGACGAGATAGAGGGCTGCGGGCGGTGCGCCCTGGGCGAAGATTCGCTCGCCCGCCGCGAAGGTGTCCACGCGCAATATCCCGCGCAGTCTGGCCTGGAGGTCTGGCGCGAGACGGTCGAACAGGTGTTCTATTTCCGTCTCTTCCATGAGCACCGTCCTTGGCGTTGTCGGGCCGTATTCAGCCTGTTATTGTACCACATTCCTGAGGGGCGACAGATAATTCAGGTCTCGCCGCCCCTTGTGGTTGGTTGTAGGGCTTACCCCTTGCGCTCTCTCTTAGCGGCTCGCACTGACAGGAGGGGAGGGCGCTTTCCCCTACACCTGGCCCTCGGCCCAGTCCGTCAGCAGATTCCGCGTGACCGGGAGCAGGAGAACGACGACCAGAACGGAGCTCAGGAGCGGCGAGGGCGCGAACATTGAGAAGCGGCCCGCTTCTAGAGTGCTCACCACGGCCAGCGGGTAGCCGCCAAGACAAGCCATGAGGCCCGCGCCGAGACCAACCACCTGCGCCCAGGATTTACGTCCGAGCAAACCGAAGATGAATACGGCCCAGGCGATGGCGGCCCACCAGTTGATCTGCTGCACCATCACGTACATGCCGTTTAGCGTATCCTGCCCCACGGAGATCTGGATCTTGTCAATTGTCGCCACGCCGTCCATGAACGAGAGGACGTAGGCCAGGCCAGCGACGAAGGCAAGTGCGCCGATCTTCCAGTCTGTCTTGCGGACGAACAGCAGGGCGACCCAAAGGATCAAACTGGGGACGAAGATCGCTGCCGTGACCGGCGTCGCCTTACGGCTCATGGCCGGGATCATGGGGAAGAAGCCGGCCAACAGGCTGAGCGTGCTGGCGATGATACCCAGCATCCATGCCCATTTCTCCCGCAGCAGAAAGCCATAGAGCACGAGCATCCATAGCACGTCGGCGGTGATGGCCATGTACCCGAGCAGAGGGAAAACATAGCGAACGACCACCGCCTCGTCGGGGCGGCCGGCGTTGAGCTCCAGCTTAATCATAGGGTTGTAGATCTGCACGAACAGGTAGAACGCCAGTAGCCCGACGAGGGCGCCAATCCCGGCCAGGATGGTGCCTAACTTGAAGTTGTCCTTCATTTTTCACCTCCGTGGATAACGTGACATGGTGACCCCCTGCCATGTTCTATTGTGCACAATAGAAGTGGGGTGTCCATGACTTTAGTCAAATCACGGGGGGAATTGGAGGCCGATTGAAGAAACCAGCTCTTTGAGTAACTCAGCATCAATTTGGGCCAGCCTGGATAAAGCCTCCGGTCGGCAGACGGTGATCGCCCTTCGAGTGCAGACAATATGACCCTCTTCTCTGAAGGCTCTCAGTGAGCGGCTGACAACTTCGGGAACGGTGCCTATCCGAGCCGACATCTCGCGAATGGAGTGTTCTCGGCGTTCTATCGTCCGTTGCCCGTGGTTGCTCAAATCCAGAAGCAGCTTAGCCGTGCGCGCCTGAACCGAGCGGAACGACAAATCCTCGTATTGAGAAACCAGGAACCGCGTGCGGGCGGCGAGCATCCGCAATAACCCCAATCCGATTTGCGGGTAGCGGCGCAGGAGTGCCTGGAAAGGCTCATAGCCGATATGCCAAACCATACAATCTTTAACAGCAACAGCCGTGGCCGGATTAGGGCCGCCGTCCAGAGCGGCTACTGCGTTAAACGGGATCACCGGCTCTATCACGGCCATGATCTGCTCCTGGCCTTGCGCGCCAAGTTTGCACAGGTGCACTTGGCCCGAGAGCAGCACGAACATGCCCGCGCACGGCTCTGCCTCACGGAAGATCACTGAACGCGCAACGAAACGCTGAACCTGCCCGGCGGTCACAATTACCTGGAGGTCTGCTTCCGATAGCCCGGTGAAATTCCTGACATGGCCCAATTGCCGTACAAGATCTTCCATCTCTGCCTGTTTCTCGCCCTTTCCCGGCGTCTTAGGAGCTGACCGATACGGCGTGGGGACGAGCTCCACCCCCGCTGCTACGGGGCCTGACTACGAAATCAATTTTGCAAGCGTGAAGGCGGCGGTGGCGGCGAGTCCGCCGATAAGCAGGGTCTGGACCCCACTGCGGACGGGCGCCGTGCCCGTGAAGTGCTTCTCAATGTGTGGTGTCTGTGGTATGGCTGTCCTCCTGAATTTTTGCCCGATGTTTATGGCGATGCACCAGCCGTAGATTTTTGGTGTTGGAAAACTGGCATTCATTGTAACACCATTCGCATAGCGATGGCAATCGCGAACGCGAACCCAAAATCAGGCGGAGTGGTGTACCTTTCGGGGAGAAG
>JBFMCB010000094.1:0-11384 GCA_040754915.1 Chloroflexota bacterium | reverse complement strand
AGGCGGGCTTTTCTCGGTCAACCATCCCAAGGATGGAGGGCCTCCCTGGTATCTGGGGTCAGATCTGGACTTCGACTGCGTGGAGGTGTGGCAGGGGCCCTGGTGGCTATCCAACCATCAGTCCCTGGCCTGGTGGGATGAGCTCCTGAGCCAGGGACGGAGGGTCGTGGCGGTGGGCGGCAGTGACCTGCACCGGGTGGGCACCCCGGACCATCCATACACCCACGAGTTGGGCAACCCCACCACCTGGGTGTACGCCTCGGAATTGAGCGTCGCCGCCATCGTAGACGCCCTCCGCCAGGGCCATGTGTTTCTCTCCAAGGACGTGGATGGGCCCAGGCTGGAGTTGCAGGCCACGGCGATCGGTTCGTCCGAGCGGGTGATGATGGGGGACTCCCTGGTCGTGGGCGCAGGACAAAGGGTGCGGCTGCAAGCCCAAGTGGAAGGAGGGGAGGGGTGCCTTGTCCGCCTGATCTCGTCCCGGGGAGAGGAGCGCCGCGACCTCGTGGAGCACCGCTCCCAGCGGTTCGAGTACGTGGTAGCTCCCTGGGAAAGCACCTACTACCGCATCGAGCTGATCGAGCCCCCGGAGGCCGACTTGGACCAGGAGCCGGCGGCCCTGATGGTGCAGGCCATGTCCAACCCGATTTACGTGGCATGGCAGTCGGAGTGAAGCAGGCTGAAGCCTGCACTCCAGTCATTATGGCATTCGGAGTGCAGCCTTTAGGCTGCTCGTGTTAGAGATCATCGCCCTCCAGGTGATCGCTACCCTTGTGGCGTTGCCAGCAGTCGGCAGCAGGCTGAAGCCTGCACTCCAGTCATTATGGCATTCGGAGTGCAGCCTTTAGGCTGCCTGTATTAGAGATCGTGGAGTCGGAGTGCAGCCTTTAGGCTGCTCGTGTTAGAGATCATCGCCCTCCAGGTGATCGCTACCCTTGTGGCGTTGCCAGCAGTCGGCAGCAGGCTGAAGCCTGCACTCCAGTCTTATGGCATTCGGAGTGCAGCCTTTAGGCTGCGGGTGTTAGAGATCATCGCCCTCCAGGTAATCGTTAACCGGGTGGCGTTGCCAGCAATCGGCCAGCCATTCCTCGCCTCTTGTCCGCAGGTAATAGCGGTAACTTGAGAACTCCCAATCAGCGTGGTGCCGCGCATACCCGTGCTTGACCGGATTATTGTGAATATAATTGAAGCGGGTCCACAAGTCAGCTTCAGTACGGATACAGGTATCCCAGTAACTGTACCATACCTGCCGCCCTTTGGCGTTATCGAGCCGATTGAACTCGCGTGACGTGCGGCCGTTCAAACGACCGATGAACCTGCCGATGTCCTGCCCGACGCGCGATTTGAGCAGCAAATGATAATGATTACGCAACACCACCCACGCGCAAAGCATAATGCCAAATTCCTGAGCCAACATCCGAATCACCTCAACGCAGAGGCGCAAATGATCGTCGGTGCTCAGGTAACGCGCTCTGTTTACGGTGGACGTGGTGATGATGTACCACGTATCACCGACGTAGATGTGCGGCGGACGATGCGATGAAAGGCTCTTGTCCATGTCTCAGGCTGAAGCCTGCACTCCAGCCATTTTGCGTCTCCCTCCCTTGGAAATAACCGTCATTTTCATGCGACGTGGCGCGCGTCGGTGCATGGATAACTCTCAAGGAAAGCGGTCACGTCCAGCCGCGGAGGCGGAACCACAGGAGCATGATCGCGGGCACGGTGGCAATGGCCACCAGGCTTAAGATAAAGAACTGGGGCCGGTCAAACGGGAGCTGCTGGAAGTTCTGGCCCCAGAAGCCCACCAGGAAAGAGAGCGGCATGAAGATGGTGGCGATGACGGTGAGCCGCTTCATCACCTCGTTCAGGTTGTTGGAGACGGTGGAGAGGTAGGCATCCAGGGCATTGCTCATCAGGTCTCGGTACGAGTCGATCATCTCGTAGACCCGCACCAGGTGGTCGTGGACGTCCCTCAGGTAGATGAAGGTCTCGGCCTGGAGGTAGGGGTCGCGCCGATAGAGCAACGAGTTGAAGACCTCTCTCTCCGGGGCGGCGATCTTGCGCAGGTGCACCAGGCTCTGCTTCATGCCGAAGATGTTGTCCAGGACCTGCCGGGACGGTGAGAAGACGATCACGTCCTCCAGCCGGTCGATCTCCTCGTCCATGAAGTCGAGAAGGGGAAAGAAGTTATCCACCAGCCGGTCGCACACGACGTAGAAGAGGTGCGAGACGCCCTTGTTCCGGTGGCCATTTTGCCGGCACCGCTCCCAGGTCTCCCCTGTGACAGCCAGGGGGCCGTCGTGAACGGTGACCAGGTAGCGATGCGACAGGAAGATGTGCAGTTCGTCCAGGACGATCTCGTCCGCGGTGGTGCCGGCCCGGGGTGCGTGCAACACCAGGAACAGGTAACCCGCGTATTCCTCTAGCTTTGGCCGCTGGTTCTGGCTGCGGCAGTCCTCGATGGCCAGGGGGTGGAACCCGAAGGTACGCTCCAGCCAGCCAAGCTCCTCCTCCTGAATCGAGTCCAGGTCCACCCAAAGGGCGCCTTCCTCCTTCTCTTCGGCCAGGATCGCCCTGGCCTCCTCCTCGTTCATCTCCTTGGGCGGGGCATCCCCGATTTCGAACCAGAGCGCTCGGATCATCGGACTCCTATCCCTCCCTGTCGGCGTTATCGCGGCCATGTTATCACACCTGGGCCAGGCGGGCAAGCCGTTGACGAAAAGGGGATCTTCGTCCATAGCTACCTAAGATGGGTGGATTCGGGAGCTGGCTATTGACAACATACGAGATAGTGATATATTCGTTGGACGAGATCGCCGGGCAACTGGCGGTGAACGGATAGCTCACCACAAAGACGCTAAGACATCAAGTTTTCCTTTGCGTCTTCGTGCCTTGGCGGTTCAATCGGTGGTCGCGGCGGTATAAATCTTGCCTGGGAATGCAGCCTTAAGGCTGTATTCCAACAATTCACCCCGTGAAGGTGGCTAACATAAAGCCCTTTGCGCCTTCGCGGTAAAGGGTCTGGAGGATAGGGATGGACGCCAGGCAGCATGGCGGTTCCACGTGGTGGAAAGAGGGCGTGATCTACCAGATCTACCCGCGCAGCTTCGCCGACGCCAACGGCGATGGCGTGGGGGACCTGCGGGGCATCGTCGCCCACCTGGACTATCTGAACGACGGCTCCGCCGATTCGCTGGGCGTGGACGGCATCTGGCTCTCTCCCATCTACCCCTCCCCCCTGTACGACTTCGGCTATGACGTCAGCGACTACCACGACGTGGATCCGGTCTTTGGCGCCCTGGTCGACTTCGATCTGCTGGTGGCCGAGGCCCACCGCCGAGGCCTGCGCATCATCCTGGACCTGGTGATGAATCACACCTCGCACCTGCACCCCTGGTTCGTGGAGTCGCGTTCCAGCCGGGACAACCCGAAACGCCACTGGTACATCTGGCGAGACAAGCCCAACAACTGGCAATCGGTCTTCGGCGGCTCGGCCTGGGAGTGGGACCAGGCGACGCGGCAGTATTATTTACACAGCTTCCTGGCCCAGCAGCCGGACCTGAACTGGCGCAACCCGGAGGTGCAGGAGGCCCTGATGGCCGAGGTCCGCTTCTGGTTGGACCGGGGCGTGGACGGCTTCCGCCTGGACGTGGCCAATTTCTTCTTCAAGGACGACCAGTTCCGGGACAACCCCTTCCACCTGGGAGGGCTGCGGGGATACGACCGGCAGCGGCACGTGTACGACAAGGACCGGCCGGAGACCCACCGCGCCCTCAAGGCCTTCCGCCGGATCCTGGATGGGTACCCGGGGCGCATGAGCGTGGGGGAGATCGGCACCCATGACCCGGCCCTTGCCGCCAGCTACCTGGGCGACGGCCAGGACGAGCTGCACCTGGCCTTCAACTTCGCTTTCACCCATTGTAGCTGGGATGCCCGGGCCTTCCATCGGGCCATCGCCGCCTGGGAGCGGGCGTTGCCGGCCGGGGGCTGGCCCTGCTACGTGCTCAGCAACCACGACGTGACCCGGCACTACAGCCGCTACGCCCATGGCGGCCAGGGCGACGCCCGGGCCAAGGTCGCCGCAGCCATGCTCTTGACCCTGCGCGGCACGCCCTTCCTGTACTACGGCGAGGAGATCGGGATGCGGAACGTCCACATCCCGCGCCGTGAGATCCAGGACCCGCCCGGCAGGCGCTACTGGCCGTTCTACCGGGGGCGCGACGGCTGCCGCACGCCCATGCAGTGGGACTCGGGACAGGACGCCGGGTTCGGCGCGGGCGTGCCCTGGCTGCGCCTGGGGCCGGACTACCCGCGAGTGAACGTGGCCGCCCAGAGTCGGGACCCCAACTCCCTCTTGAGCTTCTATCGTAAGCTCATCTGGCGCCGCAAGGCCTCGCCGGCATTGCGGCGGGGGAGCTACCGGGCCCTGATCGAGAAGCCGGTGGACTCCTTGGCCTACCTGCGGGAGGTTCCGGAGCAATCGGTGTTGGTTTGCCTCAACTTCTCCTCCCGCCCCACCCGGGTGGACTTGAGTGCGGCGAGCCTCCCGGCGGAGGAGTGGAGGGTGCTCCTGACCAGCGCCGGCCGGTCTGCAGAAAAGGTCATTGAATTTCGAAATTCGAAATTCGGAATTCGAACATTGTTGCCCCTGGACCCCTACGAGGCGCTGATCCTGGAGGCGGTGTAATGGTGGTCGCTCCGGCCGGCTTTGTTTTGCTGGCCAAGCCTGTGCTCAGAGCGTAGGTCGGCTTTTCTAGCCGACTTGGAACTGAAGATTTCTTTAAAAGTGATCTGATACAGACAGATTCGCAAAAGACCGGGTTTTTCGCGAGGAGCCCCCTGATGTCCCGGAGCTGAACTCCGGGACATCAGGTAGGATGTAAGCGACATCCTGCTTGGAGGAAAATGTGGAATATCTACCGATAACCGAATCGGATAAAGAGCTAATTGAGGCGGCGACCTCGACAATTCGGCAGAATTATGTTCCAGGCAAGCATCATGTTGGAGCAGCCGTCCGAGGTAAGTCCGGGCGCATTTTCGCTGGCGTGCATTTAGAATCGGGGGCAATTGACATCTGCGCGGAAGCAGTCGCTCTCGGCATGGCTGCCTCCAATGGCGAGCGAGAATTCGATTGTATCGTTGCGGTCACCATGGCGGACGGGAAAACGCCTCGTGTGGTTTCACCGTGCGGCGTGTGTCGGGAGTTGATCCGGTTCTATGGCCCAGACATTGCCGTGATATTCGTCGAGGAGGGGGCCCTCAGAAAGTGCAGGGCGAGCGAACTCTTGCCAGGGCCGTATGTTGATTCATAGGAGGCGCAGGATGGCGCTTAACAGTGGGTTGCCGCCACGGGCTAAAGCCAAATGCCGCTCGCTACGCTCGCCGCGCTTCCCCTGATGTCCCGGAGTTGAACTCCGGGACATCAGGGTCATCAGGGTTAGGGAGAGACAAAAATGGGCTTCTCAGGTAAATTGTTCGGGAAGAAGGAACCCGATCCGGTTTTGGTGCTGTTAGGGGCGCTGCGTGACGAGGACGAAGGTGTGCGCTTACAAGCCGTCTCGGCACTCGGACAAATCGGTGCACCGCGATCTTTAGGCCCCTTGTTGTATGCGCTTCAGGACCAGAGCCAGGCGGTCCGTGCTGCAGCAGAAGCCTGCCTGGCGCACGCCGGTGTAGAAGAGGGCGAGGCCGAAAGAATAAGCGTTGTCTACGATGAAAAGACACCCTGGGAGAAAGGCTTTGGCGATTGGATTAAAGAAGTGAAGCGAATGTCATTATTTGGAGGTCTACAACCAGGGATTGTAGGATTCTTGTTCAATGACGAGCACAAGGCCATCCGGGCCGCACTGGACACAAAAAGACAGGCCACCGTTTTCATCTGGTCCAACAAAACGATGATCAAGTACGAATTCGGTTCCAGCAATGAAGAGGCGATCGAGGTCGCAAGAAGAATGCGGGGCCGAGGCGCCACCGAGGTCATCCCGGCGAGCTGCGATGCTTCTCTAACCAGGCAGCTACAGGCCATCTTCACGAAGATTGGCGCCTTGTGAGGTTTTGTGTAAAATCTTGGAGGTCATCATGCCTGAACCGATACGTGGCATCTTCCCTCTCACCCCGGCGGCTTCGAAGCGGCTCATCGCCAGGGCCGTGGCTGCCCTGCCGGAGGTGCAGCGAGCCCGGCGCGAGGGGCGCATCGTCATCGCCAATGGCATCACCAATGCCTTCGTGGCGGAGGAGATGCTGGGCCGCCCGGTGCCCAAGTACAACTACGCGGCCGGCTACGTCGGCCACGGACAGCTTTCCGAGACCGCGGCCGAGGAGCGCCTGAGCCCCTACGTTCTGTTGCGGGGGGAGCCGGTGGACGTGCCGGCCAAGGAGTTCATTAAGGAGTTCGAGGCCGGCGACGTGTTCATCAAAGGTGGCAATGCCATTGACCCCCAGGGACACGTGGGCATCCTGATGGGCGACGACCGTGGCGGCACCATCGGCATGGCTCTGGGCACCGTGACCGCCCGGGGAGCGCACCTGATCATGCCCGTGGGCCTGGAGAAGATGGTGCCCTCGGTCATCGAGGCCGCCCGTATGTGCGGCATCAACCGCCTGAGCTACGCTCTGGGCAAGCGGGTTGGCCTGATGCCGGTGACCACTGGCCGGGCCATCACCGAGATCCAGGCCCTGGCCCTATTATGCGGCGTTACGGCCACCCACGTCGCCTCGGGGGGCATCGGTGGGTGTGAGGGGTCGGTGGTGCTGGTGGTGGAGGGCAGCGCCGAGCAGGTGCGGCGGGCCTTCGAGCTGGTGGAGGCGATCAAGGACGAACCTTCTGTACCGGCGCACAGTCAACGGTAGGTAATGTCGCCCGGGGTGCTGCTCGCCGGGAGTGAAGGTCGGCCTCGCCTTTCGCCGAGCCAGCCCCGGCTGACCTGAAGCAGACCGGGGTGGATCTCGGCTGCCTGCGGCGCGACGACGAGCTAATGATAGGGCTCATTATCGTCGTCACTCTCGGTGGGGAACACACCATGTTCAGGGGACGAGGGGCGAACGTGAGACCTGCTCTCTCCCTGGTGGGGGAGAGCTACCTCAAGCGGGCGCGACGTGTATTATCAAATATTTGAGAGGGGCATGGTACCCTCCCGTGAGAGATCTAACTTCACCCTAAAAGAGGAGATGTCATGGAGTGATCCGAGCGTTAGAGTTGCGAAGGACACCAGCCCTGAGACGTTGAACCAAACTTGACGAACCGCTTGAAGGCCACTTCCTAGCAAAGTGGTTTTTATTGACGCTTCAGGCTTGAGCCGAAGATTTCAGGCAAAACCGTAAAACTGCGCCTAAATTCAAAAATGTTGGGCCATTTTTGGCGTTTTCGTAAGAGTTTTGTAAGAGGTACCGTGATAAGATACAGTTTGTTTTGGTGGTCCTGTCCGCGATAGCTAAGGCTAAGAAGTCTTCATACGAGTTTTGGAAAACGAGGTTTATTGTGCAGGATAACGCACCGTGCCAGTATCTTGGCCTACACAAGCTGCCCTTGGCGGGTTATACTGCGCGATAAAAATATAGCATCGTTGTTGCCGTATTCTCGCTAGCGAGGTGCAGTTATGAAGAGGATGCTTCTTTCCCCTGCAGTGTGCCTAGTTCTGATCCTCGTACCGGTCAGCTTCCTGCCTTTCGACTTAGTGCTTGCTGAAATGGCCACTGCGGCGACAGCCACTCCTACTTGCGGGTGGACCGTGTACACCACCCTCAATTCCGGTCTGCCCCACAACTCGGTCCGCGACATAGCTATTGACCGCGATGGTGCTAAGTGGTTTGCTACACCAAACGGAGTAGCCCGTTTCGATGGCGTTACGTGGACAGTCTATAACACTGCCAATTCCGGTCTGCCCACCAACGATGTGAATGCTGTGGAAATAGACCGTGATGGCTCCAAATGGTTTGGCACATTTTGCAAGGGTGTAGCCCGTTTTGATGGCGCAACCTGGACGGTCTACAACACCGCCAATTCCGGGTTGCCCGATGACTGTATATATGGCATGAGTATTGGTGTGGACGGGTCGAAATGGTTTGGGTTCTACGGTGCGGGCGCAGCAAAATTTGATGGGACGATGTGGGCGAGTTACAACACCTCCAACTCCGAGTTGCCTGCCGATATGGTGCAGGCTATTGCCTCCGAATCTTCCAATGTCACTTGGTTCAGCACTGGGGGGGGTGGCGTAGCGCGTTTTGATGGGATGACCTGGGCGGTCTACAATCCTGGGAATTCGGGGTTGCCCCACCATCTCACGCATGATGTTGCCATCGATCGGGATGGTTCCAAGTGGTTTGGGACAGATGGGGGAGTGGCGCGCTTTGACGGCACAACGTGGACGGTGTACAACACTTCCAACTCTCCACTGCCAACCAACTATGTGATCCGTGTTGTCATTGATCCAAACGGGTCCAAGTGGTTCGGCACAACTGAGGGTGTAGTTTGTTTCGATGGGGCAGTGTGGACGGTGTACAGGACCTCCAACTCGCCCTTGCCTAACAACGTTGTCAGGGCCATCGCGTTTGAAGGCAATGATTCCAGGTGGTTTGGGACGGACGGGGGATTAGCTGTGCTCAAGGAATGCCCTGTCATGCCTACGCCCACACCGACAAGTACTGCGATGCCGGCCGCCACGCCTACGGCTTCCCCCACGCCGACGCCACAATCTACCCCTTGCGGCACGCTCCTCTGGACTACTAGCGCCAGCATACCGACTCCGCGCCATGGCATGGAGGTGGTGGCCGCCAGCAACGGTAAGATATATGCGATCGGGGGGTCTTTTGGTAGCGACAGCTACCTTACTGCGGTCGAGGAGTACGACCCCGCAACAAATACCTGGGCGACCCGTGCTAGCATACCTACTCCTGGCTTCCTGTCCGTGGCGTCAGCGAAAAACGGCAAGATATACGCGTTCGGGGTAATGCCGCCCGGCACATTCCAGACTGGAGTAGTCCAGGAGTATGACCCTGCCTCGAACTTCTGGACGGCTCGGGCCAATATGCCAAATGCTCGGTGGGGTCCGGGGGTAGCGACCGCCGGCAACGGCAAGATTTACGTCATCGGCGGATATAACTCTGCTGGTCTCTTTGCAGGCACGGTCGAGGAGTATGATCCAGTCACAGATACCTGGGCCATTCGCGCCAGTATGCCTACGCCTCGGTGGAACGCGGGCGCGGCGGCCGCCACCAACGGTAAGGTATACGTTATCGGTGGACAGAATTCCCTGACAGCTGGGGCCGGCGCTCTCAATGCTGTGGAAGAGTATGACCCCGCGACGAATACCTGGGTGGCGCGCGCGAGCATGCCCACAGCGCGGCACAGTTTTGGGGTGGTGGCCGCCAGCAACGGCAAGATTTACGTCATTGGGGGCTATAACTCTTCGGGGTTCTTGGCTACGGTTGAAGAGTACGATCCGGCCACCGATTCGTGGTCAGCTAGCCCTAGCGTGTCGGTCGCTAGGGCTTGGACTGGAGCGGCGGAAGCGAACAACGGCAAGATATACCTGATAGGCGGGTGGAATGGAAACAACATCGCCGTGACAGAGGAAGGGCAGTGCTCAGTGATTCCCACCCCGACGCCCATGCCGACAGCTACGCCGACCGTCACCCCCGCGCCGTCCACAACTCCCACCCCCACGCCAAATTGCGGCCTGGCATCGCTACCGACGGTAATTGCCAGGATACCCGTGGGTACCAGACCTGTTGCCGTTGCGGTGAACCCTACTACGAACCGCATCTACGTGACTAACGAAGGGAGCGACAATGTCTCCGTCATTGATGGCGCCACCAACCAGGTGGTGGCTACAGTGACTGTGGGCATTGGGCCGTTCGGGGTCGGGGTGAACCCTGCCACCAATCGCATTTATGTGGCGAACAGGGGCAGTGACAATGTCTCCGTCATAGATGGAAACACCAATCAGGTGGTGGCCACGGTGACGGTGGGCACCATGCCCTACGGCCTGGCGGTGAACCCGATTACGAACCGCATCTACGTCGGCAACAACCTTGGTCGCAGTGTTTCAGTAATCGACGGGGCCAGCAATTCGGTGGTCGGCACCATTAGTCTGGGCGGTGACCAGCCTGACCAAGGTCTCGCTGTGAACCCAGTGACGAACCGCATCTACGTTGGCAACCACCTAGGTCGGAATATCTCGGTCATCGACGGAAACACCAACTCAGTAGTGGCTACGGTGGGGGTGGACGGCGCGCCCACTGGCATTGGGGTGGACCCGCTCACCAACCGTGTGTACGTGGCTCTCTGGGACAACTATAGGCTCTCGGTTATTGACGGGGTTACCAATACCTCGCTCGGCACAATCTGGGTGGGTTCCTGTCCCGTCGGGGTCGGTGTTAACCCCGCCTGCAACCGCATCTATGTGGGGGTCTGGGGCTACGCGAACGTTGCCGTCGTGGACAGTACGACCAATTCGCTGTTAGGCACTGTGGGGACTGGCAACAGCTACGGGCTTGCGCTGAACCTCACCACTAACCGCATTTACGTGACCGGGAAGGACTACAACGTCCTGTCAGTCCTCGCTTATGACTTGACGCTGGCTGACACTGTGCCCCCGGTCACAGTTTCGACTGTTATAGGGACCATTGGCGATAATGGTTGGTACCGCTCCGATGCCCAAGTGACTCTGACCGCTACCGACAACCCAGGCGGCTCGGGAGTGAAAGAGATTCGTTACCAGGTTGGCGGCCCCTGCCCCGTCAGTGAAACTATAGTGACGGGCAACACTGCGTCCCTAAGCATTAACTGTGAAGGCACAAGCACCATTACCTACTGGGCTGTAGACAACGCCGGTAGTGTGGAGGACCAAAAGACCCAAACGGTGAGAATTGATAAGGGTCTACCAGATGTCACTGCTTCTGCCCTGACCCCGCCAAACGCCAATGGCTGGTATAACAGCCCCGTTACGGTAGGCTTTATTTGTAGCGACGATGGTTCTGGCGTGGCTAGTTGCCCCCGGTCCATTACCCTCTCGAGTGAGGGTGCTGGCCAATCGGCTACTGGCACGGCCATGGACAATGCGGGCAACTTCAGTACCGCAACCGTCGGAGGCATCAACATTGACTTGACGGCGCCAAGCATCTCGGGAGCGCCCATTTCCTCTCCCAATAGCTACGGATGGTACAATTTGGATGTCACGGTGCACTTCTCTGCCAGCGACGCGCTTTCTGGCCTGGCAAGCATTAGCCCCGACTTTCTCTTGAGCGCGGAGGGAGCTAGTTTGTCTGCGACCGGCGCGGCTCTAGACTTGGCAGGCAATAGGGCCAGCGTAACGGTGGCGGGCATCAACATCGACAAGACCGCTCCAACCATCAGCGCGACGCTCAGCCCTCCACCCAATGCTAAG
>JBFMCB010000093.1:0-11983 GCA_040754915.1 Chloroflexota bacterium | reverse complement strand
CCGCAGGAGCATGGTGGACCTGAGGGGATTCGAACCCCTGACCTCGACAATGCGAATGTCGCGCTCTCCCGATTGAGCTACAGGCCCACGACAGCAGCATATAGCATCAGGCAGGAGTTGTCAAGGGCGCTTGCTATTGCTTGACCTTGCTGTTAGAATGAGCACGTCCCCAAACCACCGCGAACGGGAGGCCGTCGAATGGAAGATCTCTGGCAGACGATGGTGCGCAGCCTGAGCATTTATTGGCAATCCACCCTGAGGATAAACGCCGGCGCGGTGCTGGGAAGCCTGGTGGCGGCCCTCCTGGTGGCTCTCCTGACGCTGGTCGCGGCCAGGTTGGCCAGGGACGCTTTGACCAGGGCACTGAGCCGGACCAAGGCCGACCCCAACGCGGCCTTGTTGGTGGGAAGGGTGGTCTACTGGGCCATCCTGGCCCTGGGGGCGGGCTGGGTCTTGACCATTTTTGGCGTGGAATGGACCGCTCTGGTGGCGACCTTTGGTGTGCTGGGCCTGGCCGCGGGTCTGGCCCTGCAGGACGTGCTGAGAAACCTGGTGGCCGGCCTCTATCTATTGATGGAGAGGCCCTTCCGCATTGGAGATCACATTGTTTTGAAGGACCACCAGGGGCAGGTAACAGACGTGAGGCTGCGCACCACCCACCTGCACACCCCGGATGACCGGGAGGTGATCATCCCCAATATCACGGTGTTCGCCGAGATAATCGTGAACCGGAGCACCTACACCCGGCCGAACCGTGGGGCCAGGGAGGACAATTCCGCTGGAATACAGCCTTAAGGCTGCATTCCATTTTTTCCAGTAAAGAAACGGGTCCGAGAGCGAGTTCTTCAGCGCGCATTAAGCAATCGGCCTTTTACTATTTGCGGCTCGCGCCCCGGGCGGCAAAAGTAAGGGCCAGTAGCGCAAAAAAGACCGCGCCCAGTCCCAGCTCCAACCCCCGCCACAAGGGCAGGTTCAACGCCGATGGGCCCTCAGGGAGGGCCCGCACGCTCGGGGTGGGAGCAGCAACGGCGGGACCGCGCTCTGCCCGGGCCAGGGCCGGCGGCGTGGCGGAGGCGGGCGGCGTCGCCGTGGCCGCCGGCATCCCGGCGCTCCAAGGGGAGGGGAGCGGCATGGGGGTGGGCGCCCGGGCCGCGGCCAGGGGCAGCGGCGGTGTGGCCGGTGGGGTGGATACCGCCTTGGGGTGGGGCTCTGGCTCTCCGGTTGTCACCGCCGGCGCTACCAGAGCGCCCTCCGGAGCCTCGGCACCTTTGGCCCCAAAGGTGGGAGGCGGGGCCGAGGGGCCGGCCAGGTCGTGAGCCTCACCGGAGATCTCTTTCGAAGGCAAGAAGCCCTGCTCGGCCGGGGGCGATGGCGCCATGGCCGCCCGGGGAGCGGCGAACTGCACCGACAGGTCCCCCGAGAGCAGGACCACCAGCAAGAACCCCGATATGACCGTGGCATATTGCAGGGCGGGGTAGGCCCAGCGCGGCCGGAAAAGCCACCTCAGATCGAGGAGAGGCCTGCGGGCCGGCTCCACCAGGGTGAACGATCTGGGCAGCGGCACTGACGGCAGCTCCCGGAGCAGCATGACCGCCTCGCGCAGCGTCCTCAGCTCCTCGGCGCAGGCGGGGCATTGCTCCAAATGCCGCCGCACCTCCTCCATTTCCGCCGGGGAAAGCTGGTTGTCGATGTACGCGGAAAGCTGGCCCCTCTTATGACCTTGCCCGATCTCCCCAATTAACCGTCCCATGGCCAAACCTCTCAGAGCTCCACACCAGGCATCAATATGCTACTGGAGCCGTCACCCGCTCACCTTGTAGGACGTTTTCCCGGCGACAAAAGTTCCCGGCGGCTCAGGAGATAGTCCCGCAGGTGCTCCCGCCCCCGGCTCAGGCGAGACTTGACGGTCCCGACGGAGGTCCTGGTGACCAGGGCGATCTCCTCGTAGCTGAACCCCTGGACGTCGCAGAGAACCACGGCCAGTCGTTGCTCCGGTGGCAGGCGGCCCAGGCCGGCCTGGATCTCCCGATTGAGCTCTCGCCGTAACACGTAATCGTCCGGCGACTCCGCCTCTCCGGGGGCTGACCACATCTCAGAGGGGTTCGAGGCCAATTCCTCCAGGGAGACAGCAGGACGGCGCTTCCTCGTGCGCAGCAGGTCATAGCAGGCATTGGTCACGATGCGGAACAACCAGGCCCGGAAAGACCCACCTCGAAAGCCCTTGATGCCCTGGTAGGCCGACAGGAAAGCCTCCTGGGTGGCGTCCGCCGCGGCCTCTCGGTCGCCCAGGACCCGGTAGGCGACGTTGTACACCGCCTCCTGGTAGGCGACCACCAGTTGGTTGAACGCCGCAACACTGCCGCCCTGGCTGGCGGCGACGAGCTCGTTTTCGTCCATGAGGTTCCACGGTGAGAGCTAACGCCGCGCTTGACTATGCCGGGGTTTTGCTATATACTTCAGGCCGCCGAGGTGCCGAAGTGGCGGAATGGCATACGCGGTGGTCTCAAAAACCATTGAGGGCAACCTCGTGTGGGTTCGACTCCCACCTTCGGCACCAAGCCACTTCCATTATAGCAGCTTCGCCATAGCCCGTAAAGGAGACCGCCGGAGCCCCGCTGGCGTGTCTCTTTCCCGTTTCTTTAACTACTAAAGAGCGCCGTTTCCCCCGGCCGCTATTGCTGCGGTCTAGACGGGGCGACCCAGGCCACTCGCTTGAGGCCTAACCGTAGGGGTAACCTTTGTTCTTGCGATGGCGCCGTTGGCCTGGGCATATTCTAGCCTCGGAGCGTTGAATGAAACAACTGCGAAAGATACCCTTCTTCGCGGCCCTGACCGATAATGAGGTCCAGGCCCTGGTCCAGGCCATGGCCTCCCGGGATTTCGCCAAGGGAGAGCTGATCTTCAAGCAGGGAGACCCTGGCGATGCCCTGTATATCATCGACACCGGATTGGTGCAGGTGGTGGCCGACAACGGCCCCGAAGCTGACGTCTTCGCCCACCTTGGCGAGGGGGACTTTTTCGGCGAGATGGCCCTGCTCACCGGCAAGCCCCGGTCGGCCGCGGTCCGCGCCATCGCCAACACCCGGGCCTTTCTCCTGAAGAAATGCGACTTCGACAAGCTCCTGGCTGAGCATCCTACCCTGGCCCTCTCTATCTCCAGCGTCCTCAGCCGCCGGCTGGCCCAGGCGGACCGCCAACTGGTAGAACAGCGACTCAAGAAGGTCTTTCTCTTCTCGGCCCTGGCGGAGAATGAGCTCTATGCCCTGGCCCAGAAGCTCCAGCCCCGGCAGTATAAGCGCAACTGGCTGATCTATGCCGAGGGCGAGCCGGGCGAAGAGATGTTCATCATCCAGAGCGGCAAGGTCAAGGTGGTCTCCGACGCCGCCACCGAGAAGCATACCCTGGCCACGCTCTCCGATGGGGACTTCTTCGGCGAGATGGCGCTCCTGGCCGGGGGAGCCCGGTTGGCCGCGGTCCGCGCCATCACCGACCTGAACGTCTGGGTGCTCTCTAAGTGCGACTTCGAGGAGATAGTCAATGCTCATCCGGCCATTGGCCTGGAGCTCAGCCGGGCCCTTAGCCAGCGGCTGCTGCGAACGGACCAGGCCCTGGCCCAGCGACGCCCGCCCCCCAGGCCAGCCCCTGCTACCAGCGCGTTAGAGAGGCCCGTCGTGCCCATCGCCCGCCCAGCGGCACCCTCCCTGCCCTCGGCCGGGCCATTGCTGGAGCAACTCCAGGAGGCGGCCTCGGGTCTGGCGGCCTGGTTCGCGACCCTCAGCCGGGGGGCACAATTGCGCCTGGCCATCATCGTCATCCTGGCCTTGTGGCTGTTGCTGATCAGCGCCCCGGCCACCGTGCTCACCCTGGCGGCCTCTCTGGGCTCTCCCAAGCCCTATGCCCTGGAGCCCAGCTCCACGGCGACGCCCACGCCCGCGATAAGAAGCCTGTCCACCGGCGACCCTGGAGCGCCGCCCACGTTCACACCCATGCCGACGCTCGTGGCTGCCCAGCTCACCGTGGTGCCACCAACGCCCACCCCAGTGCCGCCCACCCCAGTGCCGCCCACCCTGGCCCCACCCACGCCGATGCCCCAGGCTTCCACGTACAAGGTCCAGGCGGGCGACACCATCAGCGGGATTGCCGAGAGGTTTGGGCTCACCACGGCCCTCTTATTGCAGGCCAACGGGCTAGCCTCCTCGAGCGTCATTCGGCCCGGCGATGAGCTGACCATCCCCGGCTCCGACCAACCCACGATCTCCAAGCCGACCCCGACCGTCGCCGCTGCGGCCCTGGTCGTCGCCGCCGCGCCCATATCCTGGGACCCGCGGCTGAGTGGCCTGAACGTGGCCCTGGTCCCCGCTAACCCGACGCCCGGCCAAACCTACTGGCGACTGACCCGGGCCGAATTCCAGGACGTGGACGAATCCGGTGGCAATCACAACATCTACGTCTGGCTTTTGGATGAAGGGGGCAACCGGGTCACCGGCCAAAGCGTGATCTTCGGCCTGACCAGCGGTGAGGAGATCAAAGGGCCCATGGACGAGAAGCCCCCTCCGGAGGCCAATTTCAACTACCCCATGTTCGGGGACAGTTATTCGGCCCGGGTCCAGGGCGTGAGCGATAAGGTGACGGGCATGCACATGCCAATGAACCGACATGTCAATTATGTCCTCTTCTTCCAGAGAACGACAAAATAGATAAACCGATCGGGACAAGAGAAGTTTCTGAGAAAGGGGCCTCTCTGACAAATGCCACTAGTGACAAGCAAGCAACTGCTGCAACGGGCGTTGGAGGAGCACTTCGCCATCGGAGCTTTCAACGCCAACAACATGGAGATGGTCCAGGCCATCGTGGAGACCGCCGAGGAGGAGAAATCCCCGGTGATCCTCCAGGTGAGCCAGGGAGCCATCAAGTATGCTGGCCTGGAATATGCCACCGAGATGGTGAAGGTCGCCGCCCGGCTGGCCCAAGTGCCGGTGGTGCTGCACCTGGACCATGGCACCGACTTCAACCAGAACGTCCTCTGCCTGCGGGCCGGCTTCACCTCCCTGATGTACGATGGCTCCGCCAAGCCGTTCGAGGAAAACGTCGCCGTCACCAGGAAGATCGTGGAGATCGCCCACGCCTGTGGGATACCGGTGGAGGCGGAGCTGGGCAAGGTGGCGGGGACCGAGGACCACATCACCGTCTCCCAGTTGGATGCCTTGATGACGGACCCGGACGAGGCTAAGACATTCATTGAGCTCACCGGCTGCGACTCCCTGGCGGTGGCGGTGGGCTCGGTCCATCGCATGCTAACCCGGGAGGCCAGGTTGGATTTCGACCGGATCTCCAGGATTCGCGAGAGGGTTAACCTTCCCCTGGTGCTGCACGGCGCCTCCGGGGTGCCGGACGAAGGGGTGCGGGAGGCGGTGGCCCGGGGGGTTTGCAAGATCAACATCGCCACCGAGCTGAACAAGGCTTTTACCCGGGCGTGTGCCCAGGCGATGCAAGCCATGCCCGAGGAGGTGGACCCGCGCAAATTCCTGGGAAAGGGCAAGCAGGCGGTCAAGGAGGCGGTCCGGGAGAAGATCCGGCTCTTTGGCTCTGCCGGAAGGGCATAGCCGGGCTTGCGAGCCAGGCCAGCTTCACTGGTAAGAAGGGCTAGGGCACAGTCGAGGTCCTAGCCCTTTGCATGCGCTGGAAAATGGGGTATAATTATATTAACCCGTTTGGGAGGGGATGTTTCAGATGAAGATCGGGGTCTTGACCGGCGGCGGCGACTGTCCCGGGCTCAACGCTGCCATCCGGGCCGTGGTGCGCCGGGCTACCTGCTACAAGTACGACGTTCTGGGGATAAAAAACGGCTGGGCCGGGATGATCCGGGGCGACATGGAGCCCCTGACCTCTAAGTCGGTCTCAGGGATACTGCCCGTCGGCGGCACCATGCTGGGAACCTCGCGCACCAATCCCATGAAACGCGAGGGTGACCTGAACAAGGTGCTGGAGAACTTCAAGGCCTTCGGCATGACCGCCCTCATCGCTATCGGCGGCGACGACACCCTGGGCGTGGCCTACAAGCTATTCCAACTGGGCATCCCGGTGGTGGGAGTGCCCAAGACCATGGACAACGACATCCTCGAGACCGATTACTGCATCGGCTTCGATTCCGCCGTCACCACCGTGGTGGAGGCCCTGGATAAGCTGCACACCACCGCCAGCGCCCACCACCGGGCCATGGTGGTGGAGGTCATGGGCCGCGATGCTGGCTGGGTCGCCACGGTGGGGGGCCTGGCCGGCGGCGCCGACTTCATCATGATCCCCGAGGCCCCTTGCTCGCTGGATGAACTCTGCCAGCATCTGAAGAACCGCCTGGCCCGTGGCAAGAGCTTCAGCATCATCGTGGTATCCGAGGGGGCCCAGATACGGGAGGTCCACAACGGCGACCTGGGCAAGACCGACGACTTCGGCCACGTCCGGCTGGACCGCCGGGGCCTGGGCGAGACGGTAGCCCGGGAGATCGAGAGCCGCACCGGCCTGGAGGCCAGGGTCGTGGTCCTGGGCCACTTGCAAAGGGGCGGCTCGCCCACCGTCTTCGACCGGGTCTTGGCCACCCGGCTGGGGGTGGCCGCCGTAGATCTGGTGCGAGAGAGCAAGTTCGGCTACGTCCCCATGCTGCGTGGCAACCAGATCGTCCCGGTGGAGCTGGCCAAGGTCGTGGCCGGGACCAGGACGGTGGACCTGGATCTCTACGAGCTGGCCAAGGTGTTTTTCTAGAAGCGCAGCCAAAAAGCCGTTTTTACCGCAGAGCCCTGCCTGTGTCCCGGAGTGCAACTCCGGGACGAGCGCAGAGATAAAAGAAAGATCTTTGCGAGCTCTGATGTCCCGGAGTTCAACTCCGGGACATCACGTGGGGTTCTCGGCCGCATTTCTAGACCCTGTCGCTTTCAAGCAAAAAGGCGGCACTCTCCATGCCACCCTTTTTTCTCTGGCGCTCGCTCACCGCGCCAGGATCCGTCCCAGCTCGTAGGCTCCCATGTCCAGCTCCTTCCGCTGGGCGAGCACGCTCTCCATAGGCGTGGCTTTGATCTCGCCACCCACCAGGCCCACCATCACGCCCGAGGCTCCTCCCAAGAGTTCCTCCACCGCCGCCGCGCCTAGGCGAGTGGCCAGGATACGGTCGAAGGCGCTGGGCGCACCACCCCGCTGAATGTGGCCTAGGGTGGTGACCCTGGTCTCGAAGCCGATCTGATCCTGGTTGGCCTTGAAGAAATGGTCGATGGCGGCGGCGTTGTACTTCGCCCCCTCGGCCACCACCACGATGGCATGGGTCTTGCCCCGAACATAGGCATCCCGCAGCTCCAACGCCAGTTGGCGAAGGTCGGTATCGACCTCGGGAACCACCACGTATTCCGCGCCGCCCGCTATGCTGGCCATCAGCGCCAGGTACCCGGAGTTGCGGCCCATCACCTCCACCAGAAAGGCCCGCTGGTGGGATGACGCGGTGTCTTTGATCTTGTCAATGGCGTCCAGGGCCGTGTTCAAGGCCGTATCCACACCGATGGCCATGTCGGTGCCGGCCAGGTCGTTGTCAATGGTGGCCGGGACGCCCACCGCCGGGAAGCCCTGGCGGTGTAGCTCCAGGGCCCCGGTCAGCGAACCATCTCCGCCGATCACCACCAGGCCCTCGATACCCGCCTGGTTCAGGTTGCGCAGGGCCTCCAGTCTTCCCACCTCGGACCGGAACTCTTCAGAGCGCGCCGTCTGCAGCACCGTGCCGCCGCGCTGGATGATGCCGCCCACGGAGCGAGGGGTCATGGGTTCGATGTCGCCGGCGATGAGCCCGGCGTAGCCCCGTTTCACGCCGAATACCTGACAGCCCCGATAGATGGCCACCCGCGCCGCCGCCCTGATGGCCGGGTTCATGCCCGGCGCATCCCCGCCGGAGGTCAGGATAGCTATCCGCTTCATCCTCCTGCATTTCCCTCCAGATAACGGCCGATGCGCCGGTACTTGGCATAGCGCTCGGCCCGGAGCTGAGCCGGAGCTAGCTTCGTCAGAGCATCCAAAGCCCTCGCCAGGGCCGCCCCGACCTCCTGGGCGGCCTGAGCCGGGTTCGCCTGAGCCCCGCCCGAGGGCTCAGGGACCACCTCGTCCACCAGTCCCAAAGAGTATAGCTCCTGAGCGGTGACCTTCATGGCGGTAGCCGCCTCGGGGGCGTAGGAGGGGTCTCTCCACAGGATAGAGGCACAGGCCTCTGGCGAGGCCACCGAGTAGATGGCATTCTCCAGCATCAAGACCCGGTCGGCGACCCCCAGGGCCAGGGCGCCACCGGAGCCTCCCTCTCCAATGATCACGGCGACCAGGGGCACCCGGAGCCCAGCCATGGCCAGGAGGTTCTCAGCGATAGCCAGGGCCTGCCCCCGCTCCTCGGCCGCCATATCCGGGCTGGCCCCCGGCGTGTCGATGAAGGTGATCACCGGAAAGCCGAACTTCTCGGCGTGAGCCATGAGCCGCAGGGCCTTGCGGTAGCCCTCGGGATGAGCCATGCCGAAATGGCGCTCTACGTTCTCCTTGGTGGAGCGTCCTTTCTGGTGGCCGATCACCATCACCGTGCGTTTCCCAAGCCGGGCCAATCCGCCCACTATCGCAGCATCATCGCTGTAGCGACGGTCGCCATGTAGCTCCACAAAAGCAGCGAAGAGATGCCGCACGTAGTCCAGGGTATACGGGCGTTCAGGGTGCCGGGCCAGTTGCACCGTCTGCCAGGGGGCCTCCTTGCTGGCAAAGGCATCGGCGGGGACCGAGGCTTCTTTACTAGCGAGAAAAGGAGCGGCGGCGCGGCCAGAGACGGGCCCGGCCTCCACGTACAGCTTCAAAAGCTTGGCCAAGGTGTCCCGCAGCTCCCGGCGAGGCACCACCATGTCCACCATGCCGTGCTTCAGCAGGAACTCCGCGGTCTGAAAGCCCGGTGGCAGCTTCTGCTTGGTGATCTGCTCGATGACCCGGGGCCCAGCGAAGCCGATCAGGGCTTCGGGCTCAGCCATGATGATATCGGCTACCGAGGCGAAGCTGGCGGTGACGCCTCCAAAACAGGGATCGGTGAACAGGGTCAGGTATGGTAGTTTCGTCTCTCCAAACCGGCTTAAGGCCACGCTGGCCTTGGCCAATTGCAGGAGGGAGAAAAGGCCCTCATGCATCCGGGCCCCTCCGGAAGCCACCACGGCCAGCAGCGGTAGCCGCGCCTTCCCGGCCCGCTCTATCGCTCGCGCCACCTTCTCGCCCACCGCTGAGCCCATGCTGGCGCCCATAAAGGCGAAGTCCAGGACCAGAAGGGCCAGGGGCTGGCCCTCCACCAGCCCGCGGCCGGAGACGGCGGCCTCATTTAGCCCGGTGTTCTCCCGGGCCTCTCTTATCTTTTCGGCGTAGCTCTTGCCGTCCCAGGCGAAACCCAGGGGGTCAGCGGAGGTCACGTCCCGGTCCCACTCCTCGAAGGAACCGGCGTCCAGGAGCTGGGACAGGCGCTCTCGGGCCGACAGCCGGAAGTGAAAGCCACAGCGCTGGCATACCTTCTGGCTCTTCTCGAACTCCTTTACGTACAGGAGCTCTTTGCAACGGCTGCAGCGGATCCACAGGTTGTCGGGGACAAGGGCCGCCTTCTCCCCCGAGGCCGGCAAGGTGAAGTACTTGGGCTCTTTGCGAGAAAGGTCCATCATGATCCTGACTACAATGGATTTCCCACCAGGTTACTGGGGCCTCGTTGCGGTAGTTTATCATAAGGGTCAGGCAAAGACAAGTGACATAAGGGGGCAGGCCCCCTGGCGCCAGCGTCCGCCGGACAGAACAGGCCTGTCGTGTGGTATACTATTGATAATGCCGAACATACCACCAGGAGGTGATACATGTGCCGCACCAGGATCGTCTGTACCCTGGGACCCGCCACCTCCACCGAGGGCGTGCTTCAAGGCTTGATCGAGGCGGGGATGGACGTGGCCCGTATCAACTGCTCCCACGGCGACCATGCTGCCCATGGGCGAAGCATACAAATGGTGCGCCAAATCGCTCAGGCGCAGCGGAAGGTGATCGCTATCCTGCTGGACCTGCAGGGCCCCAGGCTGCGCGTGGGAGAATTGGCCACCGGGCAGGTAGTTTTACGGCCAGGCCAGGAATTCACCTTGACCGCCCGGTCGGTGCCCGGAGACGACCGGGAGGTATTCGTCCACTATCCTGATCTTTCCAAAGACGTGGTGCCGGGCAACCGCATCCTGATCGACGATGGGCTCTTGGAGCTCAGCGTCCTGTGGGCCCAGGGCCAGGACGTGCGCTGCCGGGTGGTGACCGGCGGCATCCTGAGGCCCCATAAGGGGATGAACCTACCGAGCGTCCAACTGAGCACGCCGTCATTGACGGACAAGGACAAAGAGGACACGCTCTTCGGCATCGAGCAAAATGTGGACTACATTGCCCTTTCCTTCGTGCGCCAGGCTGCCGACGTTGCCAGCCTGAAGGGGTTCCTGGGCCAGCATGGCGCCAGCATCCCGGTGGTGGCCAAGATCGAGAAGCCGGAGGCGGTGGAGGCCTTCGGGGAGATACTGAAAGAGGCCGACGGGATCATGGTGGCCCGGGGCGATCTGGGGGTGGAGATGGCGGCCGAGCAGGTGCCCCTGATTCAGAAATCGATCATCGCACGGTGCCGCCAGGCTGGCAAGCCAGTCATCACCGCCACCCAGATGCTGGACTCCATGATCCGCAACCCACGCCCTACCCGGGCCGAGTCCAGCGACGTGGCCAATGCCATCCTGGACGGCACCGACGCGGTGATGCTCTCCGGCGAGACCGCCGCCGGCGCCTACCCGGTGGAGGCGGCCCGGACCATGGCCCGCATCGCCCAGGCCGCGGAAGAGGCCCTCCCCTACCAGGAGATGGTCTCCCGGGCCTCCCAGGCCCCTGCCACCAATGTCACCGATGCTATCGGACAAGCCACCTGCGAAATAGCCTACGAGCTGGGCGCTGGGGCCATCATCACTGCCACGGAGTCCGGCTATACCGCCCGGATGGTGGCCAAGCACCGTCCCAAGACCCCCATCATCGGGGTCACCAGCAACCCGGCCACCCAGAAAAGGCTGGCCCTGGTCTGGGGAGTGCACTCGCTCCTGGCCCCACGCTGTCGCACCACCGATGAGATGTTCGAATGCGCGGTGCAGACCTCCCTGCAGGCCGGCCTGATCAGCCCGGGAAGCCTGGTGGTGATCACCGCCGGGGTGCCGGTGGGCTCGGCCGGTCGCACCAATCTCCTCAAGGTGCATCTGGTGGGAGAACGGGGGATGTAAAAAGGCGGCCCTGGAGCGGCCCGCCCTACTCTTTGACCCCCCGACCACAGTACGGGCAAGCCTCCCATTTCAGGTGCAGGAGCCGATCGCAGTGGGGGCAACGCTTTTTCAGCTTGGTGTGGCAGGAGGGACAGAGGACGTAGTCCGGCTGCACCCGCTGGCGGCAGCCGGGACAGAGCAACCGCTCCTCGATGCTCTGCAGCAGGGCCTCTTCTTCCAGGGAGCGCTCGTAGGAGTCGGCCAGGGTATCCTGGGGCCGCATGACGTAGTAGATCAGGAGGCCTGGCAGGTTGAACAGTGCCACCAACAACACCGCCAGGATCTGGACCAGGATGTCTCGGCTACGACGACGGACATCCTGGAATGTCCAGACCAGGAGCCCCACCCAAAAGGCGAAGATGTAGGCGCCGGCGGAAAATGCGATCAAACGAAAGAGGGAGAGGATGTTCTCGGGGATGGGCGGTATAGTCATCCGGGGCCATTGCTCCTCAGGGCGCAAAATTTTGCGCCATTATACCACGCCACCGGCTTTTTGTCACTTCATTGTTGTGCGGGGGCCAGGACATACTATACACTCCTCCGGCTACGCTGAATACGTGCAGCTTGTGTTAGAATGGTCGGGTCGTAGGCGTATCACCGAGGAGGATGCAAAGCAGTATGAGACCTGGACCCCG
>JBFMCB010000092.1:0-12075 GCA_040754915.1 Chloroflexota bacterium | reverse complement strand
CGATGCGAGCGCGATGGTGATTTCTGGCAAGCTTCTGGTCGCGAAGTCCAGGCTCCACAGTTCGTCCACCCATAGTGATTGATAGCCGAGTCGATAGACTCTCAAGGCAAAGGCCACGAGCAGGATCAAGAGTATAGTTAACCTGTTATTTCGAAGGTCCTTATTGAGTAGCATAGGAATCGTCCGCAAGAGTGATATGATCTCCTATAACTGTAACCGTACCAAGTGTTACAAATAGTGTTCTGATGTGACTTGTTGGTTTGCTCCTGATGTTGGTGCTCTCGATAATGGGGTTGCTCCTGATGGCCGGCAAAGTACGCCAATGGGTGCGAGGCGCATAGACACCTCAGGGGTTTCGCTTCTTGTGGAATGGTATAGTATCGCCAGGCTGCTGTCAAGGTGCGGGGCTTGGCAAAGATGTCGCCGATCTTGCGCCGGTGGAAGCCATCTGGTAAGATAGGCGGCGGACTGTTGACGCGGGAATTGGGTGTTGCAGGTGTGGCCATATAAGGATGTTAGCCGGACATAAGTTCAAGGCGGCCTTCGGCCTTCTGCTTTTCGTGGTTGGCGCCAATTCTGGCTGCCAATCCCCGCCCCGGGGCACGGTAGTGCCGCTGCGCATCGTGGCCACGGTGGCAGAAACCCCAGGCGGGGCTGTGCCGGCCATAACGACTCCCGGTTCCGGCCGCGGGCTCTCGGCGCTGCCAACACCCGCGGCTACTTTAGTCTACCCCACGGCTTCGAGCACTATATCGGTCACCCACCAGGTCAAGCCCGGCGAGTCTCTCTCGTCCATTGCCAACTACTACGGTGTCCTGGCCGCCGACATCATCAGGGCCAATGATCTGAAGGATCCCAACCGGCTCGTCGCCGGGCAGATGTTGGTCATCCCCGGGGTCGCCGCTCCCCCCACGCCGATCATCCACGTGGTAAGGCCTGGGGAGAACCTTTATGGCATTGCCAGGAAATACGGCGTCTCGCCAGAGGCCCTGGCCTCGGCTAACGGCATTGCCGACTATAACCTGATACAGGCGGGCCAGCGCCTGAAGATACCCCGTTAGTCCACCCTGACGTACAGTTCAAGCTATAATCTTGGAGGTGGCCGATGCCCGCCGCAAAGACCCGATACGTCCGCAAGCTCTCGGCTGAGGAGGCCAGAGAAAGGTTCATCTTCGTCACCAAGGACTCCCTGGGCTTTTTCCCGCCCAGCGGCGTGCCATTTCCTCTGAGGCTGGGCAAAGAGATCTTCCAAGCCACGGTGGAGGCGGTGTCCTGCAACTGCGTGGGATTCCCTCACCAGCACTACCGCATCCAGGCAGCGGAGTTGGCGCCGCTCTTGGGCCTGGCCCGGGGCTCCCGCGTGGTGATAACTCGCGAGGCCGCTAATAGCTACAGCATTGCCGAGGCGTAAACTGCCTGATTGAAAATCGTTTAGTGGAGGACCGAATCATTCGGGTCGGAGGCAGCGAATTACTTTAGGTTGGGAGGAGATCCATGGCTGGGTATGTCATTTACGTCGATGACGATGGGGAGGGCGGCTATCTGGCGCATGTCCCCGCTCTCCCGGGATGTGCGGCCCATGGGGTCACCAGGGAGGAGGCTACCCAGAGGGTCACCGCTGTGGTGAACGAACGGCTGGCCAAGCTTGGCCAGCGTGGCGAGGCCATCCCTCAGGAGTTCCTTGGGCCGCCAGCTCGGGTGGAGGAGACCAAGGATATGATCCTACCAGAGGACTACTCACCCGTGGACCCGGTTGAGGTACCTGGATTCCTGGGCCTCATGGAGGAATCGCGACAGGAGATGCTGGCTCAGGTGAGCGGCCTGGCGCCGGAAACCTTGAATTGGAAGCCGGACGAAAGTAGCTGGTCCATCCGGGAGGTCCTGGAGCACGTCTCAAATGCCGAAAGGTGGTACATCTCCAGGCTTACCGATTGGCCACGGCAGGGCCTGCCCCGGCTTGCCGCCATCCGACAGTGGGCTATCGAGAAGCTGAGCGGCATCAGCGAAACTGAACGGTCCCGAGTCACGTACAACTATCAGGAGGAATGGACGGTCAGAAAGGCCTGCCGCAGGATGCTGGAGCACGAGCGCATCACGCGCGAATGGATAGCCCGGCAGCTCCGGGCCTACGCCTGTGCCCACGGCGCCAACGCTGCATATCTGGACTCGCCGGGCCGAACCTCTCGCCTGGAGATGCCGGTGGTGAACAAGGCCCGGAAGGATGTTGGGGAGTGTCTGGTCTATCTGGAACGCATCGAGGAGGCAGAATATCAGGCCCATGCGGCCGATCTACCAGGGTGTGTGGCCACGGGCAAGACCAGGGAGGAGGCGCTGGCCAGGCTGCCCGGGGCGGTTAAGGAGGCTCTGGAATACCTTCAGCGCAGAGGGGAGTCCCTGCCGGAGGCTTTCTCGACGGGCCCCTGGCTCTCTCGGGACAGCGACCACATCCTGCCCACGGACTACGAGCCCTTGA
Source organism: Chloroflexota bacterium (assembly GCA_040754915.1). Taxonomy (GTDB): domain Bacteria; phylum Chloroflexota; class DTOL01; order DTOL01; family JACQYG01; genus JACQYG01. The sequence goes on along the minus strand of JBFMCB010000092.1, from coordinate 9,602 downwards.
CTGCGGAGGAGTTGCTGCTTTTCATCCCGGCGTTGGAGGCATCCCGCCGGGCCCTGATCACACAGGTCGATGGCCTGCCGGACCAGGTGCTGGACTGGAGGGCGGAGGGAGAGCCTAGGACGATCCGGGAGCTGGTGGAGTACGTGGGCACCATCGATTGGTGGTGCATGCGCTGCCTGGAGGACTGGCCCCGGGAAGTCTTCGCCCGCCTGGCCGCCGTCCGCCAGATGGCGGTGGAGAGGCTCGCCAACCTGACGGAGGCGGAGCGTTCCCGGGTCACTGTGCACGCCCTGGAGGAATGGACGGCCCGCAAGGTCTTCCGCCGCTTCCTGGAGCACGAGCGCGAGCACCGCGACCACATCGCCGACATCCTGAGAGCGTATCGCCGGCGCTGAACCCCAATAAACCGGGGCGGCATCTTTACCAGTAGTGAAGAAGCCGCCCTCACTTCTCCCCCTCTCCTCCCTTGACACAATAGCTGGTTTTGGGTATAGTTAGCAAGCCTAACTATAGTAAGGATCATCGATGTTTCACGGTCCATCCACCCTGGTGGCCGGTGGGGCAGCCGGGGAGACCGCCAAGGGGAGCCCGGGGAGCCTCTGGCGAGCCCTGGGCTATCTGCGCAAGTACTGGCCCGCCGCCAGCGGGGCTTACCTGTGCCTTCTTCTGGTGACCCTCTCGAACCTGGCCATGCCCACCCTGGTCCGCATCATCATCGACCAGGGCATCGGAGGGGCGGACCGGGCCCTGATCGAGTGGGGCGCCCTGGGGATGGTGGCCCTGGCCGCCTTGCGGGCGATCTTTTCCTTCCTGCAGGGCTACCTGTCCGAGGTGGCATCGCAGGGGGTGGCTTTCGACCTGCGCAATGCTCTTTACGCCAGGATCCAGAGCCTCTCGTTCAGCTATCACGACCGGGCCCAGACCGGCCAGCTCATGACCCGTGCCACCAGCGACGTGGAAGTGGTGCGCCTGTTCGCGGGCATGGGGCTTTTGAACCTCTTGAACGTGGTGGCCCTGGTGGCCGGCACTACGGTGATCCTCTTCGCCATGAACTGGAGGCTGGCGGCCCTGAGCCTGGCTACCTTTCCGTTCCTACTGCTCATCACCGTCCGCTTCTCCGGCACCATCCGCCCGGCCTTCATGCAGTTGCAGCAGGAACTGGGCACGCTGAACACGCTCCTGCAGGAGAACCTGGCCGGCGTCCGAGTGGTGAAAGCCTTTGCCCGGGAGCCCTACGAGGCCAAACGCTTTCAGGCCCAGAACGTGAACCTCTTGAGCCAGAACCTGCGGGTAGCCCGGGTCTTCGCCACCAACATACCGGTCATCGGCATCGTCTCCGGCCTGGGCACCCTGGCCATCCTCTGGTACGGCGGCGGCCTGGTCATCGCCGGACAACTGAGCCTGGGCGGGCTGGTGGCCTTCAACACCTATCTCTTGATGCTCTTGATGCCCATGCGCATGCTGGGCTTCCTGGTCTCCATGCTGGCCCGCGCCTCGGCCTCAGCCCAGCGGATCCTGGAGGTATTGGATGTCCGGTCAGAGATCGCCGATGCCCCCGGGGCCGTATCTTTACCACCCATCCAGGGCCGGGTGTGCTTCCAGGACGTTTCCTTCCGGTACTTCGGTGGCGAGTATGTTCTGAAGAATATCAATTTCGAGGCCCGGCCCGGCCAGATCATCGCCCTCCTGGGGGCCACCGGCTCAGGCAAGAGCACCATCATTAACCTGATCCCTCGCTTCTACGACGCAACCGAGGGGAGCATGACCATAGACGGCCACGACGTGCGCCGGGTCACCGTGGAGTCCCTGCGTCGCCAGATCGGCATCGTGCTGCAGGAGACTACCCTGTTCTCCGGTACCATTCGGGATAACATTGCCTACGGATCGCCACAGGCTACCATGGAGGGCATCGTGGCTGCGGCCCGGGCCGCCCGGGCCCACGACTTCATCGTCTCCTTTCCCCAGGGCTATGACACCCAGGTGGGCGAGCGGGGGGTGACCCTTTCCGGCGGCCAGAAGCAGCGCATCGCCATCGCCCGGGCGTTGCTCTTGAACCCGCGCATCCTGATCCTGGACGATTCCACCTCCAGCGTGGACTTCGAGACGGAGCATCTCATCCAGGAGGCGCTGGAGGGCCTGATGCAGGGCCGCACCAGCTTCGTCATTGCCCAGAGGCTCTCTACCGTCAGGCGAGCCGATTCGATTCTGGTGCTGGAGAATGGCCGGATCGCCGCCCGTGGCACCCATCAGCAACTGCTGGAGGAAAGCCCTGTCTACGCCGAGATCTACAACCGGGAGCTCCGCCAGGCGGGCCGCCCAGGTAGCCCGGAGGAGGCCTTTGCCGCAACCACGGTTGCCGAGGCCTCAGAAAGGGGGCGGGTCCGATGATGCTCGGGGGTAGGGGGCATTGGGGGATAGGTGCCTTTGGCGTGGAGGCTAAAGAGGCCATCAGCCCCCGGGTTGCCCTGCGCCTCTTAACTTACATGGGGCCATACCTCGGCCAGGTGGCGGCAGCCATCGGGCTCATGCTCGTCGCCTCCGCCATGATCCTGGCCGGGCCCTATCTGCTCAAGGTGGCCGTAGATACCTATATCGCCAGGGGGGACCAGGCCGGGCTGAACCTGGTGGTGCTGGTCACCCTCTTGACCCAGGTGATTGGAAACCTGGCCACCTCGGGGCAGATCTACCTCGTCACCTGGGTGGGGCAGAGCACCCTGGCCCGCCTGCGCCACCAGATCTTCGGTCATCTCCAGAGACTATCGCTGAGTTTCTTCGACCAGCAGGATGCAGGGGACCTCATGTCCCGGATGACCAACGACGTGGACGTGATCAACCAGCTCCTGACCAACGGCCTCACCGTGATCTTCACTGACATCCTGCAACTGGTGGGCATCGTAGCGATCATGCTGGCGTTGAACTGGCGGCTGGCACTTTTGAGTTTCTCGGTGATGCCACTCATGGCCGTTTCGACCGTCGTCTTCGCCTGGCGGGCGCGTAAGGCCTACCGCCAGACCCGGGAGAAAATCGGGGCGGTGTCGGCTGATCTGCAGGAGAACATCTCCCAGGTGCGCATCGTCCAGTCCTTTGCCCGGGAGAGGGCCAACCAGGAGCGCTTCGACGAGATCAACCGGGAGAACCGCGACGCCAACATCGGTGCCGCGGCGGTGGCCTCGGCCTTCTCACCCACCGTGGACGTCCTGGGCACCGCGGCCACGGCCATCGTGGTGGGGGCAGGAGGTCTCCTCGTGCTGAGGGACCAGCTCACCTTAGGGGTTATCGTGGCCTTCCTGGGCTACGTGACCCGCTTCTTCCAGCCCATCCGGGACCTGGCGCAGCTATACACCACCCTCCAGTCCGCCTCGGCCGCCGGGGAACGCATCTTCCAGCTCCTGGACACGGCGCCGACCATCGCGGAGCCGGTTGGGGCCCGGCAACTGGGCTCCATTCAGGGTCGGGTGGAGTTCCGGAATGTTTGGCTGGCCTACCGGGAGGGTGAGCCGGTGCTCCGGGGCATCAACCTGGTGGCCAAGCCGGGGCAGACGGTGGCCTTGGTGGGCCCGACCGGAGCGGGAAAGACCTCCATCGCCAACCTCATCGGTCGCTTTTACGACGTTACCGCAGGCCAGGTGTTGGTGGACGGCCACGACCACCGAGAGGTCTGCCTGGCGTCCCTGCGGAGCCAGATGGGCATGGTGCCCCAGGACAGCTTTCTGTTCTCCGGCACCATCGCCGACAATATCCGTTACGGCCGGCTGGAGGCCACCGAGGAGGAGGTGGTCCAGGCGGCCAAGCTGGTGAACGCTCACCCGTTCATCAGCCAGTTGCCCCAGGGCTACCGGGCCCAGGTGATGGAGCGGGGAGTCAATTTCTCGCTGGGGCAGCGACAACTCATCTCCTTCGCCAGGGCTGTTTTGGCCCAGCCGCGACTCCTGATCCTGGATGAGGCCACCTCCAGCGTGGATACCCGCACCGAGGCGCTGATCCAGTCGGCCCTGGCCCGGCTGCTCCAGGGACGGACCTCCTTCGTCATCGCCCACCGGCTCTCCACCATCCGCAACGCCGACCAGGTATTAGTGGTGGAGGAGGGACAGATCGTGGAGAAGGGCACTCACCAGTCGCTCCTTAAGGCCAGGGGGCGATACTACGAGATCTATCAGATGCAGTTCCGGGAGGAAGAAAGCTCCCTAGCCCCCAGCGGTGTCCCGGCCCCTGCCGCGTAGTGCCTCGGTCCTCCTCCAGGTTCTTTGCCGGTAAAGAACCAGCCACGGTCATGCCAGTAGGTCGGGGCCCCTGCCCCGGAAAGTCCCTCAAATCCATTTCTTGCTACGGAGCTTCCCCTTACGACCAACGAGAGCGTTCACCGGAGAGAGCGCGAAGAAAACCAGAAACCTGGTTTCTGGGTCTGTTCACGGGTTCGTCGAGGCCGTCGCCAGGGGGATTGTTGGGACGCCGTTAAACTGCGGTCTCAACCGGGGCGGATAGATAGGGAAAGATCTTAGCGAACTCCGCGCTCTTCGCGGTGAATGATCACGTCAGTTTGAGGCGAAGCTTCACTAGGATGGGGTCAGGCCAGAAGCAATAACCCAATGGCGGCGGAGCCGCAAACGACCGGGCCTGACCCCTTACTTCAGGGATTCCTGGCCAGGAAAGGAGCGGGAGACTAGATGGCTAAAGATCACTGTCGCCGGCTGCGCAAAAACGTGGGAATGTCCAGGTCATCGGTGGCGAAGGTATGCAGCGGCACCTCCTTGATCCTGGAGATGGAGGCCGGGATGCGAGAGTCAAAACCGGTAGCAATGACCGTAACCTGGACCTCCCCATGCAGCCGGTCGTTCAGCACCGCTCCGAAGATGATGTTGGCATCGGGGTGCGCCGCCTTGGCAATGACATCGGCTGACTCCTGCACCTCGAAGAGGGTCAGGTCATTGCCACCAGTGATGTTAAACAGCACACCCTTGGCCCCCTCGATGGAGATATCCAGGAGCGGGCTGGACATGGCCGCCTTGGCCGCCTCTACCGCCCGGTTCTCCCCCGAGCCCTTGCCGATGGCCATGAGCGCCGCCCCACCCTCCGCCATCACGGTTTTCACGTCTGCGAAATCCAGGTTGATGAGGCCGGGTTCGGTGATAAGCTCGGAAATGCCCTGGATGCCCTGGCGCAACACGTCATCGGCAATGCGAAAGGCCGCCTCCACCGTGGTCTTCTTGTCTACGATCTGCAAAAGCCGGTCGTTCGGGATGACGATCAGCGTATCCACCTTTTCCTTGAGCTGGCCGATCCCCTCCTCCGCCACCTGCCGCCTTCGCGCCCCCTCAAAGGTGAAGGGCTTCGTCACCACCCCGATGGTGAGGGCGCCCACCTCCTTGGCGATCTGGGCGATCACTGGCGAGGCACCGGTGCCAGTGCCGCCGCCCATCCCCGCGGTCACAAAGACCATGTCCGCGTCGCGGAGCGTTTCCAGTATCTCCTCGCTGGATTCCTCCGCCGCCTTGATGCCGATCACCGGGTCTCCGCCGGCGCCCAGGCCCCGCGTGAGCTTGTCGCCGATGCGGATCTTGTTCGGCGCCTGCGAGAGCAAGAGCGCCTGGGCATCGGTGTTCACCGCGATGAACTCCACGCCCTTGATTTCAGCCTGGATCATGCGGTTCACCGCATTGGAGCCTCCCCCTCCAACACCGATAACCTTGATCTGCGCGAAATTCTCCACCGCCAGTTGATCCAACATTTTCCCGTCTCCTTTCCGCTAAAGACCATTTACTAGTTCCTCATGCAGTTCGCGCACAACGAAGGATGGAAACGACGCCCGCTGGGACAAGTTGACAACTTGTCCTACGTGCTATTTTTCAACCTAAAAAAGATCTACCTTCCGTTGCCCTCTATGGCACAAACGACCTCAATAGCTTGAGCAACCCTCCCGGCTTCTTCTTTCGCGGAGGCCTGGCCTTCTTCACTGGCTTGGCCAGGCCGTCGCGGTTGGCAATGCTCCAGACCAGGAGGCCTACACCCGCGGCGTAGGCCGGACCACTCACCACGTCGGAGAGCCCTTCCAGGCTCCGGGGGTAACCCACCCGCACCGGAAGCTGCAATATCTCGCTCCCCAGCTCCGTGATACCGGAGAGCTCGGCCGTGCCGCCGGTGAGGACCAGCCCGGCCGGCAGCAGGCCATCGTACCCCGAGCGTTTGATCTCGCCCAGGATCAAGCCGAAGATCTCCCGCGAACGCAGCTCGATGATCTCGCTCAGGGCTCTCCTGGAGACCACGCGCTGGTTTTCCCGGCCAAAGCCGACGAGCTCCACCGGCTCCGCCTCGTCGACGGCCGAGGCCGCGGCGTAGCCACACCTGATCTTGATGTCCTCGGCCACGGCCGTGGCCGTGCGCAGCCCCACGGCGATGTCATTGGTGATGTGGCTTCCACCCACCGGCAACACGGTCGTATGCCAGGCCGCGCCATCCATGAAAATAGCGATGTCGGTGGTGCCGCCGCCCACATCGGCCAATATCACCCCCATCTCCTTTTCCTCTTCGGTCAGCACTGCCTCGCTGGACGCCAGGGCATCGAGGACCAGATCGTTCACCTCCACGTCGCCTTTTTGCACGCAACGCACCAGGTTCTGCACTGAGGCCGCCGCTCCGGTGACGATGTGGGTCTCCACCTCCAGCCTGAACCCCAGCATCCCCACCGGGTCCTTGACCCCATCCTGGCCGTCTACGATGTAACCCCGAGGGATCACGTGGATGACCTGGCGGTTGTTGGGGATGGCGATAGCCCGGGCCGCCTCCACCGCCCGGTCTACGTCCTCCTGGATGATCTCGTGGTCGCCCCGGGAGATGGCCACCACCCCCCGGCTGTTCATGGAGGAGACGTGGGGGCCGGCCAGGCCCACACAGGCATGCTGGATCTTATAGCCAGCGATGCGCTCGGCCTTTTCCACCGACGCCAGGATGGCCTTCTCCGTCTCCTCGACGTTCACCACTACTCCCCGGCGTATGCCTCGGGAAGGGCAAGCCCCCACGCCGATGATGCGCAAATTGCCGTTCTCGCATGGTTCGCCGACCAACGTGCACACCTTGGTGGTGCCCGCGTCGATTCCCACTACTAACCTGTCCTTGTCCAATCTCACATCACCTCCCCGCCAGGTGGCAACTCAATGGATGAAATGGCGCCGGATCATGGCCAGATTATTGAAGAGCCGGGAGCCGAAAACGACCACCGCCGCGATGTAGAGGTCCACGCCCAGGCGGTCGCCCAGGAAGGTCAATACCCCGGCCAACAGCATATTGCTCGAGAATCCAGAGACGAATATGCGGTTGTCGAAGCTCCCCTCCAGGTCAGCCCGAGCTGCTCCCAGGACCGAGTCGAAGGCCGCCAGCATGGCCACCGCGGTGTAACGGGCGTATTCGGCCGGGATGGTTATCGAGAAGGCCAGGCCAATGGCCAGCCCCGCCAGCAAGCCCAGGAGTGGCCGCCACACTTTATCGCTTGTCTCCTTTTTTTACCTCTGTTGGCCGGACGGCCGGAACCACGAATTGGCGCTCCAAAGAGCGGAGGTCCGCGTACACGAAGGCCTCCTTCTTCTCCCGATAGCGCTCCCGGATGGATTCGAGCAACGCCACCCGGGGAGCCATGTCCTCCCCCAGCCCGAAGCAGGCCCGCCAACCCTCGGCGCTCTGCACGGTAATGCCCGCCGCCGCTGAGTATTCGTAAGCCGTCGGCGGCGTGGGCAGGAGCTTGGCCAAGACCTTTACCGTTAGGATCGCCTTCTTATCTACCCTATCCCAGGGGCGGTATTGGCGCCCGTCAGCGTCCACCACCACCAGCAGGTCCGCCGGCCGGGGCTCGGGGCGGATCACCGTGCCCTCCTGGTCCACCCAGTAGCGAGTGCCTCCGCTTTGCCAGACCACCTCGGGCGCCAGGTCCTCCACCTTAATGGAGACCCGGTTAGGCAGGCTCAGGCTGACCTGGGCCCTGGTCACCCCGGGGAGTCCCTGAACCCACCCTTGTACCTGGCCCGGCCTAACATAGAAGACGTTCTGCCCGGCCAGGCGGCTGACGGCATCGGCCACCTCCTCCGCGGTTACGCCGCGGTTGCCAAACACCCCCACCTGGTACACCGCAAAGGCCGGCTGCCTTAGGAAGTCGTAGGTCATCCAGGAGAAGGCAACCGTAAGCCCCAGGCTCAGGAGCCATTGTAGGCTCCAGATGCGGCTCTCCCTGAGCCCCCGGACTATCGGGAGATGGGAGAAAGCAATAGTCGTGCGTTTGCTCCGGCCTAGCCGTGACCTGGAGCGGCGCCGCGCTGGCCGCCTGGCTAGCGAACCGGTAGGCATTCGATATCCCAACCCATCACCAGGTTTTGTTCCTGGCTTTGTCCTCGTGGCGTTCCAGGGCCAACTCCACCAATCGGTCCACCAGGGCGGGGAAACTCAAGCCCGCCGCCTCCCACAGCTTGGGATACATGCTCACCGCGGTGAAGCCCGGGATGGTGTTGATCTCGTTCACGTAAACGGCGGAGCAGTCTTGGGTCACGAAGAAGTCCACCCGGGCCATGCCGGCGCAGTCAATGGCCAGGAAGGCCTGCACCGCCAGGCTTTGTACCCGCTTGGCCATCTCCTCCGGCAGCCTGGCGGGGATGATCAGCTCGGTATTCTCGTCGAAGTACTTGGCAACGTAGTCGTAGAACTCCCGCTTGGGAACGATCTCTCCCACGCCGGAGGCGATGGGGTCATCGTTGCCCAGTACGCTGCACTCCACCTCCCGGCAGTTTTCAACCGCCCGCTCCACCAGGAGCTTTCGGTCGTATCCCGCCGCCAGGGCCAGGCCAGCCTCCAGCTCGGCCCGGTTCCTGGCCTTGCTCACGCCGATGCTGGAGCCCAGGTTAGCCGGTTTGCAGAAACATGGGTAGTCCAGGGCATCCTCTACTCGCTGAATCGCGCTCTCCGGGTTGCGCTCCCAGTCCCGGCGCTTGATGACCACATGGTCCAGGACCGGCAGACCATGCTGGCGGAAGACGGCCTTCATCACCGCCTTGTCCATGCCCAGGGCACTGGCCAGGACCCCTGCGCCCACGTAGGGCAGGCCAGCCAGCTCGAACAGGCCCTGCACTGTCCCATCCTCGCCGTAGGGACCATGCAACACCGGAAAGAGCACGTCGATCTGCTCCACCACTGCCAGCGCTCGCGGTTGGCCCTTTTCTTTCCTAGTCGATAAGCCCGGGTCGCCAAGGAGAGCCATTTCTTTACTGGCGAAGAGGTTGCCCTCCTTCAGCGCTTTCAGCGGGTCGCCCGACGTAAGCCACCGGCCGTTCCTGGTCACGCCGATGGGAACGACCTCGTATTTCTCTTTATCCAGGGCCCCCATGACGGCCGTTGCCGAGGTCAGAGAGACCTCGTGCTCCGCGGACCTGCCGCCGAAGACCACCCCCACACGGATCTTGCGCTTCAAAAGGACACCTCGGTGAGACTATAGACTAATCGGCAGACGGCTGACGGGTGATTGCAGCCTGCTACCTACCACCTACCACTCCCCCACCAGCTTGATTTCCAGTTCCAGCTCCAGGCCGAACCTCTCCCGCACCCGCGCCCGGGCCAGGTCAATGAGCGCC
>JBFMCB010000091.1:0-12141 GCA_040754915.1 Chloroflexota bacterium | reverse complement strand
AGATCCGCTCTCTGAAAAAGATGGTGCCCGCCGCCGCAGCGATCTCGACCCCTATCCCCCTTCGCCTGTCTCCTACCACTTACCCCCTAGCCCCTTCCACCGCCACGCCATATGCCAAAGTGCCACCACAATTGCCGTCCTCGCTGAGCATTTTGTACCTGGAGCCCAGGGTCTTCCCCGAGGGCTATTGCGACAACCTACGGCGGGAGACCTCTTTCCCAGTGAAACTCCTCGAAAGCCACTTGGTCTACCGCCCGCACGTGTACGGCGCGGCCAAGGTAGACTTCAAGAGCCGTGTGCCTGACCTCTTCCACACCGGATCGGTGAGCCGGGCTATTTCGGCAAGCGAAGACGACCGTATCTTCGACTGGGGTAACGAGAGCCTTAAGGTAGATCCTCAGGGCCTTAGCTATCAGCCCCGGCCCGAGGGGGTCTTCGCCGGGGTCAGCGAGGAGGTCAAGGCAGCAGTTGGGGTCCGGCGGTTACAGGACGGCTTCCGGGGATACCTGGAGCGCAGCCAGGTGCTCACGTTACTTTACAATGCGCGGCTCGAGATGTATTCTGAAGTAACCGAAGCCAGGGGAGACTTCCTGGCCCGGCTTCAGGCCAGGGCTCGGGAGCTCTCCGACGGCGAGGCCGAGAAGGTGCGGTCCCGTTATCAAACCCAACTGGTCCGCCTGCAGGACAAGCTGGAGCGGGCCCAGCGCGACCTGGCCGACAAGCAGGCCCTTTGGGACGCCAAGAAGCGGGAATCGACCATCTCCATCGTCGAATCCGGCTTCAGCCTCCTCCTGGGCAAGCGGCCCACCCGGGCCGTCTCCACCGCCGCCTCCAAGCAGCGCATGGCTGACCAGGCCCGCATGGCGGTGGAGGAGCGCCAGGCTGAGGTCGAGAACCTCAAGGAACAGATCGCCAGGCTCACCGAAGAGCGCGACGATGCCGTGGTTAAGATCCAGGACAGGTACCAGGAAGGCATCGCCGAACTGGAGGAGAAGCGTTTTCGCCCCTCCCAGGCCGCTATCCGCCTGGAAACCTTTGCACTAGTGTGGGCCCCAACCTGGGAGATAGCCGTGGACGTAGGAGGGGAGAGAAAGGAATACCGATTCGCTGGCTATGGGGACTAGCAGATGATTCATATCCTTGCCCAATCTTGCCTTGGTAAGGCCATCTCCATCACAGGTGACCATTGCATATCCAACGGATAAGATCAAGGAAGGGAAACTGGTATGGAAAAGGTGATCGTCATTTATGACCGCAAGGGGAATACCCTGGATGTCTGGTTCGGGAACCCAAAGGACGAGTACATCTGTGAGGAGACGGGAGAGGAGGTAATCCTAAAGAAGGACCGGCACGGCAAAGTCATAGGCTTCGAAAAGCTTAATTACCTTCCTGCCGCCGCCGCTAAGGACACAGAAGAGACCGGCACACGTTTGCCGATCGAGGTCGTGCTCGCCTAGACACCGGACCTTCGTTACGAGGGGAGCAGATGCATATCCAGTGAGGCATCTGTTTCCCCCATCGGCCTCGCAGTCTAGGAGTCTGTCGGAGAAATCCTCTCTCTAAACAAAATAACTGGAGTGCAGTCAAGAGCCTGCCAATGGCAGGCGTCAAAATAACTGGAGTGCAGGCTTCAGCCTGCCAATGGCTGGCCGATTGCTGGCAACGTTACCCGGGTATCGATTGCCTGGAGCGCGATGATCTCCAACACAGGCAGCCTGAAGGCTGCACTCCGACAGTGCGGCACACCTTCCCGAGAAGAGCTTGTTTCTTGCTCTCATGATACATGGCAAATCTATTATCCCGACAGACTCCTAGTCCTTGTCAATTAAAGCTGCTGGTTCAGCCCGCAAGACGGTAACCAGTGCCGCGTGAGCTGTAAGGCCTGGTCTCGCCGGTGGTGATCGGAAACAGCCATCAAGGAGTAGTAAATGAAGATCGTTCTGGATGCTATGGGGGGAGATCGCGCACCCGCTGTCGTGGTAGAAGGGGCGGTGCAGGCGGCCCGGGAGTACGGCGCGGAGATCATCCTGGTAGGCCGTCAGGATACCCTGGAGCCGGAGCTGGAAAAATATGACCTCGCTGGCCTGAGCTTGCCCATCGTCCACGCCTCCCAGGTGGTGGAGATGGAGGAGCACACCCTGGCGGTCAAAGAGAAAAAAGACTCCTCCCTGAACGTGGGCATGAAGCTGGTGCAGGCGGGCCAGGCCCAGGCCTTTGTCTCCGCCGGGAACTCCGGCGCGGTGATGGCCGCCGCCCTCTTCAACCTGGGCCGCATCAAGGGCATCGAGCGCCCGGCCCTGGGGACGGTATATCCCACCGTCCGCGGCAAGTGCTTTCTCCTGGACATCGGCGTCAATACCGACTGCAAGCCGGAATACCTCCTGCAATTCGCCATCATGGGCTCGGCCTACTGGGAGAGAGTCTTCGGAGTCCCGAACCCCCGGGTCGGCCTGGTCTCCAACGGCGAGGAGGAGGGCAAGGGCTCGATGCTGGCCCGGGACGCCTACCAGCTCCTGAAACAGAGCGAGCTCAACTTCGTCGGCAACGTGGAAGGGAAAGACGTGCCTCTGGGCCTGGCTGACGTGGCCGTCACCGATGGCTTCACCGGCAACGTGATGATCAAGCTCTCCGAGGGCGTGGCGGAGATGCTGGTTGGTTTCCTGAAAGAAGAGATCAAGAAGCGGCCCCTGGCGACGGCGGGGGCGATGCTGGCTAAGCCGGCCTTTGAGGCCTTGCGGAAACGCCTGGACTACTCTGAGTACGGTGGTGGGCCGCTCCTGGGAGTGGACGGTGTGGTGATCGTGGCCCACGGCCGCTCCAATGCCTACGCCATCAAGAATGCCGTCAGGGTGGCCAAGGAGGCCGTGGACCGGAAGCTGGTGGAAGCGATCAGAGAGGGTGTGAGGTAACCGATGCGTAAATCCCGTCGCGTGGTTATCACCGGCATGGGGGCGGTAACCCCCCTGGGGCTCACCGTCGCGGATCTCTGGGATGGGCTGATCCAGGGTCGGAGCGGGGTAGGCCCGATAACCTCCTTTGACGCCAGCGCCTATCCCACCCGGGTCGCTGCCGAGGTGAAGGGTTTCGATCCGCGCAACTACATGGATATCAAAGAGGCCCGGCGCATGTCCCGCTGCTCTCAACTGGCCCTGTCCGCTGCCCAGATGGCCCTGGAGGACGCGGGGATAAAAACCCCCTTGGAGGAGTACGAGCGCACCGGGGTGCTGGTGGGAACGTCGGTGGGCGGCTTCTCCGAGGGCATCGAGGGCCACAAGGTTATGTTGGAAAAGGGCGGCCTACGCCTGAGCCCCTTCTTCGGCACCACTATCCTGCCCAACATGCCCAGCTTTCAGGTCAGCTATACCTTCGGGGCCAAGGGCTACACGAATTCCATATCCACCGCCTGTGCTACCGGCACCCAGGCTATCGGGGAGGCGGCTGACGTCATCCGCCGGGGGGCCGCTGACACCATCATCGCTGGTGGCACCGAGGCCATCGTGGTGGAGATAGGCATCGCCGCCTTCTGCGTGATGCGGGCCCTCACCACCCGCAACGACGAGCCCGAAAGGGCCAGCCGCCCCTTCGACCTGCACCGCGACGGCTTTGTGCTTGGCGAGGGAGCGGGGATTGTGATCCTGGAGGAGTTGGAACACGCCCGGGCCCGGGGGGCACGCATCTACGTCGAAGTGCTGGGCCACGCCAGCTCCTCGGATGCCTACCACCTGGCGGCCCCGGACCCGGAGGGGAAGGGGGCCATCCGGGCCATGCTTTGGTCCCTGGTGGATGCGGGAATAAGGCCAGAAGAAGTAGACTACATCAATGCCCACGGCACGTCCACGCCGATCAACGATGCCGTGGAGACCCTGGCTATCAAGCAGGTCTTCGGCGAGCATGCCTACAAGGTGCCCATCAGCTCCACCAAGTCCATGATCGGCCACGCTATGGGCGGCGCCGGGGCCATCGAGGCCATCGCCTGCGCCTTGACCATTCACCACAACCTGATTCATCCCACGGTCAATTACGAGACTCCGGACCCGCAGTGCGACCTGGATTACGTGCCGAACGTGGCCCGCCCGGCCCGGGTGGACGTGGCACTCTCCAACTCCTTCGGCCTGGGCGGGCAAAACGCCTGCCTGGTGCTAGGGCGCGTGTGACATTGGTGGCCAGGGGCCTGAGGCCCGGGCGGTTGCGGCTCAGGTGAAAAGCCTGGCATTGCGAGTAAAGCTATGGAGAAAGGCTGAATGCAAACCTACACCAACGAGGCCCTGGTGAAGCGGCGAGCCACCCTGGGGAAATACGCTTCCCTGGGTGGCTTTGGGCTCCTGGTCGCCTCGGTGTTGATCTCCCTGGACGTGCGGTACCTGGTCTGGGCGTATGCCGCCATGTTGAGCGGACTTTTGCTCTTTAATATCGGGATGCTAAATACCAGACGCTGGGGCGGCAAGCTCCGCCTGGATCAGGTACTGGCCCGAGCCCTGAAAGGCATTGACGACCGCTATCGCCTGTTCAACTATTACTTGCCCGCCGACCACGTGCTCCTGACCCCCACCGGCATCTTCGTCTTCGAGCCCCGGCTCCATGACGGGGAGATCCACTGCCAGGGCGACAAATGGAAGCGCCGCGGCGGGCGCTTCCGTCTCCTGCAAGCCCTCTTCGGCGAACCCCTGGGCAATCCCACCAGGGACGCCAACCGCGACGCCGCGGCCATGACCAAGTACATCGCCGAACACGTCCCTGACGTGGATGCCCAGGCCGTCCCGATCCAGGGGGTGGCGGTGTTCGCGCACGCCAACGCTACCCTGGTGCTGGAAGACCCCACGGTACCAGTGATCCTCTCCAAAGACCTGAAGAACTTCATGCGCCGGGCCAGCGGCCAGGCCAAGATGCCCCCTGAGATGTACAAGCAGTTGGCTCGGGAATTCCAGGGCAAAATCCAATCGGAGTGATCATCATGATCAAACAGCCTGGCTCCAAGATGTGCTTCGTCTGTGGCGGCAATAATCCCATCGGCTTCCATGCCGAGTTCTACGTAGACGGCGAGGAGATCTTCACTGAGTTCGTGCCGCGGGAAGAGCACCAGGGCTATCCCGGGGTCATGCACGGTGGCCTCCAGAGCACCATCCTGGACGAGACCATCGGCCGGGCTGCCTTTCTGAAGAGCCTGTGGATGGTCACCGCCAGGATGGAGGTCACCTACCGCGCACCGGTGCCCATCGGCCAGAAGATCCGCGTTACCGGCCGGATACAAGAGGTGCGCGGGCGCACCATGACCGCCACCGGGCGGATAGTGCTGGAGGACGGCACGGTGGCGGTGGAGGCCAGGGGCCTGTACGTCCAGATCCCCGAGGAACGCCGCCGGGAGGTGGAGCGCCTGGTCTTTGGCCGTGAGATCCCATCGCTGGAATACCTTCTGGAGCTGGAGGCCCAGCAAGAGGCGTGAAGATGGGCCTCGTGTGGTCCCTGGGACGACTTATCGTCGGCCGCTTGGGCGTCCCGTCGGCCGTCCTGGCCTACCTGCAGGCCAAAGACAAGATCGGCCACCCCTCGCCGGTGGGCATCTCTCGGGAGTGCATCTCTATCGAAGCCCACCTTATTGGGCGAGCCTGGCTCAATAGCGCCGTCCTGGAACTCAACCGGGCCGGGGTGCTCCCCTACTGGGCCCAGGCACAGTACGACCCCCAGAGCACCAGCTTCATCCCCCGAGGCCAGGGCCTTCTCTCTCTGAACGTGACCCACCGGGACTGGACCTCCCTGGGCAACTTGGCCGCCGACCGGGAGGCCATCGTGGACCCCCGGGGCCTCCTGACCCCCTGGTTCAACGGCTGGTCCCTGGACTTCTGGCTCCTGGCCGGTGGCCGGCTCCTGGCCCCCTCCCGGCTGAAGGGCGTGAAGCAGCGTGTATTGTTGGAGCCGCCCTGCGTCGTCACCGAGTTCCAGGAAGCGGGCTTAGGAGTCCGGGCCCAGGCCTTTGCCACCCAAGTGGAAGGCGGCGAATGGCTTTTCCAGGAAGTGGCGGTGGCCAACCTGGAGTCGGAATCCTCGGAGGCGATCTTCTATTTCGCCCTGCGCCCCTACAACCCTGAGGGACTGAGCCTGGTGCATTCCCTGGAGTTCGCCGATGATGCCTTTCTGGTGGACGGCAATCTGGCCCTGGCCCTGACGCCGCCGGCCCAGATCGAGGTCTCCACCCTGCAAGAGGGCGACGTGGCTCTTCGGCTTCCCACGCTCAGGGAAAGTCACTCGATCAGGTGCCCGGCCGGCCTGGCCAACGGCGTGGCTGCCTATCCCCTGCGAATGGCCCGGGGCGAGAGCAGGTCCTTCTACGCGGCTATGCCCCTGGTTCCAACCAAAGCCAGGGCCCTGGCGGCAAAGCCCCTGCGCTTCGCCCGGAACTACAGGGCCTTCAAGGCGGAGGCCCAGCGCCTCTGGCAGGACAAGCTCGCTCAGGGAATGAGGCTGAAGCTGCCTGAGGCCCGGATGCAGGAGGCCTTCGAGGCCAATGTGGCCTACCTCTTGATGTTCCACGACGGCAAGGACATCACCCCCGGGCCCTACACCGGCCACGATTTCCGGTTCCGGGACGCCGCCTATCTGGTGGCAGCCCTGGACCGGGTTGGGTATCCGAGCGAAGCCCGACAGGTACTGGCTACCTATCCCGGACGCCAGCGGGCGGACGGGCTCTTCATCTCCCAAAACGGGGGATGGGACGCCAACGGTCAGGCCATCTGGGCCCTGGTGCAGCACTATCGTCTAACCGGCGACCAGCCTTTTCTGGCCCAGGTCTACCCATCAATACTCAAGGGCGCGGCCTGGATCAGGAAAAAACGAGAGACCACCAAGAGGGAGCCCTCCCCGCACTACGGCCTCCTGCCGCCGGGCACGGCGGAAGCGCATCTCGGGCCCAACGACTATTTCTACTGGGACAACTTCTGGTGCCTGGCCGGCCTGCAGGAAGCCGCTTATGCCACCCAGGTCCTGGGCGATGCCGAAAATCTCCGTGGCCTTCAGGCCACCTACCGGGCCTTCAAGGATGACGTGGAGCGCTCATTGGCTAACATGGAAGAAAGGCTGGGGGCGCCGCTCTTGACCGCTTCGCCCTGCCGGCAGTTTGATTCCGCTGCCGTGGGCTCCCTGTGCTCCCTTTATCCGTTGCGGCTCTTGGAGCCCGATGACCGTCGCGTGCTGGCCACTCTGGCCGCGCTCAAGGAGCGGTGTTTCGTAGAAGACGTCCTGTTCCACGACGTGGGCCATTCCGCCTTCGGGACGTATCTCAACATGCACATCGCCCAATGCCACATCTTTCGCCGCTCTGGGGAGGCCCTGCCCATAATAGACTGGTTGCTCCGGCATGCCACGCCCACTTACACCTGGGCCGCCGGCATAAACCCCTTGACCAGGGGTGGCGGTGTGGGCGACGGACACCACGGCTGGGCCACCGCTGACTTCCTGCTCTTGGTGCGCAACCTGCTCTTTTTTGAAGATGGGGCCACCCTGGTGCTGACTCCGGCCATGCCCCAGGGCTGGCTCAAGAGCGGAGGCTGCCTGCAAGTGGCCAACGCCCCCAGCTATTTCGGCCCGGTGAGCTTCCAGATGAGCCTTCGCGGCAACCAGGTCAAGCTGAGCCTTGACTGTGCCTTCCGGCGGCCACCGCTAGACATCGAGCTGAACCTGACGGCGGAAGCCAAAGGGATCGTGGTGGACGGCGTGGGCGGCGAGGCTACGGGGAAGACCGTGCACCTGCCCCCCCATTGCCGCCAGGTATCGGTTACGCTGGGGTTATAGGGGCATCGGTATCCCCTCCTGAGCATCGGAAAGCTTCCAACCGGCCAGAAGGTGTAGTCTTCACTTAGTTGTTTTTGGAGGGCATTATGCCGCGCTGGTTGACCAACCTGCTCGTCGCGCTGGTCGTCATCGGCATTCCGCCGTTCCTGATTCTCTCGAACCTCTACGTTTTTATGACGCCGAGCTATTTGGATTTTGAATACGGCAAGCCCGGTTTTCCCAAAGCGGATCGCTTCAACGACGCAGAACGCCGCGCTAACGCGGCAGCGAGCATCGAATACGTTCGCGGCAATCTCAGTTTCGAGCACTTCAAAGCGCTCGGTGTGTACAACGAGCGCGAGATCAAACACATGGTGGACGTACGCGAGTTGGTGGCGAAGGTCACGGTTTTTCACGCGGTGGAGGGCGTGCTGCTTTTGATCGCGCTGATCGCGCTGGCATGGTCGCGCGCGACGCGGGCGCTGGCGGCGCGCGGTTTGTTAGGCGGCACACTGCTGACACTGGCACTGTTCGGCGTGCTGGGGCTGTTTGCCGTCATCGCCTTCAATACATTCTTTACCGCTTTTCATCGCGTCTTTTTTGAGGGTGACTCCTGGCGGTTTAATTATTCCGACAGTCTCATCCAATTCTATCCCTTGCCGTTTTGGTTTGATACAGCGGTCGCACTCGTCGCCCTGACGATGATCGAAGCACTGACCGTCGGCGCAATCGTATGGTGGTGGCAGCGGCAGAAATCATAAGGTATCAATTCCACCCCAGTGTCCAGCTAAAAGCGCAATAGGCGGTGGTGCTTGGGCAGCCGCTGGTCGCCTAGCTTCTGTTTTTGCAGATTGCGAATAAGAGCTGGCACACCCCGTATCCGCAGCGAGGTTTCGCCGTTATATAGGATGTCAAAGGGACAAATTCATATTGACCCTCGGACAAAAAATGAATTTGGAGAGACGAAATGTTGGACTATTTGCGGCAGGCCCTGGCTGCGATCCTGGCGGCCATCGTCGCGCTGAGCGGTGGGGCAGCGGCCCCGCCCCAGGGACTGACGGTGAGCGAAGCAGTAACGGTTACGCCCACCGCGGTGAGCACGGCCACCCCGGTGGCCCAGATCAAGGTTGAATTCAAGGGCGTAATCTCCAGCATCGGTGCCTCGAGCTGGGTCGTGGGTGGGCGGACGGTGTACTTCGATGCCGGCACCAAGTTCGAGGGAAGGAAGGCGGAGGTCGGTGCCGTAGCCGAGGTGGAGGCGCTGCTTAGGGCCGATGGCACCCTCCTGGCCTTGTCCATCGAGGTAGAGAGGCCCAAGGAGACCAAGACCCCCGAGGCCGGGGTCAAGGTTGAATTCAAGGGCGTCATATCCGGCATGAACGGCTCGAGCTGGGTCGTGGGCGATTGGACGGTGTACATCGATGCCGGCACCAAGTTCGAGGGCAGGAAGGCGGAGGTCGGTGCCGTAGCCGAGGTGGAGGCACTGCTTAGGGCCGATGGCACCCTTCTGGCCTTGTCCATCGAGGTGGAGGGGCCCAAGGAGACCAAGACCCCTGAGGCCGAGGAGGCTCATGAGAAGGAGACCGAGGAACCCAAGTACGCCGAGACGCCGGAGATAAAGAAGGCGGAGCCCACCAAGTCCCCGGAGAAGCACGAGACCCCGGAGCTGGAGGATACTCACGAGAAGGATGACGACTGAACGTAGCCATGGTGACGCGAACTGGGGCGGGCCATAGTGCCCGCCATTTTCTTTTGTTGGCTAGCCGAGACAGGGCAGCGAAGAGCTTTTCAGCGTTCTTAACTGGAAAGGAATCCAGCGGGCTTGACTGTTTGGGCTGCCCTGAGTGGTCTCCATGAACTGGTGGGCCAAGAACTGCCTTTTGTGGCCCAACTCGGCTACGATTATGCCACTACCTGTCCTGGCCCCCGCACAACCGACCGTTGCTGATTAGGCGCGGCCGTGTTATAATCGGGCAGCGGATCAGGCCATGACGAGGCAACCCACGTTCATCTCATCTCGTCCGGGGGTGTCCCCGACCTGGGCCAGGATTTTCATTCGCCGGACCAGCGTCAACCCGGCCTTCCGCGCCTTCCTGGTATTTATCCTGGTCCTCATGGTCTTCTCCACCACCGTGGCCGGCGGGATGCTCGCGGGAGATAGCGGGGAATTCCAGCTGGCAGTGGCTACCCTATCCGTGCCCCACCCGACCGGCTATCCCCTGTACGTCCTGATTGGCGCTCTTTGGGTCAGGCTCTGGTTTTTCCTGACCCCTGCCGCAGCACTGAATCTCCTCTCGGCAGTCTATGGTGCGGCAGCGGCGGCGGTGATTTTCCTGACCGCCCGACGCTACGCCCGTAGCGACGCGTTGGCCGCTGCCGCCTGCTTCCTTTTTGCCCTCGCCCCGGCCCTCTGGAGTCAGAGCAGCGTAGCTGAGGTGTATAGCCTCAACGCCCTCTTTCTCGCATTGGTCTCTTATCTGATGATCGACCTAGCTGGAGATCTTGCCCAAGCCTCGGCGAGCCGGCGGCATGGCCGACTGATGCTCCTCTTTTTCATAGTGGGGCTGAGTTTAGCCCACCATCGCACCACAGTCCTGCTGTTGCCGGCCCTCCTGCTCACGGTTTGGATGGTGCGGCGGAGTTTGCCGGATGCCTGGCAGAGCCGGTTTGCCCTCGGCGCCAGAGTAACGGCAGTTGCCCTGCTCCCTCAGACGCTTTATGCCTATGTCTTTCTTCGTCTTTTGCCCCAGGGCATTTCGGCCAGCGATGTATTCTGGAACACCGTCATGGGCCGCACGTTCGCTGGCTCCCTGGGAAGGGAGGTACGTTGGGCCGAGGTCCTCTGGCTCATTCCTGAGAGACAGTTGGGTGTGGCGAGCCTGGCCTTAGCCCTTGTGGGGTTGGGGCTGATGACAAAGGTGAGGGCGAGCAGGTGGTTTGAGGTGTTATTGTTAGCCATCGGTGTGGCTAATCTGGCCTTTGCCCTGGTCTATTGGGTGCCTGATGTGGAGGTATTTGCCATACCCATTATCGTGGTATTGGCCCTGGGGTTGGGAGGGCTTGGGCTTTGGATCACCAGGCTGCCAAAGCTGTGGCGCCTGGTAGCCACAACGTTAGCGCTGGGCCTATCCCTGGTGCCATTGTCCCACCGGAGCCTGGTGCTGGGAGAGGTTGTGGCCCTAGAGAGGGGCATCGAGGGTCAGGCCCGGGGCCTGGCCGCCCAGGTTGTGGAGACCAACGCCATGGTTCAGTGCGAGTGGGAGACCGCCACTGCGGTCCGCTACCTGCAGGCGGTGGAGGGCCTGCGCCGGGACCTGGAGATAGTGCCCATACACTTGAACGCCAAAGCGGAGTATGACCGCTTGCTGGCTGCGATCAATGGAGGGCGAACGATCTACGTTTACACTGGCCCCGGGGCTCTTTTGAGTCGCTTTCCGGCGTCCTACGTCTTCCAAACGGTGTCCCCAGGCCTGGAAAAGGTGTCCTTGAACTCGCCCCACGTGTTCCCGTTCCCCCGTGGACTTGGCGGGAGCATGGTGATTGTCGGCTTTTGGGTTCGGGGCAATGTGCTCAGCCTGTACTGGCTGCCCCAGTCAGCGGTGACCCAGGACTTCTCCACCTTTGCCCATTTCTTTAATGCGGCTGGCGAGTCCCTGGGCCAAGCTGATAAGGCCCCGTATGACGAGGCGATCTACACCTTTCCACCTACTCGTTGGGCGCCAAATATCCTGATGCAGGGCCGCTTTCGCCTGCCCCGGGGTACGGCTTACGCCCGGGTGGGGGCCTATGTTCAGCAGGGCAGTTCTCTGGCCAACCTGGGGGAGCCAATTTTATTGCCGGTTCATCTGGCCGAGCCGTCGCCGGCCGCCCACCAAAGCGATGTGGCCTTCGACAATGGTCTTCGGCTATTAGGCTACGACCTAGCCGGCACGGAGGAGCACTCTGGGGAGGTCACCTTGACTTTGCGCTGGTGGGCAGATGGCAGGCTAGATCGAGACTATACGGTCTTCGTGCATCTTTTGGATGCCTCAGGTCACCTGATCGCTCAAAAAGACACCTACCCGGTGGGTGGCCTGTTGCCCACCTCTACCTGGTCCCCGGGCACTATGGTGCTGGACGGCTACCGCCTGCCCCGGCCCCCGGATCTGGCCAACATCGTCGTGGGAGTCTACGACTGGCGCACGTTAGCGCGGTCCAAGACGGCAGGCGGTGCCGATCACCTGGTGGTCTGGCAGAGGTAGAACCAGCGATGAGACCGAAAAACACAATGCTGGTGGGTTCATCCCGCCGGGGACGCCGGGGCAGGTGGCTACCCGTCCCCGCCATTTGACTCTGGGCCTTGTCTCGCCGCTCTCTCCAGGTCGATGATCCGTTGCTGGC
>JBFMCB010000090.1:0-12359 GCA_040754915.1 Chloroflexota bacterium | reverse complement strand
AAGTTGGTCGAGGGCGCCCAGGCGAGCAAAGCCCCGATCCAAAAGTTAGCCGACTGGGTGGCTGGGCATTTCATCTTGGGCGTGCATATCCTGGCGGTGGTTGTGTTCGTTTTCTGGTTCTTCGTGGGCTACAATCTCTTCTTTGATCCCCGCAGCGCGTTCATCCTCTCGCCCTACAAACTTGGCGAGATCGGCGTGTTTGGCTTCTCGCTGCTCCTGAGCGTGACAGTGCTGGTGATCTCCTGCCCGTGCGCGGTGGGATTGGCGACGCCCAGCGCGATGATGGCCGGCACAGGCAAGGCCGCCGAGCACGGCGTGTTGTTCAAAAGCGCAGAAGCCATCGAGAATGCTTCGAAATTGCAGACGATCATCTTTGATAAGACCGGGACGCTGACGAAGGGTGAGCCGTCGGTGACCGACGCGGTGGCAGATAGCCGAGGGCAGGCAGTAGATAGCAAGGCTATCGGCCACCAGCCAGCGGTCATCGGCGAAGTCCTGCGGTGGGCCGCCATCGCCGAGAAGAACTCAGAGCATCCGCTGGGCGAGGCCATCGTCCGCGGGGCCAAGGCGCAGGGGCTGCCGATTCCCAGCGCCGAGTCGTTCAACGCCATTCCTGGCCACGGGGTCGAGGCCAGGTTCGACGGACGCGAGATCCTGCTGGGCAACCGCAAGTTGATGCGCGAGCGCGGTGTGGACATTACGGCCCTGCTACCTCAGGCCGAGGCGTTGGAGAAGGATGGCAAGACGGTGATGTTTCTGGCCCTCTCCGGTCTTACGTCCCGTGTCCCAAGTCAAGACGTGAGACGTGAGACTGGAGACATGAAACTGGTGGGCTTGCTTGCCGTCGCGGACACCCTGAAAGACTATTCGGTCGAGGCGATTCAGCGTTTGCACCGGTTGGGGCTGCAAGTGGTGATGATCACCGGTGACAATCGGCGCACCGCGGAAGCGATCGCGAAACAGGTGGGCATTGACCGCGTGCTGGCTGAAGTGCTGCCCCAGGACAAGGCCGAGGAAGTGAAAAAGCTGCAGGCGCAGGGCTTGAAGGTGGCGATGGTGGGGGACGGCGTGAACGATGCCCCCGCGCTGGCCCAGTCTGACGTGGGCATGGCGATTGGCTCTGGCACCGACGTCGCCAAAGAGACCGGCCACGTCATCCTCATCAAAGAGGATTTGCGCGATGTCGTCGTCGCTATCGAGGTGGCCAAGGCGACGATGCGCAAGGTGAAGCAGAACCTCTTCTGGGCGTTCGTCTATAATACGTTGAGCATCCCGGTCGGAGCGGGGCTGCTGTACCCAATCTTCAAACTCGTGGTCAGCCCGGAATGGGCGGCCTTCCTGATGGCGATCAGTTCGGTGACGGTGACACTGAATACCTTGTTGATGCGCGGCTTTGTGCCGAGCATTCGCAAGGAGGAGAGAAAGCGCCAGGTGGCGCCGCGACAACTCGCCCCGGCGTCGGCCGGTGGCGGAGGGAAGTGAGGCCAACGATGGGAGCTTTGGAACGCAAGGTCGCGCTGCTCAGCGCGGCCACCTACACTGGAATTTCGCTGACCGTGGCGCTGGCCTTTCTGGTCACCGCGACGCTGGTCGGCACATACAGCGACGTGGCGCGTTTCGGCGGCGCTGCCTGGGTCTTCCTGCTCTCGATGATTGTCACCATGCCGCTGGTCACGTCACGATTTAAGAAGCGTTACCGGGCATAGGTGTGCAATCTCAAATCCACTCAGATGGGGGATGCTGGCATACGGACGGGAGGGGAGTGGCAATGCATAGACCGCAGGTCCAGTCAGTACCCATGTTGATGACCATCATAGTGTGGCTGTGCACGCTGCCTCTGATCGGCATCTTTGTCTGGCCTTTCTTCGGCCTGCAGGTTGCCCTTACCAGCGCGGCCGGGCTGTTCATCGTTATGATGGCAGCATGCTATGCGCTCTGCGCCTGGCCGAAGGATGTGCCTTGGGGAGAATAAGCATGCTGAAAGCTCCGTGGGACTCTTGTCATGTGGTGTCATATCCTTTTGTTCGCGCCGGCCTTCGGCCTCGCCCTCTTCGCGCTGTTGCCGCTTCCGCTCGCTCTGCCCCTGTATGCTGTGGTGGCTATCGGCTCGTTGGGCCTCTACGTAGCGGTTTGGAAGAGCCTGTGTGCGCCGGTGGCGACCGGCCCGGAAGCGATGATCGGAGCGACGGCTACGGTTATGGAGGACATCGCCTCGGAAGGGCTGATCCGCTATCGCGGTGAGTTGTGGATGGCGATAGCCGACCAGCCGATCCGGTGTGGTGAGGTGGTGCGCATCGTCGGCTTTGAGGGGCTGCGAGTGATGATCGAAAGACTGGAAGGAGGTGAACACGATGGCGAAGGACCCGGTTTGCGGCATGGCGGTGGATGAGAAGAAGGCCGCCGCCACATCCGCCTACAAAGGCGTGACCTACTACTTCTGCTCGGCCGGCTGCAAAAAGTCGTTCGAGAAGGAGCCGGAGAAGTATCTGGGCAAGAAGATGGAGATGGGCCACGGTGGCCACGGACACGGCGGCCACGGCTGCTGCTAGCGATGTAACACCGCACGTAGGGGCGATTTCCAATCGCGACGGGAGGCGGTCGGCAGACAGGGCCGCCTCCCCACTCATCTGCATGTCAGTCAAGCTTCATGATAGGCTATTCTTTTCGTTAAACGTCTGGAGCACTTTGCATGTACACCCTCGCCATTGACCCGGTGCTGCTGCGCATCGGCCATTTGGAGGTGCGCTGGTACGGCGCAATGATCGCTCTGGGGGTTGTCGCGGGTCTTTTCATCGCCCTCAGGGAGGCCAAGCGCAAGGACATAGCCACCGGCCTCATATACGACGCAGCCACGTGGGCCATTATTGTCGGGTTCCTGGGAGCGCGGGCCTTCCATATCCTGGACTTTTGGGGCTATTATTCCCAAAACCCTGGTGAGATCCTCAGCTTGCGCTTCAGCGGCTTGGCCATCTATGGGGCCCTGGTGGGTGGCCTGGTGGCGGTGGCGGCCTATAGTCTCTGGAACAAGGTCTCATTCTGGAAACTGGCTGACGTGGCGGCCCCCGCCCTGCCCCTGGGTCAGGCCATCGGGCGCATCGGCTGCCTGATCAATGGCTGCAACTACGGCACACGTACCGCTCTCCCCTGGGGAGTGGTCTGGACGAGCCCGTATAGCATGGCTCCTATAAACGACGTCCCTCGCCATCCCGCCCAGGCCTACGAGCTTCTCTGGACACTGGTCATCTTCGCTGCGGTCTGGGCAATGCGCAAACGCTTCCAGACCGACGGGGTGCTCTTTCTGCTCTACCTTGCCATCTATTCTGCCGGGCGGGTCTTCATCTCATTCCTGCGGGAGGACACCATCGCGCTCTTTGGGCTGCGCCAGGCCCAGGTGATTGGGCTTGCTGTGGTGGTCATTGCCCTGCCCCTGGCCTGTTATCTGACGCGGCGTCGCACCGTTCAACCTAGCGGGTAGAAGCCCAATCGTATTGGGCGCCCGAGGCGGTCAATGTGATTGGCCTCCTACCCTGCACTGTACTACCTGCGGAGGAGATTATGGTATGTAGGATGGCAGGCGGCGTCTTTATCCCGGATTGACTCTCACACGCCGAGATCGCCTCGGTGCCATTTAGCGACCGACCACCGGTCGTTACGAAGAAGAGGAGAGAAAAATGTCAGCACAAGACAATCTCAAGGCTTTTCAATGCTACTTGGCGAATCACGAATCCGTGACGCTCGATAGAAGCCAGAGCGAGCGAGGCCCGACCCGTCGGCAGTTCCTCAGTTGGGCCATTGGCTCCATCGGCGCCTTCATCGCCGCCGCCCTGGGCGTCCCCCTCCTGGGGTACGTCGCCTCCCCGGCCCTGAAGACGCAGGAAAAGCCCTGGGCCGACGTGGGCGCCACGGATCAGTTCAAGGCCGGTGAGCCCGCCAGGGTACACTATCTGAAGGAGCACAAGGATGGCTGGATCGAGACCTCCAGCCTGGGATCGGCCTGGGTGGTGCGCCAGGCAGACTCCAGTTTCGTAGTCTTCAACCCCAAATGCACCCACCTGGGCTGTCCCTATAGTTGGGAGGCCGATGCCAGGCAATTCCTCTGCCCGTGCCACACCGGCATCTTCGACATCACCGGGAAGGTCATCTCTGGGCCTCCCCCGCGCCCCCTGGATCGGTTCCAACACAAGGTTGAAAACGGCCGTTTATTCGTCCGGGAGGAGGCACCCCGCGTTGGATAGCGCTCTGGATTGGATTGACGTGATGATACTATGACGATCAGCCTGGATCCTTCCCTGCTGCACATCGGTCGCTTAGAAGTACATTGGTATGGAGCGGTGATCGCCCTGGTCATTGCCCTACCCTTGACCTATTATCTAACGCGGCGTCGCGCCGTCCAAATAGTGGAAGGAGAGTGAGGAGGTTATGGCATGCAGGATGGCAGGCGGCGTCTTTATATAGTACTCCTGATTCTCATGCTCGTGGGCATCGGCGCTGTGAGCCTTATTGCCGGGCGCGTCCGGCCGGCCGCTGTGCCTTTGTCAGCAACTAGTACACCAGGCGAAGAGGGGTTAGGCCCCTCGGCACCATCGCCGTCCACGAGGGGGGAAGGCGTCGACCCAGGGGCCAAAGCGCCAGATTTCAGCCTCGAGGACCTGGACGGGCGCACCGTAACCCTGTCCCAATTCCGGGGGCAGCCGGTGATGCTCTTTTTCTGGGCCACCTGGTGAAGGTGGTGCCGAGGGATGGTTCCATCCCTCATCGAACTCCAGAAAGAGTATGGCGAGAAGGGCCTGGTAATCCTGGCCATAGACGCTGGCGATGAGGATGTGTCCACCGTACGCGCCTTCGTCCAGGCCAACGAGGTCAACTACCTTAACCTGATGGCCGATGCCCAGGTGATACAGGCCTACCGCCTGACCGGGCATCCCCTCAGCGTCTTCGTCACACCGCAAGGGACAATCTACAGCCTATACCTGGGGGCCACGAGCAAGAAGGCCTTGGAGAAGGACATCCAGGCGCTCCTGGCGCAACGATAAGCGGAAGGGAGGTGATGGCGAGGACGCCGGGCGCTCCCCCATTCCACCTGTGCCATCCGTGACCGATGGGGGAGCCTGCCCGGCCCGGGCGGGCGATCCACCATAGATGTCTCCGATTGGTGAGCGAAAAAAGGCAGGATGATGGAGAAGAATGTCTAAGAATCACCACCCGCTGCAGGGGCGTACAGGCAAACGGGTCCATAAGAGCAAGAAACGTGAATCGTCAAAGGCATCTCGTTTGTGGCCCTATTTCGGCCTGGTCGGCGGGCTTTTTCTGGTAGGCGCCGTTTTGATCGGCCGTGGGAACCGGACACCGTCACCAACCACTTCGTCGCCCGCGCCGGCAACAGTTCAACCGTCCCTGCCTGTTCCGGCGGTGACCGCGATCTGGCTGAAGCCTACCATGACGCCCCGTCCCATGGCCACCCCCATACCCCCACCCCTCGGCTATAAGCCGAGCTATGTTGGCGGCCCTCGTTTGGAGGTGGAGAAGCCTGATCTGGACCTGGGGACGTTGGTCTACGAGCAGCACGTCGTTGCTACCTGGACAGTGCGCAATGTGGGTGACGCCACACTGACCATGCGGCCATCCGCCATCGCTAAAACGCTAGAGGGGTGCTGACCACCCGAGGTGTTCGTCGGTACGACGACATTGAGACCAGGGGAGAGCAGCTTTATCGCCGCGCCCTTCACCATGCACGAGGGGATGGGGGGGCCGCACCTGTTTGTCATCGCCATGCATTCTAACGATCCTGTTTCGCCTACCCAGGAGGTGCGGGTCCGCTCCAACTGGATCCCACCACCTGGGGGGAAGCCGTAAGGGACGCTAGGAGACAGAGACGCGGAGATTTATCGCGTTAGCCATTCGAGGGAATTCATAGAGTTGAAAACTACGCTGCTGTCTATCTCGCGACCCAGTAAGGGTGGCCGGCTGCGTTTCTACCCTCTCAGGGCCTTCTCATACCGCCGTTTCTGGCCATCGATCTTTCAGATTGCCACGGTCCTGGGGCTGGTCTTGGTCTTGTACTTCGCCTTCTTTGGCACGATCCGCCCGGCCCGCAACTTTGCCACGGTAGTGACCTGGACGTTGTGGTGGCCGCTCTTGCCCTGGAGTTTTCTCTTTCTTGGGCGAGCCTGGTGTGCTATCTGTCCGCTGGGGGCCATCGGCTCCAAGGCTCAGGAGCTGGGAGCGCGGCTGGGCCTAGCCGCGGGGCGCCAGCCTGGAGCCTGGCTGAAACGCTACGGTGTCTGGCTCATGGTCTTCACCTTCGCCGCCCTGGCCTGGGTGGACCGTACCTTTAGCATCATCGGCTCACCCAGGGCCACAGGGGTACTCCTGCTCATCCTGATGGCCGGTACAGTGCTGATGAGCCTCCTCTACCGGCAGCGGGCCTGGTGCCGCTATCTCTGCCCGTTGGGGGCCCTCTCCGGCATCTACGCCACCACCGCTGCGGTGGAGCTACGGGCGGATAAGGCCATATGCCAGACCTGCAGGACTAAGGCCTGCTACGCCAGTTGCCCGCTCTATGAGTTCCCTCAGACGATGGACTCTAATCGCAACTGCAATCTCTGTGGGAATTGCCTGAAGAGCTGCCAGCGCGGGGCCATCGCCCTGGCACTGCGCCCACCGGGCCAGGAACTTTGGCTCTTTCGCCACCCCTTGGTAGCCGAGTCTGCCCTGGCGGTGCTGATGGTGGCCCTGGTCTATTTACAGACCATAGACATGACCCTGCCCTGGGGCGATTACATGAAGGCGGTGGTGGAAAACACCCCCCTGGTAGGCTACAACGCCGCCTTCACCGCTACCTTTGGCGCGATCATCGCCCTGGGGCTGGGAAGCTACCTGGTGGCAGCCTGGGTCTCAGGGCGGCTGAGTGGCGTAGGACTGGCCACCATCTTCGCCCGCTTTGGCTACGCCTATATTCCCCTGGCCCTTTCTGGACACCTGGGGCACAACTTCTCGCACCTTCTTTTGGAGGGGCCAAGGGCGATCCAGGTGGCGTTGAACCAGTTGGGCATCCCGATTAGCCTGGTGCCGGAGGCGTTGACGGACGCTCCCCCAGATTTCAGCACGGTGACGGTCCTGACCATCATGGTGCTGGCGATAGGCATTGGTGCTTCTGCCTACGTCCTTTGGCGCATAGTCAGGCGAGAGGGGAGAGCGGCGATCACGGCCTGGCCGCATTTTGCCTTGCTGGGATTCTTCTCGTTGGCCTACCTGGTCATGTTCCTTTTGCCGATGAACCCCAGGCATGGACACTAAGAGACGAAACTGAGGAAATGAAGGGTAGATACGCCCTGCTGATGCTTACTGCGCTGGGAGTGGTGCTGGCCGGATGTGGGAAGTCGGAAAGAGTGGGGAGCTTTCCCGCCTTTGTCTACACCTCGGCCACCAGCCTGGAGTCATATCGCCTGGCGGTGCGCTCGCCGGTCTTTTTAGAGAAAATGCCCTGCTATTGCGGTTGTGTCCAGTCGGCCAATCCGCCGCATCGCAACCTGAAGGAATGCTTCATCAAGCCTGATGGTCGCTTTGAGGAACACGGGGCCACCTGCGATCTCTGCGGCAAGATCGCCCTGGACGCTGAGGCCTGGCGCAAGGAAGGGCTATCCCTGAAAGAGGTGCGAGCACAATTGGACGCCAAGTATCAGGAATACGGCAGGCCAACCGACACGCCGCCCGTAGAGTAGCAGGTAGAAGGAGAGAGACAACATGCCGTCCTGGCGCTGGCTGGCGATCCTGGCCTTCTTCCTGACCCTGGTCGGCAGCGTGACCCCTGGCCTGGCTGCCGAAGACCTGAAGATCAAGCGCGTGAGCATTGCCATCTGGCCGGAGTACGACGACCCGCGGGTGTTGGTGCAATACTCCGGCGAGTTCAGTGGAGGGCCTTTCCCCCGACAGGTACAGTTTTATGTGCCTAAGGGGGTGGCTATGAACTCGGCCTGCGCGGTAAATCCCGACGGACAGCACACGAGCGAGGTCTGGGAGATGAAAGACACCGGCGACGGCTACGCCTTGGTGACCTACAATCTGCCGATCCCCACCTTCCACCTGGAATTCTATTACAACCCTCTGGAAGGCACCCCTGACAAGAGTATGACCTACCTGTTCAAGGCCCCTTATGCCATAGAGAGCCTGCAACTGGAGGTGCAACAGCCGCTCAAGGCCGGCAACTTCTCGGTTACTCCACCCACCACGTCCATCGGGACGGATGCTCAGGGTTTCAAGTACTACAACTACAGCTATAGCGACCTGGAGCGGGACAGGGTAATTGAACTCAAGATTGCCTACACCAAAAGCGACCCCAACCCTTCGGTGACAAAAGGCTCGCCTAGTGGCGGGGCAGCTAGCGGCGTGAACTGGGGAAAGGTGATCTTGCTCATCGGCGGGGCGTTGCTCTTAGGCGTGGCCGCTTATTGGGTGGTGGATCAACGTTCTCGGCGAGACTACGGGCCTCAGCGCTACAGCCCCCCACCAGGAAAGGCGGCACACAAAGGGAGCGCGGATCGTGCAGCGCCAGCAGGAGGCTTTTGCGCTAACTGCGGTCAGGCCCTGGAAGCGGGCGATCGCTTCTGCCCACGCTGTGGAGCCAGGGCCAGACGGCGGGCGTAAACAGATATGGCAAAAACTATAGCGGAGAAGAAGCGGAACCTCACCGGCACACTGCTGGTTCTCTTTGTCTTTGGCGCCATGATCGCCGTGCTGACCAGGTTGACCCTGGGGGTGATAGAGACCAGCCCAGTCAGAGACGTGAGTATCCCTGGCCGCTTGGCCGGGATGGCCCTGACTAATACGGTCACCGGCGAGGCGGCCCTGCAACAACTGGCTGAGCTGCATGGCAAGGAGGTGAGTCTGGCCAGCGGCTACATCGCCCACTACAAGAACCGGGAACGCGAGGCTATCGCCTGGGTGGGCATTACCCGCACCGCGGAGCAGGCCAGGCAACTAAGCGAAGCTATGACCCGCCGTATCAAACAAGGGAATCACTATTTCACTAACCTGCGCACCGAGGAGGTGGGCGATCTCCAAGTCTACCGCCTGGACGGTGCTGATGGTATGGCACACTACTATTACCAGAGGGCCAACAAGGTCATCTGGATAGGCATCGGCGGTGAGCAGCCAGAGATGGTGACGCGCGAGGCAGTGAGGGTGATGTGGTAAGGGCAATTGCAGATTTTCGCTTTGCAATTAGGCGGGGAGGGGAGAGTGCGGCGAAGGAGGTGGCTGTTTGGACCGGCGGTTATCGTGGTGGTGTTGTTAGGCCTGGGGGTGCGTGGCTGGTATGATATGACCCGGGTCTATTACCTGACGGTGAGCGAGCTACAGGCCAAGGGCGAGGCGGCCTACAGCGAGGGTTCCCGTGTGGGAGGCACAGTCGTGGCTGGCTCGGTGGAATGGGACAAACGCCAGGGACTCCTGCGGTTTCACCTCAGCGACGATGGTGCGACCGGGCAGGCGCTAAGGGTCGTTTACCGGGGCACAGCACCCGATGGTTTCAAGGCCGGCGTCGTGGCTATCGCCGAAGGCCGTCTGGGGCGTGATGGTGTTTTTCAGGCAACACAGGTGCTATTGAAGTGCCCGCACAGCTATTTGCCGCAATAACGGTTGATTGGTGGAGGGGTATCCATGGCTGTGGCAGAGGGGACGCGGCCCGTGGGCCGAGGCTGGCTTAAGGCCAATAAATTGAAGCTGCTTTTGGGCGTGGGGATTGTAGTGCTGGCCATCACCGCCCTGGGTTTGAACGCCTTCCAGGGTAACAGGATGTACTACCTGACTGTGGGCGAGCTAAAGGCCCGCCAGGCCGAGGTGGTAGGCCAGGGAGTACGCCTGGCCGGCAAGGTGCAAGAAGGCTCCATCCAGCGAGACAATCGCATCATGACCCTGCGCTTCCTGGCCTACGACGAGAAAGACCCCACCAAAACGGTGCTTGTGGCCTACAGAGGAGTAATCCCGGATACTTTCAAAGAGGGAGCCGACGTGGTGGTCGAGGGCAAGCTCGATGCCCACGGTGTTTTCCAGGCCAGCCAACTCTTCGCTAAATGCCCATCCAAGTATGAGCCGGAGTAGTTCTTTATACGCAGTGCCCATGGCGAAGGCCAAAAATAGCTCACCACGAAGATGCCAAGACGCCAAGTTTTCATTTGTATCTTCGTGCCTTGGTGGTTCAAATCGGGAGGTATCATGGAGAAACTGAGAGCGCTGTGGTCAGCGGTACGGTCCTTCTTGAACGGCATGTGGCAGGCCAGCGGCTTCAACGAGGAGGCCTGGCGACGGCAGATACACCAGATGAAGGAAAAACCTCCGGAGAAGGGTTCTTCGGAATACTGGCGGCATAGACCACTCTGAACTCCTTGACGTCCGGAATCTTGTACAACAGATGAGACAAGAATTTACCGCAAAGACGCAAGTGACGCCAAGAAGCCGGTTATGAACTTTGCTTATAGATTGAATGTTATCGCTCGCCACACCTTTGGAGGTGATAATGCCTGAGCTCGGTAATGCAGCTTTACTGGTCAGCTTGTTGGTAGCGGCCTATGCTATGGTGGCCGCTTTGCTGGCGGTGCGCAAGGGATATGGGGAACTCTTGCAGAGCAGCCGCAACAGCGTCTATGTGGTGGCTGTCTTTACCACCATCGCATCTATCGCCCTCTTGTATGCCTTGATCGGCCGGGACTTCTCCCTGAAGTACGTGGCCGAGTACTCCAGCCGAGACATGACGCTCTTTTATACCGTCTCTGCTTTCTGGGGCGGCAACGAGGGATCACTTCTCCTCTGGGCCTGGACGCTGGCCCTCTTTGCCACCGTGGTCGTCTGGCAGAACCGGAATCGACACCCTGACCTCATGCCCTACGTCATGGCCGTGATCATGGGCACGGAGACCTTCTTTCTTTTCCTGCTCGCCTTCATCGCCAGCCCCTTCACCCGGCTGGCGGTCCCCCCAACCGATGGCAATGGCTTGAATCCATTATTGCAGAATCCGGGGATGTTCTTTCACCCCACTACCCTCTACCTGGGCTACGTGGGCTTCACCATACCCTACGCCTTCGCCATGGCGGCACTCATCACTGGCAACCTGGGGAGCGAGTGGATCAGGAGCACCCGTCGCTGGACGCTCTTCGCCTGGTTCTTCCTGGGGCTGGGGAACCTCTTCGGGGCCCAATGGGCCTACGTGGAACTAGGTTGGGGCGGCTACTGGGGATGGGATCCGGTGGAATCGGCCTCCTTCATGCCCTGGCTCACCGGCACAGCCTACCTGCACTCGGTGATGATCCAGCAACGCCGTGGCACGTTAAAGGTCTGGAACATAGTGCTGATCATCGTTACCTTCGCCCTCTCTATCTTTGGGACGATGCTCACCCGCTCTGGCATCCTCTCTTCCGTGCACACCTTTGGGCAGAGCAACATCGGGCCAATGTTCGTGGGCTTCCTCGGGCTGATCGTCATCTTCTCTATGGCCCTGCTGGTGGAACGGTTGGACAGGCTCCAGAGCGAGAACGAGTTGGACAGTCTCCTCTCCCGGGAGTCTAGCTTCCTGTTCAATAACCTCTTGCTAGTGGGAGCAGCCTTCGCCACCTTCTGGGGAACGGTCTTCCCCCTGGTCTCCGAGGCGGTGCGGGGCGTGAAGATCACCGTGGGCCCGCCCTTCTTCAACCAGGTGAATGCGCCGATATTCCTGGCCATCATCGTCCTCATGGGCATTTGCCCCCTCATCGGGTGGCGGCGGGCCTCCACGGAGAACCTGATCCGCAACTTCCTGTATCCCTTCATCGCTACCATGGTCTTCGCTCTGGTACTCTTCGTGGGCGGCATCCGCGAGAGCTACGCCGTGGTGGCCTTCTCCCTGTGCGCCTTCGTCGTCACGGCAATTCTATTAGAGTTCTACCGAGGGACTCGAGCGCGGCACCGTGCCGTGAGCGAGGGCTATCTGGCTGCCTTCTTCAACCTGATCTGGCAGAACAAGCCCCGCTATGGCGGCTACTTCGTGC
Organism: Chloroflexota bacterium; assembly: GCA_040754915.1. GTDB lineage: Bacteria > Chloroflexota > DTOL01 > DTOL01 > JACQYG01 > JACQYG01. Next base: position 342 of record JBFMCB010000090.1, on the reverse strand, counting down.
ACCTGGGGATCATCCTCGTCGCCATAGGTGTGGCTGCTTCGTCGCTGTACAAAGTGGAGAACCAGGTGACCCTGCGACCGGGTGAATCGGCCACGGTAAAGGACTACAACTTGGCCTACAAGGGACTCAACCAGTATCCTACCGCCAGCAAGCAGGTGGTGGCGGCTAACCTTGAGGTGAGCAAGAACGGCCAGTCTCTGGGCAGCATGGCCCCGGCCAAGGAGTTCCACCGGGGCCACGATCAGCCCACCACCGAAGTGGACGTGCGCACCACGCTCAGCGAAGACCTCTACCTCATCCTGTCCGGTTGGGAGGACGACGGCACGGCCAATTTCCGTCTCA
>JBFMCB010000089.1:0-12423 GCA_040754915.1 Chloroflexota bacterium | reverse complement strand
TCTTACCGTTCAAGGGCTGATCAGAACCTCGTAATGCGCGACCTTCGGCTCAAATTCGAGCAGATACTCTTTGTCTTCGGGATAGTAAACGGCCTTATCAACCTCGGCTCCGGCGAATTTACGGATGGCATCGAACGACTCCCACAGAGAGATGAGGAGAAAATCCGCTCGTCCGGCGCTAATGCGTCGTAAGACCAGCACTCCTCGATTGCCATCGATGGCGCGGTAATCCTTCACACCGGTCGCCGTCAAGTAATCAAGGTATTGCTGGGCCTTCGATTCCGGTGTTATACCATGCCAGATTCTCGCAATCACCAGTAGAACTCCTTTCTGGGTTAGATTACAGCCTCACACTCCCAGCCGCCGATATAGCGCCTGACGAGCCCTAAGCCTTCCATCTGACGTGTGTGTACCGCTGCGTTGTCTCCCGCCGGTCATGGCCCAGAGTTCCTGAATGTAGCAGATGTGTACCCCATCTCCGGGCTGCACGGCAGGGCCACTATCAGTTGGCCGTCTGGCCCGCGTTTAATGGCAACGGTTTCCCTTGGGGCTAGCTATCGTAGCCGCGCCCCACGCCACGATAGATGAAGCCCAGGCTCTTCATCTCCGCAGGCTGGTAGATGTTGCGGCCGTCGATGAGAACGAGCTGGCGCATGGCCGCGCGGACCTTGGCCATGTTGAGCTGTTTGAACTCATTCCAGGGGGTTACCACCAGGAGTGCGTCGGCGTCTTGGGCTACCTCGTAGGGGTTGTTACAATAGGTCACGTCTCGGAGCATCTTCTCGGCCACCTTTCTGGCCACCGGGTCGTAGGCTTTGATCAAGGCTCCCTCGTTTTGCAGCAGGTGGACGATCTCGATGGAAGGGGCCTCCCGCATGTCGTCGGTGTTCTCCTTGAAGGACAGGCCCAGGATGCCGATGGTCTTCTCGCTCAGGCCGCCCAGGGTTTCCCTGGTGATCTGCACTACCCAGCGACGCTGATCGCGGTTGATCTCCATCACCGCCCGCAGGAGCTGCGGGTGGCAGCCATTGATGGCGGCCATGTGGGCCAGGGCTTTCACGTCCTTGGGGAAGCAGGAACCGCCCCAACCCAACCCGGCGTCCAGGAACCACGGGCCGATGCGCCGGTCATAGCCCATCCCGACCGCCACCTCTTTGACGTCAGCCCCCAGGCGGTCACAGATGGAGGCGATCTCGTTGATGAAGGAGATGCGGGTGGCCAGGAAGGCGTTGGAGGCGTACTTGATCATCTCCGCCGTCCTTAAGTCGGTGATCATGATCGGCCGGCGCAGTGGCAGATAAAGCTGGGCCACGGCCTCGGCTGCCTCCCGATTGGTGGAGCCCAGGACGATGCGGTCAGGGTTAAGACAATCGTTTACCGCGGAACCCTCTCGCAGGAACTCCGGGTTGGATACCACGGCGAAGGTGATGTCGGACCTGGTGTGCCTCTCCACGATCTCGGCCACCCAGTCGCCGGTGCCGATGGGCACGGTGCTCTTGTTAACGATAATGGCGCGGCGGGTCATGGCCTCAGCGATGGACCTGGCGGCCATGCGCACGTATTTCAGGTCCGCCTCGCCCTCCTCCCCTGAAGGCGTGTTCACGGCGATGAAGACGAAATCGGCCTCGGGAATGGCCTCCTGGTAGGAAGTGGTGAACGCCAGACGGCCGGCCCGAACGTTGCGCTCTACCAGTTCCTGCAGGCCGGGCTCGTAGATGGGCATGATGCCTTTCTTTAGGTTGGCGATCTTCCCGGCGTCGATATCCAGGCAGACCACCTGGTTCCCCATGTCGGCGAAGCAGGTCCCGGTGGTGAGGCCCACGTAGCCGGTGCCTACCACGCAGATGTTTTTCATTTACAACCTTTCTTGACTCTGCTGAAAAAGGTCGCTCCGGCTGTTTTCTCACCGCGGAGAACGCCGAGAGCGCAGAGAAAATCAGGAAAAACTCGGCGCACTCCGCGCACTCTGCGGTTAAATCCGAGTTCTTTCACCAGAGTCTTTACTTGCAAGGGAAGCTCGGGCACGATGCCGGGCTACTCCAGCAGCGCCACGGCCATGGCGGCGATGCCCTCGCCTCGGCCTGTGAAGCCCAGCCCCTCCGTGGTGGTGGCCTTCACGCTGATCCGGGCGGGGTCCACCCCCAGAGTCTTGGCGATGTTTTCGCGCATCTCGGGCACAAAGGGGGCGATCCGGGGACGCTCGGCCACCACGATGGAGTCCACGTTGGCGATGCCCAAGCCGTTCGCACGTAACAGGTCCCTTACCCGGCCCAGCAAGACCAGGCTGGATATATCCCGATAGGCCGGGTCTTGGGGCGGGAAGTGCTGACCGATATCCCCCAGGCCCGCGGCGCCCAGAAGCGCGTCCATGATGGCGTGGACCAGCACGTCGGCGTCGGAATAACCGGCCAGGCCCAGATGGAATGGGATCTGGACCCCTCCCAGCAGCAGTTTGCGGTTTTCCACCAGGGGATGAACGTCGTAGCCGTTGCCGATTCGCATATGTGTCCTCCGGGCCGGTTTCTTTACCAGCAAAGCTTTGCCTCAAACCGATGAGGGCATCTTACTGCGCAGACAGCAGGGGGCAGGGAGCGGGTAGCTGCTAGCTGCTTTCCGCTAACCGCTAGCTGCTATCTTTGCGCGCGCAGCGGCCTCTACGGTAAAGTTCTTGCCCTAGTAGAATCACCTGGCCAGGGCCTGGCATCTCTCCCTGGCCCATTGGTCGGCAGCCATGATGGCCTCCAGGTCAGGGTGGGCCAGGCCCTGGTGAGCCTCCAGCACCTGTTGGACCAGCTGCGCGATGGCGGTGAAACGTATCCTGCCGGCCAGGAAGAGGTTGACCGCCTCCTCATCGGCGGCGCACATGACCGTGGGGTAGGTCCCGCCCTGACGCGCGGCGGCCAGGGCCAGGCGCAAACAGGGGTAACGGTTAAAGTCTGGCTCTTCAAAGGTCATCTTGCCCAGCTTGACTAAATCCAACTTGGTCAAGTGGTTTGGCAGCCGGTCCGGATAGGTGAGCGCATACTGGATCGGAAAGCGCATGTCCGGTAGTGAGAGCTGGGCCTTGATGGAGCCGTCCACGAATTCCACCATGGAGTGGATGATGCTCTCCCGATGGATCACTACCTGGATGAGGTCGTACCCTACTCCGAAGAGCCAGTGAGCCTCGATGACCTCCAGGCCCTTGTTCATGAGAGTGGCCGAGTCCACGGTGACCTTCTTCCCCATGAGCCAGGTGGGGTGGCGCAGGGCCTCCTCCGGGGTGACCTGGGCCAGCCGCTCTGGCGGATAGTCCCGAAAGGCGCCGCCGGAGGCGGTGAGCAGGATGCGCCGGACACGCTCTACGCTCTCGCCGTGCAGGCACTGCCAGATGGCGCTGTGCTCGCTGTCTATGGGCTGTATCTGGACGCCATGTTTTTGGGCCTCCGCCATGACGATCTCCCCGGCCATGATGAGCGATTCCTTGTTGGCCAGGGCGATCCTCTTCTCGGCGCGGATGGCGGCCAGGGTCGGCAGCAGGCCGGCCCTGCCTCCAGTGGCGATCACTACCAGGTCCACGTCCGGGGCTGCCACCAGCTCCAGGAGGCCCTGCAGTCCAACCTGGCGCTGGAATGGCCGCGTGGCCTCCAGTTGTACCTCTGGGTCCCCCAGCCACACCAGCTTGGGGCCGAACTCCTGGATCTGCCTTGACAACAGCGAGGCATTGCTGCCGGCAGCCAGGGCGGTGACGGAAAAGGCCTCCGGGTGAGCGCGCACCACGTCCAGGGTCTGCTGGCCAATGGAGCCAGTGCAGCCCAGGATCGCCAGACGCTTGGTCATGGTCATCTTCCTACCAGGATTGCGAAGTAGTAGGTGACGGTGCAGACGAACAGCAGGCTGTCAATGCGATCCAGCATCCCCCCATGGCCCGGGATCAGGGCGCCTGAATCCTTAACCCCCGTCTGCCGTTTCAGGAACGACTCCACCAAGTCTCCGGCGATGGCGCTGGTCGCCACCAGGGCGCCCAGAACCAGGGCCAGGGCCAAGGGCAGGCCCAGGAACGGCACGGCGGCGGGGCTCACCAGGAGGCCCAGGGCTATGCCCCCGATGGTGCCTTCCCAGGTCTTGTAGGGGCTCACTTCTGGAAAGAATTTGTGCCGGCCGAAGGCCTTGCCGCAAACGTAGGCCCCGGTATCACAGGCCCAGGTGCCAACAAAGGCCACGGCTACCCATTCAAGGCCCTGGGGTAACTCGCGCAGGAGCACGAAGTGGGCGATGAGCCAGCCCACGTAGAGGGCTCCGGCCAGGGACAGGGACCAGTTAACGATGGCACCCTTCGGTTCCTGGCCCATCATCTGCCAGAGGAGGGGCAAGGTCACGGCTGCCGCCAGCGCCAGCCGGCCCAGGCCGGCGGTTGGCCCCAGGTAGGCATCCAGAGGCAATAGAAAAGCCACGCCGTAGAGCAATAACGTCAGAGGTTGGTGACCAGCATGGCGTAGCATTTCGCCGTATTCCCAGACCGCCAAGAGCGCGGCCAGGATGACCAGGCTGGCAAACCAGGCGCCGCCAAGCCAGGCAAAGACCGCCACCAGCGGAACCAGGACGGCGGCGCTGAGGACACGGTACCGGAGCAACTATGCGCTCCTGTTCAGGTGCGACGGCCGGGGCCGTGGCACATGTTCCTCGGGCGAACGATGGCTCCTACCCTAAAACTACACCCCTTCCAGGCCTCCAAATCTCCGGACACGCTGGCTATAGGCGTGAAGGGCTTTATGGAATTCCTGTTTATCGAAATCGGGCCAGAGAGTGGGGGTGGAGTAGTACTCGGCGTAGGCCGCCTGCCAGATCAAGTAATTGGAAAGCCGCATCTCCCCGGCAGTGCGGATGATCAGGTCCGGGTCAGGCAGTCCGGCCGTATAAAGGTACCGGGAAAACAGGTTTTCGTCCAGGGATTGGGGAGCGATCCCCGCCTGGATGATGCGGCGGGCGGCCTCGACGATCTCACTTCGGCCACCGTAGTTGAAGGCGATGTTCAGGATGCCCTTGTCGTTGTTCCTGGTGAGGTCAATGGCATAGCGCACCTTGGCCTTGAGGCTATCCGACAGGCCCTCCAGTTGCCCGAGGTGCCTTAGCTGTACCCCCTTCTCATGGAACTCCTGGGTCCGCCGGTCGATGACCTCTTCTAAGATTCTCAGCAGGCCCTGGACCTCCTCCTGTGGCCGAGCCCAGTTCTCGGTGGAGAAGGCGTAGAGGGTCAGGATCTTGACCCCGTAGTCGGCGCACCCCTCCAAAACTCTCTGGATATTCTCCACGCCGGCCCGGTGCCCCGCCAGGCGGGGTAGCCCGCGTTTCGCAGCCCAGCGGCCGTTGCCGTCCATGATTATGGCCACGTGCTGGGGGATCTTGGTCAGGCCGTGCTTGGCAGTGCGGGCTTGCTGGTCTTGAGACATTTCTTCCTCTCTATCACTGACGAACGGCTCGGGCGGCGCTGGTGGGACTCCCAGACATGTGGCTGATAGCGAATAGCAGCCTCTGCCACCTGCTCATCGGGGCGTTGGAGCGTCACCAAACGAAGCCTCGAGGTGCTAGAACTTCAGTATCTCGTCCTCTTTCTTGGCACCGGTCTCATCGATCCGGGCGATGTAGGCATCGGTAAGCCTCTGTAGCTTGTCCTGGCCACGCTTGAGATCATCCTCGGAGATAGACCTATCTTTCTCCAGCTTCTTCATCTCCTCCAGCCCGTCGCGCCGGCAGTTGCGCACCGCCACCCGCCCCTCTTCCACCTTCTTATGGACGATCTTGATCAGCTCCCGCCGCCGTTCCTCGGTCAGGTGGGGGATGACCACACGGAGGACTGTGCCGTCATTGGCTGGATTGAGGCCCAGGTCCGATTTCAGGATGGCCTTCTCGATGGCAGAGAGCAGGGTTCGGTCCCAGGGTTGTACCACCAGGAGCCGGGCCTCCGGGGCGGAGATGCTGGCCAGTTGCACCAGGGGCGTGGCGACGCCGTAGTATTCCACGTGGAGGTTCTCGATCAGCGCGGGCGAGGCTCGTCCGGTGCGGATGGTAACCAGCTCGTTGTGTAGGGCCTCCACGGCCTTTTTCATGTGGTCTTCGGTTTCCTTGAGTATCTTTTCGATCACTTTTCAACACCCTCTTGAGTTGGTTGAAAGTTAGAAGTTGAAAGTTGGAAGGTTCAGAACCTTCAACCTGCAACCTGTAACTTTCAACACACCCCTATCCATCGCTGACCAGGGTGCCGATTTCATCTCCCATCACTGCTTTCTCGACGCTTCCGGGTTCCCAAAGATTAAAGACGATGATGGGCATGTGGTTTTCCATACACAGGCTCAGGGCGGTGGAGTCCATGACCTCTTCGAGTTGCAGGTTCAGCGCCTCCAGGTAGGTCAGCCGGTAGAAGCGCCTGGCCTGAGGGTTGGTCCGGGGATTCTCGGCGTAGATGCCGTCCACCTTGGTAGCCTTCAGGATCACCTGGGCTCCGATCTCCACCGCCCGCAGGGCTGCCGCCGTATCGGTGGTGAAATAGGGGTTGCCGGTGCCGGCGGCGAAGATCACCACCCGCCCCTTTTCCAGATGTCGGATAGCCCGGCGGCGGATGTAGGGCTCGGCGATCTGGCGCATCTCCACCGCCGTTTGCACCCGGGTGAAAACCTTCTTGCGCTCCAGGGAGTCCTGGAGCGCCAGGGCATTGATCACCGTGGCCAGCATGCCCATGTGGTCGGCAGTGGCCCGGTCCATCTCCCGGGCCAACGCGGATTGACCACGCCAGATGTTGCCTCCACCGATGACGATGGCCGTCTGTACCCCCAGGCGATGCACCTGGGCGATCTGATCGGTCACGCGAGACACCGCCGTGGGATCGATGCCATACTCGCCCTGGCCCGACAGGGCCTCTCCGCCCAGCTTAAGCAGGACCCGCTGGTATTTCGGCGCGGTCACGTGTCTTGACCTCCCAATTCGTAGCGCATAAAGCGTCGCACGCGGATGTTCTCGCCGACCTTGGCGATCTTTTGGGTGATCAGTTCCTTGACCGTCAACTCGCCGTCCTTGATGAACGGTTGCTCGGTCAAACAGGCCTCCTGATAGAAGCTCTCGAGTTTGCCTTCCACGATCTTGTCCGCCACTTCCGGTGAGTTGCCCTCCTGTAGGGCTTGCTCCCGGAAGGCCGAGCGTTTCGCTTCCAGCACCTCCGCTGGCACGAGATCTGGCGTAACGTAGTCGGGCTTTTGGGCGGCGATCTGCATCGCCAGGTCGTGGGCTAGCTCTTTGAACTCCGGCAGCCGAGCCACGAAGTCGGTCTCACAGTTGACCTCCACCAAGACGCCGATGCGGCCCCCGGCGTGGATGTATGATTCCACCAGGCCTTGTTCTGCCACCCGATTGGCCTTTTTGGCGGCGATGGCCAGCCCCTGCTGTCTTAAAAAGACCTTGGCCTGCTCGTAGTCACCATTGGCCTGGATCAAGGCCCTCTTACAATCCATGACCCCGGCACTGGTCTCTTGCCGCAGTTGCTTGATGGCGCTGGCAGAGATGTCCAACGATTCCTCCTTAAAGAATGTAATTGAAGGCGGAGTGACTACTGCTCGTCCTCGGCTGAGGCGATGAACTCCTCGATGACGGGCAGTGTACCCTCTTCTTCCAGAGCCGGCGCCTCCTGGGCCGCCTGAGCCTCCGCGGCCATTGCCTCGGCCTCGGCCTCTGCCTCGGCTGCCTGTCTCAAGGCCTGCCCTTCCAGGACGGCATCAGCCACCTTGTTGGAAAGCAACTTCACCGCCCGGATGGCGTCGTCGTTGGCCGGGATGGCATAGGTGATGTAGTCCGGATTACAGTTCGTGTCTACCAGGGCTACAATCGGAACCTCCAGCCGGTAGGCCTCGGTTACAGCGATGGATTCCTTATGAGGATCGACGATGAACACCGCCGATGGCAGCTTCTTGAGGGTCCTGATGCCGCCCAGGAGGCGGTTGAGCCGTGCCATCTCCTCCTCCAGCTTTAGGACCTCCTTCTTGGGCAGACGCTCGAACTCCCCGCTCTGCTGGCGAGCCTCCAGCTCTTCCAGGCGCTTGATCCGGGACTGGATGGTCTGGAAATTGGTCAGCATGCCGCCCATCCAGCGCTGGTTCACGTAGGGCATGCCGCAGCGTTTGGCCTCCTCCCCGATGGCCTCCTGGGCTTGCTTCTTGGTGCCTACAAAGAGGATGTTGCCTCCGCTGGCCACCAGGTCCCGGATGAAGGCATGGGCCTCGTTCAGCTTCACCACGGTCTGCTGCAGGTCAATGATGTGGATGCCGCTGCGCTCGGTGAAGATGTAAGGCCTCATCTTGGGGTTCCAGCGCCGGGTCTGGTGGCCGAAGTGAACGCCAGCCTCCAGAAGCGCCTTCATGGAAACGATGTTCGCCACTTGTCTCCTCCTTTATTCGTTGTCGGCCTGGGTAGGCCCGTCCGCTCTCTTCAACCTGCCGGGAACTGGGCAAACAAAAGGGTTAGGTGTCTCGGGGCAAAGGAGCCCGCACCGCCAGGCCCCCGTGAGAGCATCACTCTTCACCCTCGGCATCTAACCCTAGTGCTTGGGCCAGCACGGCCCGAGACAGTCTGAGAACGTGTATGATGGTGACGAATGCCCAAGCAATTAGTATAGCATATCGAGCACTTTCCCGCAAGCTTAAAGGATGTAACGGCTCAAGTCCTCGTTTTGCACCAGGTTGGCCAGGCGATTCACCACAAAGGCTTTATCCACCGTGATCGTTTGGCCGCGATATTGGGCGGCGTTGAACGAGAGGTCCTCCAGGGTCTTCTCCATGATCGTCTGCAGGCGCCGAGCACCGATGTCCTCGCTCCGCTCGTTCATCAGGCAAGCCAGGCGGGCCATCTCCTCCAGGGCATCGGGGGTGAAAACCAGGTTTACCCCTTCAGTGCTCAACAGCGCCTGGTATTGCCTGGTAAGGGCGTTCTGCGGCTCGGTGAGGATGCGCACGAAGTCCTCCTGGGCCAATCTGCTGAGCTCCACCCGCATAGGGAAACGGCCCTGGAGCTCGGGGATCAAATCGGAGGGCTTGACCTCGTAGAATGACCCGGCGGCGATGAACAGGACGTGGTCGGTGGACACCGGTCCGTACCTGGTCATCACCGTAGTGCCGTCGACGATGGGCAACAGGTCCCTCTGGACTCCCTCGCCCGAGACATCTGCCCCCACCTCCACGCGGGGCCCCGCGATCTTGTCCAGCTCGTCGATGAAGACCACGCCCAGCTCGGAGGCCCGTTGCGTGGCGGTCTCCACCATCTCATCGTAGTCTATGAGTTTCTCTGACTCTTCCTGGAGCAGGAGGCGACGTGCCTCCTGGACCGAGACCCGGCGTCGACGCTTGTGGACTTGTGCCTGGTAGCGGGCCACGAAATCCTGGAACGACTCGTTCATCTCCTCAGGGGTCATGTCCGGACCAAATTCCAGGATCGACTCCATACTGTTGTTTTCGCTGGGGAGATCGATCTCGATGGCTGCTTCCTCCAGCTTATTCTTGGCCAGCAATCGTGCCACCCGCCGGCGGCGTTGGCGCAACCGGGCCTGCTCCTGCGGGGAGAGGCTGGGCGCCATGGGACGGGCCTGGGGTGTCGGCGTTACTGCCTCGGCCCTGGCCGGCTCGCTGGCCTGGGCCAGGCCGGGCCCCGAGGCCATTCCCGCGGCAGCGGTCGAGGTACCGGAGGGAACGGGTGGCCGCAGCGGCGTTGGCTCTCGTTGGGGCCTGAAGTTCGCCTTGGATATTGCGCCGTGGGGGTATTGCTGGCACAAGTAGTCCACGATGCGCTGAGCCGCCGCGGCCTCGGCTTTTTCGCGGACCAGGAGCAACTGCTCATCGTGCACTGTCTCCACGGCGTTTTCGACCAGGTCTCGGATGATGGCCTCTACGTCGCGGCCCACATAGCCCACCTCGGTAAACTTGGTGGCCTCGACTTTCACGAAGGGCGCCTTGATCATCTGTGCCACCCGTCGGGCGATCTCGGTCTTGCCCACGCCGGTGGGGCCGATCATGAGGATGTTCTTGGGCATGATCTCCCTGCGCAACTCCTCGGGCAAATGACGCCGGCGTTCGCGGTTGCGCAGGGCCACGGCCACCGCACGCTTGGCCTCGGCCTGGCCCACGATGTACTTGTCCAGTTCGGCCACGATCTCCTGTGGCGTCAAGGTTGGTAGCGGTTGCTGTTCCATGTTCACCTTTGCGGTAGACCTCTTCGGCCTGACCCTATAATGACTCCAGCGTGATGTTCCGGTTGGTATAGATGCACAGGTCCGCGGCGATCTCCATGGCGGTCCGAGCGATCTCCGGCGAGCTCAGGGAGGTATGGTCCAGGAGGGCCTTGGCGGCGGCATGGGCGTAGGCACCGCCAGAGCCGATGGCCACGATCCCCTCGTCGGGCTCGATCACCTCGCCGTCGCCGGAGATGACCAGGAGGCTCTGGCGGTCGGCCACGATCAGGGTGGCCTCTAGCCTGCGGAGCAGGCGGTCGGTGCGCCACTCCTTGGCCAGCTCCACCGCCGCCTTTACCAGGTTCCCACTCTGTTTTTCCAGCTGGCCTTCGAACTTCTCGAAGAGCGTCAGGGCGTCGGCCACGCCGCCGGCGAAGCCGGCCAGTACCTGGTCGCCGTGCAGGCGGCGGATCTTCCGGGCGGTGTGCTTCATCACCACGTCGCCCACGGTCACCTGGCCGTCCCCGGCCATAGCCACCTGCCCGTCTCGTCGCACGGCCAGCACCGTGGTGGCCCGGGCTCTGGGCCCGGTGGAGGGCTCTTTTCCGTCCATAGCAGCCAAGTTCCTGTTGGCTTTCGCCCAGCCTCGGGGCGTGCAGCATAGTTTAATCACTTTATCAGGAGTTGTCAAGCAGATTGGCCTTGTCCATAGGAAGGATATGCTTCTTTTGAGAGAAGCACAGACACTAAACTATAGCGATGATGTGAAGTTGTGTAGGGTGAGTTTAAGGGGAATCACAAGGCCTCCTCGGGATCACTCGATTACGTCCAAACCTCCCGTGGGGGTTCCCTCACCAGGAGGGCGATGGCTACGGTCACGGCCATCACCCCCAGGAAGCTGGCGAAGAGAGGGGCGCGAAAGCCTGCCAGGTCGAATAACAGGCCACCGATATAGGGAGCGGGGAAGGCCACCAGTCCCCGAAAGGCGAAGATGGTTCCCATCGCTTGAGCCCTCTCCTCGTCGGAGACGCTGTTGGCCAGCAGGGCCAGCATGGCCGGCCCCCAGGTGGCCGCAACCAGGCCGTAGAGCACGTAGGAAGCCGCAAAGGCCTCCAGGCTGCTGAAGGCCAGCCACATCCCAATGACTAGAAGACCGATGATCTCGGAGAGGATCAAGAACCGCTTGTAGCCGTAGCGGTCCATCAGTTTGCCCAAGGGAAGCTGCGAAACCGTCCAGGACAGCGAGAAGAGACTGGACATTATCCCCAACTGGGCGGTGGTAAAGCCATAGGTGCGGGTCAAGAGCCCGAAGAGGATGACCGGCCCCAGCCCCCAGACGAACATGTCACCGGCCATCGCCAAGTAGAAGCCTCCGAATCCCCGGGGCGGCACTACCATCCTCGTGAGAGCTCTGGCGAGGTCCCTCCAGGTGGCGGGGTCGGTGGGGCGCGAGATGGTCTCTCTCAGAAAGTAGAAAACCAGGGCGAGACATATACCCTCTAAGGTAACCGCTGACACGAGGATGATTCCGTATCCCCAGAGGTGGGCGAGGAATCCACCCAGAGCCGGGGCGAAGATTCCGGGCAGGATCAAGAAGAACATGACGGCGCTGTAAGCCATCCCGCGCTTGCTGGCCTGAACCGACTCGGCAGTGAGGGAATTCCTGGCCGGGCGGGAGATGCCAACCATTCCGAGAAGGGTGATGCCGGGGATCAGGAGTCGCCAGTCCCTCAAGCCCAGGGCCAGTAGATAGAGAACCATGGCCAGGACAGCGATAATACTCCCCAGGGCGACGAGCGGCTTGCGTCCCCAGTAGTCCGACAGCCAGCCACCCAGGGGCTGGATGAGATTGGTCACCAGGCCATGCCTTCCCCCCAGGCTCTCCAAGAACCCGAGGAGGGACATGGAGGCCCCCAGACTCAGGACCAAGGGTTGCCAGATCACCCCCAGCATCCCCAGGTAGATGCCCGACAAGAAGGAGGTGGCGGAGATAATATGAACATTCTTATTGTTCGTCACCTGCTGCCGCTCACGAGTAGTTGTCTCATCTCCTCCAGTATGGGAGGGATGGCTTTCGTTTCCCCCTCTCCAAAAACTTGCCGCCCCAGCCGGATGAAAGTCCGCTCCTCGGGATCCAATCCCAGGAGGCGAAAGGCGGAGGCATCCAGAGCCACCAGGTCTCGCCCGGCCAGGGCGATCCCCGGCCCTTCCATCACGTCATAGTCGCCCCAAGGGGTGTG
>JBFMCB010000088.1:0-12750 GCA_040754915.1 Chloroflexota bacterium | reverse complement strand
AAGAGGATAAACAACAATCATCCCTCCGGTTTACGTAGGCGTAAGGCGCTCTCTCTTCACCAGCCCGCCATGAACAATGGATGGGAAGCAAGGGGTTGTGATATACGGTGTGGACATCACCCAGCAGGCAAAATTTACATCTTTGCTGGGTGTTTCTTGATCTGATCGGTGATAGAGCACGGGGCGCACCCCAATTGCATCGTGGGATGCGCCCCGTACGTCGAATCCTAGCGCGCCAGCGCTAGACCGCCACGTCCCACTGGCACAGACCCTTGGCCTCCTTGCCGAAGGCCTTGATGTAAGGCACGTTGCGCTTGATCAGGGTGGTCGTCGCGCAGTCCTTGCACGTCCGGACCGGCGCAGCCACCTTGGTCGGCGACAGTGCGATGATGTTGGTCATGAGCGTCGCGGTAACGCACTCGGTGGTCAGGAAGCACGGGTAGTCGGACAGGCTCATCAGAGCCGCGAAGCGCTGGGTGATGGCGCAGGCCGGGTAGGTGTAGCGCTGCGGGTTCATGACGACCTCGTGCTTGTCTACCGGGCTGAGGTCAACTGGAATACCCTTGATCTTGGCACCGCCACCCAACGGCTCGATGTTCAGGATCCCCTCACCGCGCTTCAGGATGTCCATGAAGTCGGCGTTGTGCAGCTCGTCCGCTTCTCCGCGCGCGGGGTTCATGGCCGCGTAGTTGTGGAAGCGCTTGTTGAACAGGTCGATCACCATCGGCACGGTGAAGGCGTCGAGCCACAGGATGTAGGCCACGGCACAGGCACCTGCGCCGGTGGCGACGCCCAGCACGTCCCACTCGCTCTTGTAGGCGTCCAACTCCAGGCCCTTCCGCAGGGTGTTCTCGTACACCCTGGTGACGGCCTCGTAGATGCCGAACACCATGTCGTCCTTGAACATGTTGAAGGTCGCCGGGCCGAGGTGGTGGCCGACGTCGCCCACGCAGTAGGCCGGAACGGTCACGATGTTGCCCGGATGCACCCCCGCCTTGAGAGCGGCCAGGATATAGGGCTTCATCCGTTCCTTGTACTGCTTCATGTACTCGGTGGTGTCGAAGGAGGTGTGGGGGCCGTGCCCGCCCAGGTTGTGCGTCTTCATCAACTGCGTCTGGGCCGCCGACGGCTCGCGGTAGATGAACTGCAGCGTGTCGACCTCGGCCTTCTCGGCCTCGGCCGCGGTCTTGCCCGCCTGCAAGGCAGCCCGGAAGGCCCCGCCAATGCCGTACGAGGTGTTCATGCCCCATGACTTGGAGGCCAGGATGGTGCGCTTGTGGTCCTTGGGGATGTCCAACCCACGCAGGATGCGGTTCACCACGTTAGAGGTCGAGCCGACGGAGAAGGCGAAGTCCACGACGCAGGTCGGGCCGTACATCCCGCCGTAGCGGGCGACCGCCTCACGGCCGATGAGGGCTTGGTTCGCGGCGATGGCATCGATGAACTTCCACATTGACGCCTTGAAATCCTTGTCCTCGTCGTAGAGGATCTCCAGGATGGGCGGCGTCTGGTAGTGCTCGACGAACGGGTCGTCCTCCGGCCGGATGGTGCCGTTGACGGAGATCTTCGTGAGGATATCGTAGTGGGCGTTCACCGACTGAACGTGCAGGTCGAACACTTCCTTCGACTGCCCCTCGCCCGGCTTCATGCCATTGACGGCGTCCACGTAGGGCTTGGCATCGGTGAACACGAAGGGGCCACCGCGCTTCCTCCGAATGACCTCCAGGTCGGCGTCGGCTGCAGCAGCCGACTCGTTGATCATCTTCGTGTAGATAGCCTTGTCTGCCATTTCTTTCACCCCTCTTGTGACATTCGATCTGGGTCTGCTCTGATCCGCGATCTAGATCTGTTTTGGTCACGGAACTGCAGACAAGCCAACTTCCACGCGTTTCGTTCGGTTCTCACCCCCTTTCTGATGCGCGATCGCCGCTCACCCGATTTCAGACTCGCAGTTTCCGCAGATCCCTGGTATCGGCTCATAGTGTGACCTGAAGCGCTAAAGCCTATCCCGCGAACGAGATCTGTGAGCGTTTGAGTCCGCCATCTGTGACCTGCGATCTACCATCGTCTTTGGTTTCTGGTCGCCCGGATAACGCCGGTAACGGCATCAAAACAGCGAGGGCACCGCGCTCTCTAACTGGGAACGATCAAATCCTACGAAGACTCGCTCGTCAACGACGATCGCCGGCCGCTCTGTCTGCCCTGACAGCTCTCTTAACCTTTGCAGCGCCTGCTGGTCGACCGAGACGTCGAATTCCTCGTAAGGAACCCCCTTTCTCTCAAAGAAGTGTCGCGCCTGCATCGTCTCAGCGGATGTAGGCGTACTATAAATTGTCACGTACACGGAGCCCACACATTTACAAGACATGATCTCTCCCGCTAAGACAAATAAGAAAGCCAGCTTCTAGTCCTCACCTACCGTGGTTAAGAAGAGAACAGCTGGCTTTTCACATCATCGAAACCCCTCCGCCGCGCTTGGGCGAGACGACCACTTTGAGTCTACGAAAGGGAGATTGCGAATGCTAGATTGCAGACAAATAAGGCAAGCCCTCGAAGATGAGGAAGCTTTTCACCTCCAAGCCGACCAAAATAGCCGAGCTCGTATATTCTACGGCAGCTCGGCTGTTTAATGCGCAACACTCAATACAGCTTTGCAGTCCCAGGTTGCGTGGGTAGCCTTTATTTATTCTGTTGGTTTAGCCGCGGTCCTCATTACAAGAGGCTATATATTAATATACCAGAATAGAACAAACTTTGTCAAGAGCAACTGGGATGAGGCGAGAATCTTTAAGGTTTCGTGGTCGCTGGAGGCGGCCTTAGGGATGTTAGAGGAGGAAAAAGAAACCTCGTCCTAGTGCCGGAAGTGCCGAACGCCGGTGAAGAGCATGGCCAGGCCGGCATCATCGGCTGCAGCGATGACCAGAGTGTCCTTAACCGAGCCGCCGGGTTGCACGATGGCCGTGACGCCGCCGCGGGCTGCGGCCTGGACGCCATCGGCCATGGGGAAAAAGCCGTCGGAGGCCAGCACACTGCCCACCGCCCGCCCGCCGGCCTTCTTCAGGGCGAGCTCCACGCTGTCGATCCGGCTCATCTGTCCGGCGCCCACTCCCACCAGCATCTGGCCCTGGGCCAGCACGATGGCGTTGGACTTGACGTGGCGCACCGCCCTCCAGGCGAATTGCAAGGCCGCCAGTTCCTCTTCGCTGGGCGCCCGTCTGGTCACGACTCGCCAGCCGTCCTCACCCTTCTGGTCCGCGGTCTGGACGAGCATCCCCCCGCTCACCCGCCGGTAATCCAGGCCAGCTTCCAGCCTCCGGCTTCCAGTCTCCAGGAGCCTCAGGTCTCGTTTCCTGGCCAAGATCGCCAGCGCCTCCGGCCCGTAGCCAGGTGCCACAACGAGGTCATAGTGGTGGTGAGCGACCGCCCGGGCGGTGACCTCATCAACCACGCCGTTGAAGCCCACGATGCCGCCGAAGGCCGAGAGCGGGTCGCCGTCGTAGGCCATGTGGTAAGCGGAAACCAGGTCCGCGGCCGAGGCCAGGCCGCAGGGGTTGGTGTGCTTGACCATCACGGCCGTAGGCTCAGAAAAATCGCTTGCTATCGCCCAGGCGGCGTCGGCGTCCAGGATATTGTTGAAAGACAACTGCTTGCCCTGGAGCTGCCTGGCGGCAGGGAGGCCTCGGGCCTGGCCAGCCTCGACGTAGAAGGCCGCCTCTTGCTGCGGGTTCTCGCCATAGCGCAGGACCTGGAGCCGGCAGAGTGGGAGGGTGAACTCAGCCGGGAACGGCTCCTCCACGGCACGAAAGTAGCCGGCGATCTGGGCATCGTAGACGGCGGTGTGAGCGAAGGCCTTCGCCGCCAGCCGCCGCCGGGCCTCCAGGCTCAGGGGCCCCTGCCTGAGTGCCTGCAGCGTAGAGGCATAGTCGGCCGGGTCGACAAGCACTATCACCCAGGGGTAGTTTTTCGCCGCCGCTCGCAACAGCGTAACGCCGCCGATGTCGATCTGCTCCAGGGCTTGGGGTTCGCTCACGCCGGGGCTGGCTATCGTCCGGGCGAAGGGGTAGAGGTTGCAGACCACCATGTCAATGGGGCTGATGCCGTGGCTCTTCAGGTCGACCAGGTCGTTGGGGCACTGGCGCCGGGCCAGGATGCCGCCGTGCACCGCCGGGTGCAGCGTCTTCACGCGGCCCTCCAGGATCTCCGGGAACCCCGTGACCTCTTCCACCCGGCGCACGGCCAGGCCACCCTGCTCCAGCGTCTGGGCCGTGCCGCCGCTGGCGATCAGCTCCATCCCTAGGTCAGCCAGGCCGCGGGCAAAGTCGACCAGGCCGCTCTTGTCTGACACGCTAAGCAAAGCGCGCTGAATTGGCATTTTTCCCCTCCTACCGGAAGCGATGAGCCAGCTCGGCCTCCACCGCGGCGAAAGGGATGTCACGGTAAGCCAAAAAAACCAAAGCGTGGTAGAGGAGGTCGGCAAGCTCGCACACCAGCCGCTGATCGCCCTGGCCCTTGGCCGCCAGGATGGTTTCCACCGCCTCTTCGCCGAGCTTCTTGAGGATCTCGTCCTCGCCCGCAGCCAAGAGACGACAGGTGTACGACCCCTCCCGGGGATTGACCTTGCGGTCGGCGATGACGGCGGCCAGATCGTCCAGCACCTGGCTCATTTTCCCCTCCCTACGCCAGAGCTCTCCATGCGTCGGTAAAAACAGGTCCTCTGACCGGTATGGCAGGCCGGCCCCCGGGCCTCGACGTAGAGGAGCAAGGCATCGCCGTCGCAGTCGTAGCGGATCTCCACTACGCGCTGGACGTGGCCCGAGGTGGCCCCTTTGCGCCAAAGCTCCTGGCGGCTGCGGCTCCAATAGTGGGCCTCGCCGGTGGCCAGGGTGGCCTCCAGGGCCTGGCGGCTCATGTAGGCCAGCATCAGCACCTGGCCCGTGCGGCCATCCTGAACGATGGCTGGCACCAGCCCCCGCTCATCCCAGGAGATAGCATCCAAGATCGCATCCATGGGGGTCATCTCACCACCTCCGCGGTGGCCGCCAGGCGGACGGGCACACCCCGCTCTCTCAGGTAGCCCTTGACCTGGGCGATGGAAAGGTGCCCGTAGTGAAACAGGCTGGCCGCCAGGGCGGCATGGGCCTTGCCCGCGGTGAGAACGGCGTGGAAGTCCTCCAGCCGGCCGGCGCCCCCGGAGGCGATGACCGGGATGTCCACCGCCTCGGCCACGGCCCGGGTTAGCTCCAGGTCATAGCCGGCCTGGGTCCCATCCCGGTCCATGCTGGTGAGGAGAAGCTCTCCGGCGCCCCGCGCCTGAGCCTCCCGGGCCCAGCCCACTGCATCCAGCCCGGTCGGCACCCGTCCCCCGTCGATGTACACCTCCCAGTTTTCCCCAACACCCCGCTTGGCGTCAATGGCGACCACGATGCACTGGCTGCCGAAGCGTCTGGCTCCCTGGGTAATGACCTGGGGGTCCCGCACGGCGGCGCTGTTCATGGAGACCTTGTCGGCGCCGGCCAGCAGGAGCTCTCGCACATCCTCCGCCCCACGGATGCCGCCGCCCACGGTGAAGGGGATGAAGATCGCCCCCGCCACCCGCCGAACCATCTCCAGGACGATCCCTCGCCTCTGGGGCGACGCCGTGATGTCTAGGAAGACCAGTTCGTCGGCTCCCTGGGCTTCGTAGGCCTGGGCCTGGGCCACCGGGTCTCCGGCGTCCCGGAGCCGGAGGAAATTGACCCCTTTGACCACCCGGCCGTCCTTCACGTCCAAACAGGGGATGATGCGTTTAGCCAGCATCGTTCTCTCCTTTCGCTATGGCCAGGGCCTCCGAGAGCCGCACCGCCCCGGTGTACAGGGCCCGGCCGATGATAACCCCCTCTACGCCCTCAGGCTCGTGGGCCTTCAGCCGCCGCACGTCTTCCAGCGAGGCCACGCCGCCCGAGGCAATGACGCTCAGGCCCGTTTCCCGGGCCAAGAGGGCGGCCGCGGCGGCATCGACGCCGGAAAGCATACCATCCCGGCAGATATCGGTGTAGACGACCCGGGCCACGCCCAGAGCTGCCACTTGCCGGCCCGCTTCAAGCACATCCAAGGGCCTGGTCTCCTGCCAGCCGTAGACCGTCACCCGGCCGTGGCGGGCATCCAGGCTCACGACGATCCGCTCCCGGCCGAAGCGCGCTAACACTCTGCCCATTAGCTCTGGGTTGGTTAAGGCCACCGTGCCCAGAGCCACCCGGGCTGCCCCCAGGGCCAGCGCCTTCTCGATATCCTCCAAGGTTCTTAGCCCCCCGCCGAACTGGATGGGAACATCGACCGCGCGGGCGATTTTCCCCAACGCTCGCCAGTTGACTCCCACGTTGTTCAGGAGTTCAACTCCTGAACAACAGAGGGACCGTTGGCTGGCCGTCCTCCTTCCTTGTTCAAGGCCCCTGATCCCGCCAAAGGCCCCATCCAGGTCAACCACGTGCAGCCAGGCGGCGCCCTCCTGTACCCAGCGGCAGGCCACGGCCACCGGGTCCTCGGCGTAGACCGTTTCGGCCTGAGGCTGACCCTGGCACAGGCGCACACACCGCCCCTGGCGCAGGTCAATGGCCGGATAGACGATCATTCTGACTCCCCCCGACTGCGAGGTGCGATGTCCCGGAGTGCAGCCTTAAGGCTGCGGAGTGCAACTCCGGGACATCGCTGTGCTTTCCCCTCCACCAGATCCGCGAAGTTCCGCAAAAGCCCTAGGCCCAGGGCCTGGCTCTTCTCCGGGTGGAACTGCACGCCGAAGATCTGCCCCTGGCCCACCACGCTGGGGAAGTCCCTCCCGTAGTCAGTGGTGGCCAGGACGATGGCCGGGCTGGCCGGCTCCACGTAGTAGGAATGCACGAAGTAGGCGTGGCCACCGTCAGGCAGACCTGCCAGCAATGGGCTCTCCCGGAGGAACTTTATCTGGTTCCAGCCCACGTGCGGCACCTGGAACGGCCCCGGGAGCCGCCGGACCCGCCCACGCAGGAGCCCCAGGCCCGGATGATGGCCCATCTCGTCGCTCTCCTCGAAAAGGAGCTGCATGCCCAGACAAATGCCCAGGAGCGGAAGGCCCAAGGTGACCGCCTCTTCCAGGGCCTGGGGCCAGCCTGCGCGGCGGAGGTTGGCCATGGCGTCTCCAAAGGCCCCCACCCCCGGCAGCACCAGGCCCCTGGCCTCGGCCACCGTAGCGGCGTCAGCGCCGATCATCGCTGGGACCCCGATCTTCTCCAACGCCCTTTTCACGTTCTCCAGGTTGCCCATGCCGTAATCCACGATCAGTACCACGGTACCCTGTCCTTTCGATTACTTGGTGGAACTATTACTAGATGACCCCTTTGGTGGAAGCCACGCCAGCCCGACGGGGGTCCATGGCCGTGGCCTGTCCCAGAGCCCGCCCCAGGGCCTTGAACAGCGCCTCGGCCTTGTGGTGGTCGTTCTGACCGTAAAGGATATGGGCGTGGAGGTTGAGGCGGCCGTGGGACGCCAGGGCCTCCAGGAAGTGGGGGATGAGGTCGGTGGCCAGGGGCCCAAGCCGAGGACTGGCGAAGCCGGCTTCGATCACCGCGTAGGCCCGCCCACCCAGGTCCACGGCCACCCGGGCCAGGGCATCGTCCATGGGGACGTAGGCGTGGGCCATACGGGCGATCCCCTGCCGCTGGCCTAAGGCCTGGTTCAGGGCCTGGCCCAATGCAATGGCCACGTCCTCCACGGTGTGATGCTCGTCCACCGCCAGGTCTCCGGCCGCCCGCACGGTCAGGTCGAAGCAGGCCTGGAAAGCCAGGTGCGTGAGCATGTGATCCAGGAACCCGACTCCGGTGGAGATGTCCGCCTGTCCCTGGCCATCCAGGTTCAGGGCCACGTCCACCGTGGTCTCGTTGGTCTGCCGCTTGATGGAGGCGGTGCGCATGGCAATTCTCCTTACGTTCCAGCGGCCTGAAAACGCTCCAGGGCGGCCAGGAGGGACCGGGTGTCCTGGGGCCGGCCCACGCTGATGCGAATACAATCGGCCAGTTCCGGGTGGGTGAAGTAACGCACCAGGATGCCCTGCTCCTCCAGGGCGCACCGGAGGTGCTCCACCTTTCGCCCAACCACCCGACACAGGAGGAAGTTGGCCCGGCTGGGGTAGGGGCGCAAGAAGTCGAAGCGGGCCAGCGCCTGGGACAGCCGTTCCCGCTCCTCCACGATGCGTTGGACCCCTGCTTTCAAGTAGGCCGCATCCTCCAGGGAGGCCAGGGCGGCTGCCTGGGCTGCCACGCTGATGTTGAATGGTGGCTTTATCTTCCATAGATGGGCGATGATCCCGGGCGGAAAGATGCCGTAACCAAGGCGAAGGCCGGCCAGGCCCGCCCACTTGCTAAAGGTCCGCAAGACAATAAGGTTCGGATATTCAGAGACCAGGCCCACGTTGCTCTCACCGGCGAACTCGGCATAGGCTTCGTCGAGGACCACTACCACGGATAGGGCCAAAAGGCGCCGCAGGTCGTCGCCAGGCGTCACGCTACCATCGGGGTTATTGGGCGAGGCCAGGAAGAGGAGCTTGGGCCGGTCCAGGGTGTTTCCGGCATCTCCCTCGAACGTCCTCTCGATCTCCTCCACATCCAGCGAGAAATCGGCCCGGCGGGGCACCCGGAGAACCCGGGCACCCTGAATCGAGGCGGCAAAGGCGTACATGCCAAAGGATGGTGGACAGTCTAAGATGCCGTCACCCGGCTCCAGAAAGAGGCGTGAGACCAGTTCTATCAACTCATCAGAACCATTGCCCGCCATTACTTGATCAGCACTGGCCCCGACATAACGCCCCAAGGCCTGCCGGAGCAATGACTGCTGGGGGTCTGGATAGAGATGGTAGCGTTCCAGGCTCGCCAGGGCCTCCCGAACCCGCGGCGACGGGCCGTAGGGGTTCTCGTTGGCATCCAGCTTGACCACGCGCCCCGGCAAGAGGCCCACGCGCGCGGAGAACCCCTCCAGCGGTTCCATGGGATTGTATCCCATGATCCTGGAGATCTGCGGCCGGATCAGGCTTTCGGGAAAGGAGCGATTAGACATATTAAACCACCCTCCCTTGCCGGACGGCGGCGGCCGCCCCATGGGCCGTCAGCCCCTCAGCCTGGGCCAGGGTCACGGCGTAGGGAGCCAATCGCGCCGCACCAGCCGCCCCCAGGGAGAAAAGGCTCGTGACCTTGAGAAAGTCAGCCACCCGCAGGGGCGAGGCGTAGCGAGCCGTGGCGCCGGTAGGCATGCTGTGGCTGGGTCCCAGGATGTAGTCGCCGAGGGCCTCCCCGGCGGCCTCCCCCAGAAACAACCCCCCGGCGTTCCGCACGCGGTCTACCAGGGACCAGGGCTGGGCCGTGAGCAGGCAAAGGTGCTCTGGGGCATAATCATTGGCCAGCTCCAGGGCCTCCTCCAGATCGGCGACGATGACGATCGCTCCCCTCCCGTCCAGGGCCGCCGCGATGATCGCCCGCCGCTCCAGGGCTCCCAGTCTCCGTTCGACCTCGGCTCTCACCGCGTGAGCCAGTTGTCGTGACGGGGTAGCCAAAACGGCCGAGGCCAGCGCGTCGTGCTCGGCCTGGGCCAACAGGTCGGCGGCCACGATGATCGGGCTGGCGGCCTCATCGGCGATGATGAAGGTCTCCGTGGGTCCAAATAGCCCATCGATCCCCACCTGGCCGTAGACCGACCGCTTGGCCAGGGTCACGAAGAGGTTGCCGGGCCCCACGATCTTGTCCACCTGGGCAACGCTCTCTGTCCCATAGGCCAAGGCGGCGATGGCCTGAGCGCCTCCGATGCGGTAAAGACGCCTGAGCCCCAGAATGCGAGCGGCGGCCAGGACAGCTTGGGCCACCTGTCCCTCCCGGTTCGGTGGGGAGGTCACCAGGATCTCCCGGACACCGGCCACCTGGGCCGGGATGGCCGTCATGAGCAAAGTAGAAGGATAAGCGGTCGCGCCTCCCGGCACATAGATGCCTACCCGCTCCAAGGGCCGGACCATCTGTCCCAGGGCGCTATCCTCCTCCCAGGCGAGCCAGGAGCCTTTGGGTTCCTTCTCGTGAAAGGCTCTGATGCGCCCGGCGGCGGCGACCAAGGCCTCCCGCAACGCCATTGACGTCTCCTGGTAGGCGGCCTCTATCTCTCCCTCGCCCACGGCCAAACCCTCCAGCACCGCACCGTCGAGGCGCAGGGTCCACTGGCGCAAGGCAGTGTCGCCATGCTGACGCACGTCAGCGATGATGGCATCCACGGCCTCCTGCGGGGTGACCTGGCGTCCAAACAGGCGCCGCAGGCTGGCCGCTATCTCTGGCGATGGGTCGACTTGGGCCAGCGAACGCTGTCGCAACAGGGCCTCCCGCCCGGCGGCCAGACCCTCGATGATAGGTATGCTCATAGTTCATCCCTCAACCGCTATGTTTCGACGGATGGCGGCCACAAGCTGACTCACCCGGGCCAAGCGCAGCTTGTGGCTGGCCCGGTTGACGATGAGGGCGGCCTGGCAGGGCATGATCTCTTGGAGCTCTACCAGGCCGTTCTCGCGCAGGGTGCGGCCGGTCTCCACCACGTCCACCAGCAGGTCGGCCAGGCCCATTTTCGGGGCCAGCTCGATGGAACCGTAGAGCCGCACGATCTCCACGGAGATGCCCTGGCCAAGGAAATAGTCGCGCGCCAGGCGTGGGTACTTGGTGGCGATGCGCAGGCCCGAGGCCAGGCGAAAATCGCGGCCTTTACGCCCAGCCGGGCCAGCCACCACCAGTCGACAGTGGCCGAAACCCAGGGCCAGAGGCTCGTAGACGTCTCGACCGCTCTCCCGCACGATGTCCTGGCCGGCGATGCCCATATCGGCGGCCCCGTATTCGACATAGACAGGGATATCCTCCGCCTTAGCCAGGATGAAGCGTACGTCGCCGGTTGGCTCCTCGCTGATTAGCCGACGGGAGCCATCGCCCAGGGCGCACCGATAGCCCAGGCGCCGAAAGAGATTCACCGAAGGCTCAAGCAAGCGCCCCTTTGGCAGGGCGACAGTCATGATTGCCAAGTCGTTGCCTCCGCTAGCAGGGTTTCTCTGGTTATCGCTCGCCGGCCGCCGGGCTCCACCAACGCCAAACCGCCATTGCCATCGCTGGTGAGGGCCCCCCTTGCCCCTCGCGCCTGGGCGTAGGCGGCCAGGGCCCTCTCATCTCGGCCCAGCACGTCCATCTCCACCCGCAGCCCCTTCTCCCGGAGCTCCTGCACCAGGGCCAGCGCCGGCGTACCCCAAACGCCGCCGACTATCAGGTGGGGGGCCAGGGAAAGCGGCCGTCCTGTCTCACCCAGGGCGAAAAGGCACCGCTCCACCCCCAGGGCAAAGCCCACGGCGGGCAACGCTGCCCCAAAGCGGCCAATGAGGTCATCGTAGCGGCCGCCGCTCAAGAGAGGGAAGCCCAGGCCGAGGGCATAACCTTTGAAGGTGATGCCGGTATAATAGTCCATCCCTGGCACTTCCCCCAGGTCCAGGATCACCTTATCGGCCACGTCGTAAACCGCCAGGAGCTCGTAGATCCGGGCCAGGCGATCCAGGGCAGCGTGGGCTGCCTGGTTAGGGCTGAGCTCTCGCGCCTGGGCCAGGACCTCCCTACCGCCGCAAAGGGAGGGCAGCGCCTCTAGAGCCCGCCCTGCATCCCCGTTCAGGCCCTCTTCTCGCAAGATCTGTCGCAGCGCCGGGAGGTTTTTGCTGTTCACCGCCTCCTGGATCCGGGCCAGTCCGGCCGGGCTCGGCGACCCCATGGCAACCAAGGCCCGGAAAAAGGCCATCTGGCCCAGGCTGACCTGAAACTCCCGCAGCCCCAGGGCCTGGAAGGCCACCACACTCAGGGCGATCACCTCAGCGTCGGCCTCGGCGGTGTCTGCTCCAACGAGTTCCAGCCCGGCCTGGGTGAACTCTCGCTGCTGGCCGTACTGAGGTTCCCCATAACGGAAAACGTTGGCGATGTAACACAGGCGTAACGGCAACGGCTCGCCGAAGAGCTTGGTGCCCACTAGGCGGGCGATCTGGACGGTGATGTCCGGCCGTAAAGCCAGGGTATGTCCTTCCCGGTCAAAGAAACGATAGGTCATCCCCTGTACCCGGGAGTCCACGCCCAAGGCTAGATTATCATAGTACTCAATGGTAGGTGTGACTATGGCACTATAGCCCCAGCCGGCAAAGGTGGCTTCAAGCGTTCTCTCCGCCCAGGCCTGGCGGGCAGCCGCTTCCCCGAAGAGGTCCTTCACGCCGTTCGGCAACCGGCCCAAGTGCGCTTTTCCGAGATCCATCTCGCTCCTTTTTAGCAAATAAAAAAGACTAGTTGATTTAACTAGTCTTTACTGGGTGAATCAGCACGAGATAAGAGGCAAGTAGGCAGAGCTGACTCACCCAGGGCTGTGGTGATGAGCAGCGGCAAAAGAAACCAGGTCGACCGGCGTGTCCTGGCTCGTTAACTTGAACTTGATCGGCTGCCGGGCCGACAAAGTACGAGATAACCCTGACCCTCTAGAAAGAGAAAGACCTAACATCATACCCCAACCTGGGCGACAACATTCCAAATTTTTTGAGATATTACCATAAAGGATAACGGATGTCAATAGTTTTCGGCTCCGTGTCATTTGAAATTCAAAAGTGGACACTTTTCAGTTGAAAAGTGGACATGCCATACTGGGTCCTCAAACCATCCTGCATGTGAGGAGGGGACCATGGTTCAGCTGCACAAGCAGTTCTCGGATGAG
>JBFMCB010000087.1:0-12962 GCA_040754915.1 Chloroflexota bacterium | reverse complement strand
CAGGGAGAGAGCCAGGTGTACACCCCGCTTGTTGCCGCAGAGGGTGTGGATCTCGTCCACGATGGCGGTCTGGACCTGGGTGAACAGCTCCCGGGCCCGGGGGCTGGTGAGCATCAGGTAGAGGGACTCCGGGGTGGTGATCAGGATGTGGGGTGGGTGGCGGAGCATGGAGGTCCGGGCGCTGGTGGGGGTGTCGCCGGTGCGCACCGCGGCCCGCAGGGGTGGCAGGGCCTGGCCCAGCTTGGTGGCGGCCCCGCGAATGCCCTCCAGGGGGGCCCGAAGGTTACGTTCGATGTCGTTGTTCAGGGCCTTGAGGGGGGAGACATAGAGGAGACGGATGCCGGGTGCCGTGATCCCTGCCTCCAGCTTTGCGTAGATCCGGTCAATGCCCCACAGGAAGGCAGCCAGGGTCTTGCCCGATCCGGTGGGAGCCAGGATGATGGTGTTTTCGCCAGCCCGGACCGGGGGCCATCCCTGGACCTGGGGTGGTGTGGGCTGGCCGAAGGTTTCCTGGAACCAGGCCCGAACGGCGGGAGAGAAGGCGTCCAGGGCCTTATAGGCAGCGGAATCATCCATCTATGCCCTCCTGCAGGAGAGTCGGGCTTGGATCGGGCCGGGCCGAGACGTTAGACTGCGACGGAGACGACAGCCTGTCCTGGATTATACCATAAAAGCCGGTTATCCATCATGGATTTGAACGGGCCTTGGTTTCCAGGGGGGCTGATGCGGGGGCCGAATGGGCCATTACATGTCCGTAGCCTGGGAGCTTGGCTCCGACGTTCGGCCCCCGTGACGACATGGTAGACCGGCTGCGCCACTATGGCATACTCCCCCGCTTCAGTAACCCGGCGGCGGGTTAGGGGACAGGCGATCCAGCAGGATGGTCGTGACGTAGGGGATGAAGCCCAAGGCGCGGTTCTTCTCGTAGGCCTCGGCCACGTGGACGGGGTGGGTGGCGTAGTCCACGGTGTACACCGGCTTGCCGGCCTCTGCCACGCGCTGCATGTAGGGGAGGCGCTCGGCCCGAAAGCTGGGGTCCACGGGCAGGTCGTTCCGGCCGTTGGTGGGGTCCCCGCGGTAGAAGATATTCTCCACGGCGAGACCGTCAATGCCGGCCAGGTAGTCTGGATGCAACACCAATTCTGCGGCGTTCTGCGGCACCACCAGGAAGCCCGGCTTGAGCCCCCGGGCTTGGCGGGCCAGGTCCAACACGAACTCCACCATCGCCTCCCGGGCCTCAGGATGGGCCCGGGCCACCGGCTCGAAATCGTAGGCCTCGACCCAGTCCAGGTACATCCCATCGAAACCCGCCTCCACGGCACGGGTGACCATTCGCCTGGCGATGGCCTTCCACTCCGGCTGCCAGAACTGCACCGGGTAGTTCTCGGCCCAGCCGTCGGGGTCAGGGGCCACGATCCACCCCGGGCTCCCCACCCTCCAACCCGCCTGCCAGTAGGCACGGTAGGACTCTGCCTCCCCTACGTCCAGGTAGCACAGGACCACGCGGCCCGGGCGCCGGTGCAGCCGCCGGACGAAGGCGGCGGTGTCGAAGTCACCCCAGTCCTTCAGGGAGCCGGGGTCATCTACCACCAGCACGTCGTACCTACTCTCTTCAAGGGCCTCCAGGGCTCCAGGCCGGTCGAAGCCCTGAAGCTGGTAGCCAAAGGTGCGCGGCCGGGCCTGGGCAGTGCTGGTGGTCGGAGCCGGGATGGTGGGGACGGCCGGGGACAACCGGGCTGGCACGCAGGCCGCAAGCAGCAGAATCAGGACCAGGGCTTGCCTCTTCATGGGTCCACTTGACAAAGACGAGTGGCACCATCCTGGGCCAGATGCCGGGGGCCCGTCTCGCTCTTCCACTTGCCCCGCAGTTTCGCAGGCCACGATTCCGGCGCTGCCGGCACGGCTGGTCTCCCTCAGAGTTCCTTGAGATACTAGCCAGCTAAGTTTGGCATTTCCGTGTGGAGAAGTCAAGTCCCACGTTTCCTCTCTGCCCCAAACCGCCCCGGGCGACCATGGGGGATAATCGCCCTCGTGGCCGATCCTCCCGCCGGTTCCGAACCGGCGGGAGGATTAACTGTGCGCTCAGCGGCCTCTACGGTAAAACCTTGCCTCGTTTTTAAGAATTCACCCTATGGACGTACCTAGTTAAAGAATTGACGTCGGTCCAGGGCCGTGCTACACTGGCAGGTGTTGAGCTATAGACGAAGGCGGAAGCGTACATCTCTTTAACTAGTAGCGAATCGAGAAAATGAGCAGCGACGACACTTTTGACATCGCCTTCATCGGCCACTACACCAAGGATACCGTGGTAACGCCCCAAGAGACCAGGATCATCCAGGGCGGGGCCTTCAACTACGGCTGCCACGTGGCGGCCAGGATGGGCCTGCGGGCGGCGGTGGTTACCCGGCTGGCCCGGGAGGACTTCGATGTAGTGGAGACGTTGACCCGGATGGGCGTCCGGGTCTTCGCCACACCCACCCAGGAATCCACCTGCTTGAAACTGGTCTACGCCAGCGAGGACCTGGACCAGCGGACCATCTACACCGTGGGTTTTGCCGGGCCGTTCACGCCGGAGGAGGTGGAACCGGTCCAGGCCCAGGCCTACCATATCGGGGCCTCCATCCGGGGGGAGGTGCCGCTGGAGGTGATCCAGGCCCTGGCCCGGAAGAAGGCTAGAGTTTCCTTGGACGTACAGGGGTTCGTCCGCATCAATGACCATGGCAAGCTCATTTTTCACGCCTGGCCCCAGAAGGCAGAGGTCCTCCAGTACGTGGACGTCCTTAAAGCCGATGCGGTGGAGGCGGAGATGCTCACCGGCAGCACGGACCGCAGGGAAGCCGCCAGAGCTCTGGCGGAGCTGGGACCTAGCGAGGTGGTCCTGACTCACGGGCAGGGTGTCCTGGTCTATGCCTGGGGGCGCTTTCACGAGGCGTCTTTTTTTCCGGCCCAGATCAAGGGGCGCACCGGCCGCGGAGACACCTGTATCGCCGCCTATCTCGGAAAGAGGCTCTCCGCTTCGCCAGCCCAGGCCACGGTTTGGACCGCTGCCCTGACCAGCCTGAAACTGGAAGCCCCCGGCCCCTTCCGCCGGGATATTGCCGACGTGGAACACCTCATCCGCGACCGGTACAGCTCATCAGTCGCATAGGACCACCATCAACGTGGCGTCGGAGCTTGCCTCCGACGTCGAGGCCATTCGCCCGAGGGCCAAACGCTCGGGCAAGCAGGACTACTGCTGGCAGACGAGCGGCCGGCGCGAAACCCGCTGACCTTCCCTGCGTATTATAAAGCGAGGATCTGCTCGCTGGTTCCAGCTTTATCTTTAGGCCTTGAGGAGGGTGACACCGTGGATGACTGACAAGGGTGCCTGGCCGGGCTTCTGGAGATGCTCTTCGTCACGGCAATCTTTGACTGGCTGGAGGAGCGCTTCGGCTTCGGCCGTGGCTGCTCTTGCACCGGGTGCGGTTGCGGCGTTCTCATCTTGATCGTCTTCATCATCGTCATGTGCCAGATCGCCTTCGGCACCAACTGGTTCAAAATATTCGGTTTCTAGCGTGGGGCGCGGTCACCGCCGCAATGGCCTAACTACCCGCAGCCGATCCGTTCCCACCAACCTTGCCGTGACCCTTGACGGCGGCACCTTTTCGGGGGTATAATCCGCCGAAACCACACCCCGAGGGGCCCTGCTTTGAAACGCCTGCTCATTACGTTGATCGCTGCGACAACGTTGGCCGGTTGCTCGACCACGCCGGATCCTACGGCCACTCCCATCCCTACCTGGACGCCCTTGCCCACGTTCACTCCCACGGCGATACCAACCCCGACGGCTGCGCCGTCCCCTACCGTCACGCCGGCGGCACCGCCGACCCCGACGCCTCGACCCCTGGACTCAAAGCTCCTGGAGCTCTTGAGTGGCTTCTCCGTGCCCATCAAGGGTGCCCGCCTCCCCACCACCGACGGGGTCCTGCCCAATGCCCCCCGTCCCTACCGCTACGGGGTCCACGAGGGCATAGACTTCTTCAGCGGGGATTCCGGGGTCCTGGTGGGCATGGGCACCGAGGTGGTGGCGGCCAAGGACGGCACGGTGATCCGGGCCGACGTGGACTATAAGGAGCCGACCAAGGCCCAGATGGACCAGTACCTGGCCATTGCCAGGGAGAAAGGCTTCACCCCGCCGGACATCCTGGACAAGCTCCGAGGCCGACAGGTGTGGATCAGGCACGAGAAGGACGTCGTCACCCGCTACGTGCACCTGAGCGGCATCGCCTCCGGCATCACCGTGGGGATGGCGGTGAAGAAAGGTCAACTCATCGCCTATGTGGGGAACTCCGGCACGCCGGAGGCGGCCGAGGGTACCTCCGACGGGCCGCACCTGCACTTTGAGATCCGCATCGGCGATACCTATGCTGGCCAGGGGCTCACCATGCCGGAGACCCGTCTCCTGTACGAGAAGATCTTCGCCAATGGAAGGTAGGGAAAAGGGATAGGGGATATTTGCGCTATGCCCGGTCCGGCAGCTCCAAGAGGTAGTGACCGTAGGAGTTGATCACCGTGGTCTGGCCCAGGCGCGTAATGCGCTGGCCCCTCTGGTACGACAGGTGGCTGTGGCCGTGGAGGAGATAGCTCGGCCGATGCCGCCGGATGAGCCCGTTGAAGCTCTCAAACCCCTGGTGGCACAGGTCCTCGGCGTCGTGGCAGCCCCGGGGGGGCGCATGGGTGACCACGATGTCCAACCCACCATGTAGCCACACCAGCGGCGTTAGTCTCCAGGTCTTCAGCCGCATCTGCCACTCCTGGTACTGGCACTCCTTGCCATTGTACCAGTGGGAGCCCTCCAGCCCGGCGATCCTCCACCCACGGAAGTCCACCAGCCTCCCATCTAGATCTTCACCGCCCTCCGGCGGCTCCTGGGCGTAGCTCTCGTCGTGATTGCCGCACACATAGTACACTGGCACGTTGAAGGCAGAGCTGAGGAACGAGAGGTAGCTGGCCTGCAGGTCACCGCAGGACAACACCAGGTCAATCGGCGGCCACTGTTCGCGCTGGAAGTGGTCGTACAGGATAGATTCTTCGACGTCGCTCACCACCAGGATTCTCATAGGACATCCAGACCCGGGGGCTCGTTGGTAGCAGATTTCTCCCGGCGACGGCGCTGGATGGGCCTCCGGAGTCGGCGCAGCCTCCTTCCAATGCGCCTCAACATCACCCGTACCGAGCCTCCACCGAAGCGGGAGGCGAAGTCTCGGGCCGCACGCTCCGGCCCCAGGTCTCGGCCAGCCTGCTGGGCCAGGAAATAGCGGTGGTCCATAATCCAAACGTAGAGGTCGGCCTCGGTGCGGTTGGGAAAGGCCCCCAAGATCTGATGCTCCCGGATCACGTTGACCACCGGCAGGTAGACGTTCTCGTACCAACTGGCCACCGCCTTGTCCTGGGACAGGGGCGAGCTTTGTTCGGTCTCCAGGTAGTACTTGTGCACCATAATATGGTCCCAGAGCTTATCGTACATGCCCGGGATGCTGAAACGGATCTCCTCTCCGGGGTAGAGTCGGTCGAAGTTGGTGCGCTCCAGGAACTCGGCGTATTCCCCCTGGGCCTCCAGGTCCTCCGGGCGCATGTCGGCGGTCATGGGCAACCGGGTAACGCACTCGATGACCTCGGCGTCGATGAAAGCCACACCCTGTTCCCGGGCCACGGATACCCGATGGTTGCCGTCCCGGACAAAATAGGCCTCGCCCACCTTGTAGAGCTGCACTGGGGGCAGCTCTTGGTGATGGTAGTAGGCCATGTCGATGCGTTTCCAACGTTCCTTGGTATGCCAGCGCAGGGGAAGGAAGGCCCGGTCGAAATCCATGTAGCGGCCCACACTGCCGATGATCTTATCCACCGGGACCGTTTGGAGCCCGCGGTAGCTTTGGCAGCTAAGTCTCAGCGTATCGGTGACCTGGTCAAAGGACAGGAGGTAGCGGGATTTGCCGGTGATGACGGTGAAGATCTCGCGCCAGAAGGCCTTGGTGAAGGCCCGGTTGAAATCCGATTCCGCTTTGAAACGGGCCAGATCCATCGTTGTGGTTCACCTCGCAACATCGTAGAGACAGAGTATGCAGGCAATTGTACCATTGGCGACGGCAGGGTGCAAGGTCATGAAGAGGTTCGCTTCATTACAAGTAAAGAAATTGCACGAGAATCCGGCAAAAGGGTAGTTCTTAGGCGGCGAGGCCCCGGGCCGACACGGGCCTAACTTCGGAACCCGTATCCAATGTTGTAACCCAGGTCACCACATGGCCAACAAACTGCCTCGCTATGGGGCCGCGCCCGGGGTAGGGCCAAGACCAGGGCTGTCTAAGGGTGCTGAGCAGTAGCCGGAAAAGAAGGGCCGGGCTGATCAGCCCGGCCATTAACCACAACGACGGCGAAAGCATTGGCTGGGGAACGAGGATTCGAACCTCGGCGTGCAGATCCAGAGTCTGCTGTCCTACCACTAGACGATTCCCCAGCGCAGCGATATCCTAGCACAAATCCTTCTATTACGCAAGAGCAAGGGACCAGACGAGGGGCTTGACAAGAGGGCCGAAGTCGGATAATATATAAATGCTTCTTTATAGATTCTCTGCCTTTCGCCAGGGGGTCAAGCCCCCGCCAAACTGGTTGCCAAGGTGCAGGGGGAGTAGGGGCAGTGGCCACGTTCACCCGGGTGAACGCATCGAGCGGTGTATTGAAAGAGATCAAAGTAGACCTGGACAGCGCCCTGGACCTCCGGGAGCTGCGGACGGTCCTGAAGGCCCTGGGAGACGTAGAGCGCTTGCGCATCGTCCAGCTCCTGGCGGGCTAC
This sequence comes from Chloroflexota bacterium, assembly GCA_040754915.1. Lineage (GTDB taxonomy): Bacteria > Chloroflexota > DTOL01 > DTOL01 > JACQYG01 > JACQYG01. The sequence continues at coordinate 6,133 of JBFMCB010000087.1, read as the reverse complement.
CAGGAGATCAGCGTGTCCCACCTCACCCAGGCCCTGCGCATCAGCCAACCCCTGGCTTCCTGGCACCTGCGCATCCTGCGCAAGGCCGGCATCATCTCTCGGCGCAAAGAGGGGCGCCAGGCCTACTGTTCCCTGAACCGCTGCAAACTGGCCCAGTGCCAGGAAGCGCTGGCGGGGTTAGTGGGCAGACCGGGGGCAGGGATGGCGCGGCAAGATAACATGTAATACATGTAATAAAATGGATTTCCACTTTTGAGAAAGGAGCTTTTTGGAATTGAGCAAGGTCAAAGAAGAGCGAACGCCGGGCAAGGTCAGGGTGGCGATCATCGGGGTAGGCAACTGTGCCTCCTCCCTGATACAGGGTGTGTATTATTACCGGAACGCCCAAGAGGACGATTTCGTGCCCGGCTTGATGCACGTGAACCTGGGGGGTTATCACATCCGGGACATCGAGTTTTCCGCTGCCTTCGACATCGATGTGAACAAGGTGGGTAAGGACCTCTCGGAGGCCATCTGTACTTCGCCCAACAATACCTACCAGTTCTGCCAGGTCCCGACCCTGGGGGTCAGGGTGGAGCGGGGCATGACCCATGATGGGTTGGGCCAATACCTCTCCCAGATCATCAAGAAGGCACCAGGCGCCACCGCCGACATCGTGCACATCCTTAAAGAGTCCAAGACCGACGTGGTGGTGAGCTTCCTGCCGGTGGGCAGCGAGGAGGCCACCAAGTGGTACGTGGAGCAGATTCTGGACGCCGGGTGTGCCTTCGTGAATTGCATCCCGGTGTTCATCGCTCGGGAGGAATACTGGCAAAAGCGTTTCCAGGAGCGGGCCCTGCCGATCATCGGCGACGACATCAAGTCTCAGGTGGGGGCCACCATCACCCACCGGGTGCTGACCCGGCTCTTCCGGGACCGCGGCGTGAAGCTGGAGCGCACCTACCAGCTCAACTTCGGCGGCAACACCGATTTCTACAACATGCTGGAGCGCTCCCGCCTGGAGTCCAAGAAGATCTCCAAGACCAACGCCGTAACCAGCCAGCTCGACTACGATCTGGGGGCCGATAACGTCCACGTGGGGCCCAGCGACTACGTGCCCTGGCTCACCGACCGCAAATGGTGCTACATCCGCATGGAGGGCCGCACCTTCGGCGACGTGCCCCTTAATCTGGAGTGCAAGCTGGAGGTGTGGGATTCCCCCAACTCCGCCGGCGTCGTCATCGACGCCGTGCGCTGTGCCAGGCTGGCCCTGGACCGGGGGATCAAGGGCGCCCTGGTCGGGCCCTCGGCCTACTTCATGAAGTCGCCCCCGGTCCAGCATCCGGATTCTCAGGCGCGAGAAATGGTGGAGGAGTTCATTCGAGGTCAATGATCACCTATTGGTCGATGCGGGCCCTGATGTTTCTGACACAAACAGTACCGGTACGCCTTTCCTACTTCGTGGCCATGCGGCTGGGTGATCTCTTCTTTTTCCTGTGGCGCAAGAAGCGGGAGATCACCGTGGAGAACATGCGCCATGTGCTGGGACACGACGCCGATCACCGCCAGGTGGTGGAAACGGCAAGGCGTTCCATTCGCAACTATGCCAAGGTGATCGTGGAGTTCCTGCGCCTGCCCCGGCTCTCCGACCAGGAGGTCATCTCCCTGGTGAGGCAGAGCTTCGGGTGGGAACACCTGGACCGGGCCCTGGCCCACGGCAAGGGTGTCATCCTGGTGCTGTCGCACTTCGGCAACTGGGACCTGGCCGGTGCGGTGCTGGCCGCTCGAACCTACCCCACGAACGCCGTGGCCGATTCTTTCCGGCCCGAGCGGCTGAACCAGCTCGTGCAAGGCCCCCGGATCAAGCGCGGGATCAGGATCATGCATGCTGATGGCAACGGCGTGGTGCGTCAGTTGTACCAGGCCCTGAAGCAAAACCAGGTGGTGGGCCTGGCCATTGACCTGCCCACCAACGGCGAAGGGGTTCCGGTGCGCTTCTTCGATGGCACGGTCTCGCTGCCAGCGGCGCCGGCTGCCCTTTCCCTGAAGACGGGGGCGAAGGTCCTGGTGGGATACCTGGCCCGGCTGGCGGACGACCATTTCGCCGGCGGCTTCGGCGCGCCCATTGAGTACGAGGCCACCGGAGACCGCCAGCGCGATGTGGCCGCCCTGACCCAGGAGATCGTGAGCGCCCTGGAGGAGATCATACGGAAGCACCCGGACCAGTGGTACATGTTCCGGCCCTTGTGGTCGGCGGCGGCCCAGGCCTGAGGCGATGTTGACCTACTGGGCCTTCCGGTTGGCCGGCCTGGTGGTGCGGTGGGTGCCCCCCCGCCTGGGCTATTGGTTGGCTGGGCTCGGCGGCTCCCTGGCCTATCGCCTGGACCGGCGTTCGGCTCGCGTGGTGCGGAGCAATCTCCGCCGGGTCCTGGGGCCCGATGCCACCCGGGTCGAGATCGGCCGGGTGGCCGAGCAGGTCTTCCGCAACCAGGCCAAGAACTACTTCGATTTGTTCCGGATCCCTCACCTGACCTTGGAGCAGGTGGAGCGATGGGTGCAGGTGCAGGGATGGGAACACCTGCAACAAGCCAAGGCCCCGGGCAAAGGCGTCATCATCGTGAGCTGCCACTTTGGCAATATCGACGTGGTGGGCCAGATACTGGCCGCCCGCCGGGAGCCCATTGTGACCTTGGCCGAGCGGCTACGGCCGCCCCAGCTTTTCGACTACGTGGTCGGGCTCAGGCGGAGCAAGGGGCTCTTGTTCCTGCCCGTGGACGATATGGGGAGCCTCAAGGCTATGGTGCGGGCCCTGCGGCGGAACGAATTGGTGGCCCTGGCGGCGGACCGGGACGTGACGAACGGCGGCATTCCCTTTCCGTTCTTCGGGGAGGTGGCAACCCTGCCGGACGGCCACGTGACCCTGGCCCTGCGCACTGGTGCCACCATCGTGATGGCCTTCAGCCGGCGCCTGCCCGGGGACACCTTCGCCGCATATGTGGAGCCTCTGGAGTTGGCGCGGACCGGGGATTTCTCGCGGGACCTGGCGGCGGGCATGGCCCAGGTGGTGGCGGTGATGGAGAAATACCTCCGGCGTTACCCGGACCAGTGGGTGTATTTCCAGCCCATGTGGCCGGTGAAAGATGTATAAAGCGGACAGAGGACAGACTCTTTACCGGAAACTGTTTCACCACAGAGAGCGCTAAGAGCGCAGAGAAATTATAGAGATCTCAGCGGTCTCTGCGCGCTCTGCGGTAAATTGGTATCCCCATATTGGGAGACTTTGGTTGACCGAAGAGAAGAAACTGGGCAAGGCTGACCTGCATATCCACAGCCGGGCCAACGACGGCCTGGCCACGCCCCGCGAGGTGCTGGAGTACGTGGAGCACCACACCGACCTGGACGTCATCGCCATCACCGACCACGACGAGATCCAGGGCGCCTTCCAGGCCCGGGAGCTGGCGATGAAACGCAACTACCGAGTCCAGGTGATGGTGGGCATGGAGATATCCACCCTGAACGGCCACCTCCTGGCCCTGGACATCCATGAACCCATCCGGCTTCTGCAGTCCCTGGAGAAAACGGTGGCGGCGGTCCACCGTCAGGGCGGCCTCTGCATCGTGCCCCATCCCTTGAGCTGGTTAACGCCGAGCGTAGGTCAGAGGGCCATAAACCGGGTCATGCGGAAGCCCTCCGACGAGATATATCTGGATGGCATCGAAATATTGAACCCCAGCTATGCCGGGCGAGTGGCCTATAAAAAGGTGATTCACTTGAACGAGACCCACTGGCATCTGGCGGCGTGCGGGGGCAGCGATTCGCATGGCCTGGCTACCGTTGGCAGCGCCCACACTCTCTTCCCGGGCCACACCATCGCCGACCTGCGGCAGGCCATCTTGGAGCGCACCACCCAGGCCGGGGGCTCCTTCTGGAACTTCAGCGACCATTACTCCATCGCCGCCCCTCAGGTATTTCGCTCGGTCATCGTCACGCCGGGCATGAGGATTAAGAAAGCGGTCACTTGGCTTCTGGAGGGCCAAAGCCGGTGAAGATAGCCCTGGTGTCGCCCTACGACTATCCGTACCCGGGCGGGGTGACAGAGCACATCTATCACCTGAACCAGGAGTTCGCCCGGCGGGGACACCAGGTGAGGATCATCGCCCCCTCCTCCACCGATCAGGATGAGCTGGAGGACAATGTCTACAAGTTCGGGGGCATCGTTTCCCTCCCGGTGTCGGGCTCCTGGGCGCGCATCTCGGTGTCTTTGCGCGCCTACCCCTCGGTTAAACGCATCCTGAAGCAGGAGCAGTTCGAGGTCATCCACCTTCACGAGCCCCTGATGCCGGTGCTGCCGCTGGTGGTGTTGCGCCACTCTAAGACGGTGAACGTGGGCACCTTCCACGCCTATCGCCCCTCCCACCCCGGCTATCTCTACGGCAAACCCCTCCTGCGGCGTTTCGTCAACCGGCTGGACGGCCGCATTGCCGTGTCCCTGGCGGCCCTGGAGCTGGTGAACCGCTACTTCCCTGGGAACTATACGGTGATCCCAAACGGCATTGACTACGACTCGTTTGCCGCACCTGGGGTGCGGCCCATGTCCCAGTTCGATGATGGCAGGCTGAACATCCTTTTCATGGGGCGTATGGAGAAGCGCAAGGGTTTCCGCTACCTCCTGCGGGCCTTCCCCTATGTGAAGCAAGAGTTCCCCCAGGCCCGGCTTATCGTGGCCGGGGCCTATCAACCCCACGAGGTGGTGTCCTTCCAGCGTTACCTGCGCCAGCTCCGGCTGGGGGACGTGGAGTTCGTGGGCCGCATCTCCGAGGAGGAAAAGCCTCGTTACTATCGCACCTGCCACGTTTTCTGCGCCCCCTCCACTGGTTTCGAGAGCCAGGGCATCGTGCTCCTGGAGGCCATGGCCTCTGGGAAGCCGGTGGTGGCCACGGACATCCCCGGCTATCGCCATGTCATCGCCCATGGCCGGGAGGGATTGTTGGTGTTGCCCCAGGACGAGCGGGCCCTGGCCGCGGCGCTGGTGCACCTGTTGGCCGATCGGGAGCTCCGGGAGAGGATGGGCCAGCAGGGCCAGGCGAAGGCCCAGGCCTACTCCTGGGATAAGGTGGCGGCCAGGATCCTGGACTTCTACCAGGAAACCAGGGAAAAGAAGCTTGGGGCCACGAAGGCCCCGTGAACGAGACCAGTTGTGGGGAGGACCACCAGGCGAGAGCCCCGAGATGCTTACAGGAGCCAGACCTTGATCACCGACCTAATTGACAAAGAGCGAATCCGCGCCTTGGTGATCCCGGTGACCCGCCTCATCGCCCGAACCGGGCTTACCCCCAACATGCTGACGGTGATGGGCTTTGGGCTAAACGCCGCCGTTGGCCTGATCATCGCCCTGGGGGAGCTGCGCTGGGCCGGGGTTGCCTTTGTCCTGGCCTCGATCTTCGATATGTTCGATGGCTCCCTGGCGCGGCTCACCGACCGGGTGACGCCCTTCGGCGCTTTTCTGGACTCCAACCTGGACCGTTTCTCCGAGGCGGCGGTCTGTCTCGGGCTTTTGCTTCTCTACACCGGAAAAGGGGCCACGATCGAGGTCCTGCTGGTCTACGTGGTGATCGTGGGCTCCCTGATGGTGAGCTACTCCCGGGCTCGGGCCGAGGGATTAGGACTCAAGTGCGAGGTGGGCCTGTTAGGCCGGCCGGAGCGGGTGACCATCCTCACCCTGGGGCTCCTCCTGGACTGGATAGGGCCCGCCCTGTGGGTGCTGGCCATCTTCGCCAACTTCACCGCCCTCCAGCGCATCTACCACGTGTGGAGGCTCACACGGAAATAGGGTTGACGTTTGACATTCTGCCACTATACCCCCGCCGCCCGACAGGCCACCGTCACCGGCCCCCAGCTCCATCACCTCGTCGTGCAACACCTTTTCTCTTACCAAGGGTGTTGAACGGGGATCGCAAAACTGATCTGAATGCGGTATAATGCGGCATCTTGTTCAGGAGGCCATCTCAATGCCGCAACGCTTCAGAAAGACCTTCAAGGAGAGCTTTTTCGGCGACTTCATCTACTCAATGGCTATCCCAGAGGACCATTTCCTGGTCCAATTGGATAAAGTGATCAACTGGGAGCAGTTCACTCCCCTTCTCATTGAAGCCTA
>JBFMCB010000086.1:0-13086 GCA_040754915.1 Chloroflexota bacterium | reverse complement strand
CGCTTCCCTGAAGCAGCAGCTCCCTGAGATCGATGATATAATACGCTACGTCCAACCCATCATCCTTGATGACGTAGCCGTCAAACTAGGACCCTGGAGTGGATACAATGTCCTGGCACATTACCGTAGGGCAGGTGTTGAAAAACTCGTCATAGAAGTAGTATAATGCCATGGACACCCTGGCCGAGCCAGCCGACGTTTCCGGGGTCCCCCAAGGGGCCGAAGGCCCCTTGGGGTCCCTTTCATCTCCACCCAAGGAGGGCACGATGGAGGCAATCGTTTGCATCCGCACCATTGAGGTGGCACCTGAAAACGAGGAAGCCTTCTATAAATGGATCGAGGAGAACCGCCCCCTCCGGCAGCGCATGGGCTGTCTGATGGAACGCGTGCTGAAGCCCAGCGACGGCCACGGCCCCACCCTGATGTTGACCATGTGGAAGAGCCACGAGGTTTTCGATGCCTGGATCAAGACCCCCGAGCACGCTGCCGTCTCCAGCTCGCCGGGCCATGCCCTGTGTCGCTGGCAGCCGATCAAGCGGTACGATATCGCTGCTGGCTACTGAGTCAGGCCGGACATCCCTCGCTTACCGCCCCTGGCCCGGCGGGTGCGAGGGTAGTGGCCCAACCGCTTCGAAATTCGCCCTTTTCAAAAGAGGCGAAATTCGAAATGGGGGCGTCTCCCTTGCAGTGTCGTTGCGATTGGCCTGCTGCCCTTGCTAGTGGAGAGCATGGTGATGTATGACTACCTCAAGGGCTGATCGCCTGGCTATCCTATACGATATCGGCCGCACCATCAACTCCAGCCTGGACCCCGAAGAGGTCCTGAACCTGGTGATGGACAAAGTGGTCCAGGTGGTCCGCGCGGAGCGGGGCTTCCTGATGCTTAGGGACGAACGGACCGGCCGACTGGATTTCCGCGTGGCTCGTAACATGGACCGCGAGGACATCGAGTCCACGGCATTCCAGGTGAGCCGCAGCATCACCGAGGGCGTGGCCACCAGCGGGGAGCCGATGCTCACCACCGATGCCCTTTTCGATGAGCGCTTCTCTTCCAGTGCCAGCGTCATCAGCTTTGGGCTGCGCTCGGTCATGTGCACGCCCCTGCGTTCCCGCGGGAGGATCACCGGCGTGGTCTACGTGGACAACCGCCTGCAGACCGGCATCTTCCACCAGGAAGACCTGGACATGTTGGTGGCTGTTGCGGATCAGGCCGCCATCGCCATCGAGAACGCCAGACTCTACGACACTCTCCGCCAACAATATGAGGGCATGATCCAATCCTTGGTTCAGGCCATCGACGCCCGGGATCGCTACACCGCTGGCCATTCGGCACGGGTCACGGGATATACCATGAACATCGTGGCGGCCTCTGGTCTGCCGGCCAAGGAAGCCGAGGCGCTCCGCCACGCTGCGGTACTTCACGACGTGGGCAAGATCGGCGTCCCGGAGGCCATATTGAACAAGCAGGGATCCCTGACCGAGGCGGAATTCGCGCGAATGAAGGCCCACGTCTTGATCGGCGTAGACATAGTGAGCCCGGTGGCCCCGCTGGCCGATCTGATACCCCTGATCCGGCATCACCACGAGCTGTACGACGGGACGGGTTATCCGGACGGTGTGCTAGGGGAAGCGATACCTCGTGGTGCCCGGGTCCTGTGTGTGGCGGACTCCTTCGACGCTATGACCTCTGATCGTCCCTACCGCCCGGCGAAGACGGTTGAGGAGGCCAGGGCCGAGCTTCGCCGTTGCGCGGGCACGCAGTTCGACCCCGCGGTGGTGGAGGCCTTCTTGAGTAGCAACGAGAGGACCTCGACTGGCTCGGCGTCGTAGGTTGGACTCTTTGCCATCCACGTGCCTCCATAGTCCAGCCCAGCCCCTCCAAGATGACGTGACTGAGAACGTCGGCCACGCCAGGGATACGCTTGTAGCGGCTGCCTTTCCATCCTAGCCCTTTGTGAATTGAGGGCTCCTCTCGCCTGCCAGGCAATACCTGGCCCGCGACACTTAAGGATTGTCACCGACCAAACCTCGACAACCCAAAACCTTCCGAAACCCTTGACATAGCGGAACCTGTATGTTAGTATCTGTTTGGTTTCATATACTCTAATCCTTAGTACACCTCACGGTGCCTGCCCCGTGTGATAAGCGGCTGGATTAACCTTTGGTGCCCGAGCCATGACTCCTGCCCACCCTGGCGGTGGATCGTTCTCCTCAATCTGCGCATGGTGCAGGGATATGGTCAAGGCGAGAGCGGACCAGGCCAAGTTAGAGGTTTTGGACCTCCATCTCAGTTTTGGAGGCGTCATGGCCCTGGCCGGGGTGAGCTTTCGGGTAAAAGCAGGGGAAATCCTCGCCGTCATCGGCCCCAATGGCGCTGGCAAAACCTCCCTCCTCAATTGCATCAACGGGTTTTATCGCCCTCAAAAAGGGGCGGTCTTTTTTGAAGGCCGGCCGATCACCGATTTACCCCCTCATCGCATCGCCAGGCTGGGGATTGCCAGGACCTTCCAGAATATCGAGCTCTTCACCGGCATGACCACCCTGGACAACTTGCTAGCCGCAAGACACATCCATTTCCGGTCAGGGTTTTTGGCCGGAGCCCTGTACTTTGGAAGGGCCCATGCCGAGGAGATCGTGCACCGTCAGGTGGTCGAGGAGATCATTGATTTTTTGGAGATCGAGGCCCAGAGAAAAAAAGTGGTAGGCGCCCTCCCCTACGGCTTGCGGAAGCGGGTGGAGCTGGGCCGGGCCCTGGCCCTTGAACCGAAGTTTCTCCTCCTGGATGAACCGATGGCAGGGATGAACGTGGAAGAGAAAGAGGACATGGCCAGGTTCATCCTGGACATCTACGAGGAAAAGAAGATACACATCCTCCTTATCGAGCACGATATGGGGGTGGTCATGGATATAGCCGATCGGGTCGTCGTCCTGGATTTCGGCCAGGTAATCGCCCAGGGGACTCCGGAGGAGATCAAGCACGATCCCCGGGTCATCAAGGCCTATCTGGGGCAAGCGGAGATGAGGGAGAACTAGAGGGGAAGCGCATCTATCCCCGGGGGGCTTTCAAGGAGGCCCGATGGCCCAAGCGGACACCCTCCCCAAGTACCTGGTCCAGAGCTACCAAAAGCATGGCAACCAGAAAGTCGCCATGCGCAAGAAGGAGCTGGGCATCTGGAGGGAGTTCACCTGGAAGGATTCCTACGAGCAGGTGAAATACCTGGCTCTGGGCCTGGTCGGCCTGGGCCTCCAGCGCGGCGACAAAGTGGCCATCATCGGCGATAATGATCCCCAGTACTACTGGGCCGAGCTGGCGGTCCAGGCCGCTGGCGCCGCCGCGGCCGGCATCTTCACCGACTGTGTCCCCCGGGAGGTCAAGTATATCGTCGAGCATTCGGATTCCACCTTCGTCTTCGCCAAGGATCAGGAACAGTGCGACAAGCTCCTGGCTATCCGGGACCAGGTGCCTAAGGTCGAGAAGGTGATCCACTGGGACCCCAAGGGCCTGGGAGGCTACGACGAGCCCTGGCTCTTGGGGTTCGATCAGGTCGTGGCCCTGGGCCGAGAGCTCGAGACCGCCCGGCCTGGCCTTTTCCAGGAGATGGTGGCCCAGGGCAAAGCCCAGGAGGTGGGCATAATCTGCTACACCTCGGGCACCACCGCCCTTCCCAAAGGGGCCATGGTTACCCACGGCAACCTGATCTTCGGCTACCAGGCGGCTACTGCCGCGGACCCTCGCTACGACACTGACGACTACCTCTCCTTCCTCCCCCTGGCCTGGATCACCGAGCACGTCCTGGGCCTCGCCGTCCACGTGATCTCAGGGATGGTGGTCAATTTCCCCGAGGAGCCAGAGACGATCCAGACGGATCTGCGCGAGATCGCCCCCTGCTCCCTCCTTTTCAGCTCCCGCCTCTGGGAGAACGTGGCCTCCACCGTGCAGGTGCGGATGAACGATTCCAGCCCCCTCAAGCGGGCCCTTTACCGCCTGGCCCTCCCCATCGGCCATCGGGCGGCCGACCTGCGCTTCCAGAGAAAGGAGCCCAACCCGTTTTGGCGGGCGCTTCACGCCGTCGCCGACCTGGCCGTCTTCCGCCCCCTCCGGGACAAGCTGGGGCTGGTGAAGGTGCGCAGCGCCTACACCTCGGGGGCAGCCCTGAGCCCAGAAGTGGTGCGCTTCTTTCGGGCCCTGGGTGTGAACCTGAAACAGATCTACGGTTCCACCGAGGCCATCGTGCATACCCTCCATCAGGAGGGCGATATCAGGATGGAGACGGTGGGGCGGCCGGCCCCCGGCGTGGAGGTGCGGGTGGCCGAGGACGGAGAGATCCTGGTGCGCAGCCCCGGAGTCTTCGCCGGCTATTACCACGACCCGATCACCACTGCCGAGAAGCTCGAAGATGGCTGGTTCCACACCGGCGACGCCGGCTACCTGACCCAGGACGGTCACCTGATCTACCTGGACCGGGTCAAGGACCTCCTGGAGCTGGCCGACGGGGCCCGGTTCTCGCCCCAGTACATCGAGGGCCGCCTTAAGTTCAGCCCTTACATCAAGGACACCATCGTGTTGGGTGGGAAGGAGCGGGCCTTCGTGGCCGCCATCGTCAACATTGACTTCGAGAACGTGGGGAAATGGGCCGAGAACCGCCGCCTCCCCTACACCACCTTCGTCGATCTCTCCCAGAAGCCGGAGGTCTACGACCTGATCCGGAGGGACGTGGAACGGGTGAACGTGGCCCTGCCGGCGGCGGCTCGGGTGCGCAAATTCGTGCTGCTGCACAAGGAGTTCGACCCCGACGAGGCCGAGCTGACCCGCACCCGTAAACTGCGACGTGCCTTTGTGGAAGAGCGCTACCGCGACCTGGTGGAGGCCATGTACTGCGGGTTAGACCAGGTGATCGTGCGGGCGGAGGTGAGATACCGGGACGGGCGCACCGGCACAGTGGAGACGCCGATCAAAGTGTGTTCGCTAGACTGAGCGCGGGGCTTACGGCCAGCCTGTGGCAGCTACCGGCAACCGGAAACGAGGGAGAATAGCGTGACTAACCTCTTACAATTCCTGCTCACCGGCATCCTGGTGGGGGGCGTTTATGCCCTGATTGCCCTGGGGCTGGTGTTGATCTACAAATCCTCCCGCGTTTTTAACTTTGCCCAGGGCGACCTGGTGATGCTGGGGGGCTTCGTCACCTGGACGCTCGTGGCGCGGTTGGGGCTTCCCCTCTGGGCGAGCCTGCCGGTGGCCCTGGCCCTGGCCTGGGTGGCGGGGCTCTTGGTGGAGCGTTTGGCCCTGCGGCCCCTCATCGGCCAGCCGATCCTGGCCGCGGTGATGGTCACCCTTGCACTCTCCTACTTCTTCAAAGGGTTCACCATCCTCCTCTGGAGCGCCGACCGGCGGGTCTTCCCGGAGTTCTTCCCCACGGCCCCGGTGAAGCTGGGAGAGATCGTGCTCTCGCAGCATCTATTGTGGACCTTTGTCGTCTCCGTCCTAGCCTTCGGCCTGTTGACCATCTTTTTCTGGCGCACCAAGGCTGGCCTCCTGATGCGAGCGGCGGCCGAGGACCATCAGGTGGCCCAAAGCATGGGCATCAGCGTTAAGGGAGTCTTCGCCTTCACCTGGAGTATCGCCGCCATGGTGGCCACCCTGGGGGGCCTGCTCTTGGGGAGCATCAATGGGGTAGATCCTACCCTGGGCGCCATCGGCCTGAAGGCCTTCCCGGCAGTGTTGGTAGGCGGGTTGGAATCCATCCCCGGGGCGCTGATCGGCGGCCTGACGGTGGGGATAGTGGAGGGCCTGGCGGCAGGGTTCATCGACCCCTCCCTGGGGGAGATCGCTCCCTTTTTGGTCCTGCTCCTTATCCTGCTCTTCAAGCCGCAGGGGCTCTTCGGGCTGAAGAGGATCGAGAGGGTGTGAAGATGCTGCCTTCGGGAACCTATAACGTCAGCTACAGCCAGGACATGGCCATCGTGCGTACGCGCCTGCAATGGGTCGTCCTGGTGGCGTTTCTTGTGGCCCTCTTTGCCCTGCCCCGCTTCGCCAGCGGCCATGTCCTGAGCGTCCTCAACGGCATCGGCATCATGCTCATCGCCGTGCACGGGCTGAATATCCTCACCGGCTATACCGGGCAGATCTCCCTGGGCCAGGCGGCCTTCATGGCAGTGGGTGCCTATACCTCGGCCCTCTTAACGGCCCGCCTGCACCTGCCCTTCTGGATCGCCCTGCCCAGTGCGGGGGTGAGCGCCGGAGCGGTGGGGTTGGTCTTTGGCCTGCCCTCGGTGCGGATCAAGGGTTTCTACCTGGCCATGGCCACCCTGGCCGCCCAGTTCATCATCCCCTGGATGTTCATCCACGTGCGCGCCGACATCACCGGGGGCGTGTCCGGAATGGTGGTGCCCCCGGCCTCCCTGGGAGGCTTCATTTTCAAGTCGCAAGAGAGCATGTATTTTCTGGTGATGAGCGTGGCGGTGGCCATGACCTTCTTTGCCAAAAACCTGGTGCGCACCCGGACGGGGCGCGCCTTTGTGGCCATCCGAGACAACGACATCGCGGCCGAGGCCATGGGCATCAACCTGTTCACTTACAAGCTCCTGGCTTTTTTCATTTGCTCGTTTTACGCGGGCGTCGCCGGCTCCCTGTGGGCCCACTGGATGCGGGCCATCAACCCGGATCACTTCACCCTGATGGATTCCATCTGGTATGTGGGCATGGTCATCGTAGGCGGGATGGGGAGCACCCTGGGGGCCATCCTGGGGACGACCTTTCTGCGGCTCTTGAGCGAGTTGGTGATGACCGTGAGCCCCCAGATTGGCCGCCACTTCCCGGTCCTGGCCGCCAACATCCTGGCCGCCCTGGGGCCCATGCTCTTCGGCCTGGTGATCATCCTTTTCTTGATTTTTGAGCCCCGGGGCCTGGCCCATCGTTGGGAGCTCTTCAAGGCCTCGTATCGGCTGCATCCCTTCGCCCATTGAGGTGGCCCCCTCCGGGCAGCTCGAAAGGGGGTGGTAGTGAAACAGAGCGAGGTTTTCCTTCGCAGCCCGTCTGAAGCTCGTGCTGGTTGCCAGACACCGCCATAGTGTTGCCTGGCTAACGCTAACAAGGAGAAAGTCTCATGAAACGGTTCGTCTCTCAGCTCCTGGTCGTATCCTTGATGCTCGGCCTGGTCGTGGCGGCTTGTGCCCCTACCCCTGTGCCCACGGCGACGCCCGTCCCACCCACGCCGACCAAAGTGCCGCCGACGCCCACGCCGGTCAGGACCATCAAGCTCTACCACTTCGGCGATGTCACCGGCCCTTACGCTCCCATCACCCTACCCCTGGTTAACGCCTTCGAGGATGCCCTCAAGTACATCAACGAGAAGGGCGGCATCCGGGGGGCCAAGGTGGAGCATGAGTGGATGGACACCGGCGGCAAACTGCCCCAGGCCATCGCCGCCTATAACAAGTTCCGGGAGGCCACGCCCAAGCCGATTGTGATGCTCATCTACGGCTCCACGGAGGGCGAGGCCCTCAAGGAGCGCTTCGCTGAGGACAAAATCGCCGTCCTGAGCTACAGCGTCAGCGATCCCCAGCTCGTCCCACCGGGCTGGATCTTCGGCGCCCTGCCAGCCTACAGCGACCAGTTCGGATTCTTCATCGACTGGCTGGTGGAGAACTGGAAGGAGTCCCGGCCACCCAAGCTGGCCTTCTTGACCTGGGACACCGCCTTCGGCAAGGCGGTGCTCACGCCGGCCTGCCTGGATTATGCCAAGAAGAAGGGTGTGCAGATCGTAGCCACGGAGTTCATGCCCATGGTGCCAGTGGACGTCTCCACCCAGCTCCTGCGCATCCGGGACGCCGGGGCCGATTGGGTCTATAGCAACACCCTGGGGGCAGCGCCGGGGGTCATGCTCAAGGACGCCACCAGGCTGGGGCTCAGGGACAAGATCAAGTTCGCCGGTGGCCCCTGGGCCATGGACTGGGCGCCCATCCGCGTGGCCGGCGCGGCCGCCGCTGAAGGCTTTGTTGGTTCCCAGTCCTACGCCTCTTGGAGCGAGGCCGACAACCCGGGCATCAAGCTCCTGGGCGAGCAGTTCGAGAAGAACAAGCGCAAGCCCGAGGAGAAGGCCCTGGCCTACATCTGCGTCTGGTCCGGCGTGTTCACCCTGGCCGAGGCCATCGGCAAGGCCGTGGATGAGGTGGGGTTCGACAAGCTGGACGGCGCGGCGGTGAAGAAGGCCATGGAGGCCTTGAAGGACTACTCGCCCCAGGGGCTCACCTACTACACCTTCTCGCCAGCGAAACACAGCCCGGCCAAGGCCCGGATGCTCCAGGTGAAGGGCGGCACCTTGGTGCCCATCAGCGATTGGCGCGTCATCCCTAACCTGGCTGGCAAGTAGAGCGCAGGCCTGGTCTCAGGTTAGGGTTGAGGTCTCCGTCCCCAGGGAGAATGAGCTTGGGGCCTCAGCCCTAACCTCTCTGTTGTTCAGGAGTTGAACTCCTGAACAACGGGCCACTGAAAAAGACCGGGTAGAGGGGTGACCATGTTAGCCCTGAAAAACGTGGAGGTGGTCTATAGCGACGTCATCCTGGTGCTGCGGGGGGTTTCCCTGCAGGTGGGCCAGGGGAACATCGTGGCCCTCCTGGGCAGCAACGGCGCGGGGAAGACCACCACCCTCAAGGCCATCTCTGGGCTGCTTTCCACTGAACTGGGCAGGGTAACCGCCGGCAGCATCCAGCTCGACGGCGTGCGGATAGACCGCAAGGCTCCGGAGGAGATCGTCAAGCTGGGCATCGTCCAGATCATGGAGGGGCGCCGTGTCCTGGAGCACCTCACCGTGGAGGAGAACCTGCTGGTGGGAGCTCACCTGTGCCGCAACCCGGCCCAGGTGCGGCGGGATCTGGAGATGGTCTACAGCTACTTCCCGGCGCTCACGGGCCTGCGCCATCGCACCAGCGGCTATCTGTCGGGGGGTGAGCAGCAGATGCTGGTCATCGGCCGGGCGCTGATGGCCCACCCCAGGCTCATGCTCCTGGACGAGCCCTCCCTGGGCCTGGCCCCCCTCTTGGTGCAGGAGATCTTCCACATCATCAAGAGGATCAATGTCGAGGAGAAGACCTCCATCCTGCTGGTGGAGCAGAACGCCATGGCCGCCCTGGCCATCGCCGACTATGGCTACGTCATGGACAACGGCCGGGTGGTCCTGGATGGCCCGGCCGAGAAACTGCGGGACAACGAGGACATCAAGGAGTTCTACCTGGGGTTAAGCGAGTTGGGCCAGAGGAAGAGCTACCGGGAGGTGAAGCACTACAAGAGACGGAAGAGGTGGCTGGCGTAGCCAGATGTTCTGCAGGGCGTCCGCCACGGCCTCACTGGGGCTGCAGGTCTGGGACTACATTCCCGGCCACCACCTCATATAGCTCTACGAGCAAGCGCCAGCATCGGCAGCGTTCCTTGTCCCTATCCCGTCCAACCGGGTGAGGGCATACGGGCGGGCCTCTGGGGGGAGTCACCCGAGCACCTGGAAAGCGGGCTGCAGGTCAAACGGTACCCTGGCAGCCTCACTCCACAGGCACGGAGAACACAGGGAACGCGCCGGTTCTTGCGTGCTTGGCTTTTCTGCCTGTTTGCCGCAAGCTGATTTGCAAATCAAGGCTTAGCTATGCGGGGAGGTAGTGACCCCTTAGCGCTCAGAGCGCTGGGAAAAGTTTGTTTCCAAATAAACGAGAAGGATAGGTGGTTCAATTATGGTCGCCATGCAGACGCCGATTGAGGCCTTGCTGGAGGAGGGACGTAAATTCGCCCCAGGTGAGGCGTTCGTCCAGCAAGCCAATGTGAAAGATCGTAGCATTTACGAGAAGGCTAACCAGGACCTGGAAGGTTTCTGGGCGGAGCAAGCAGAGCAGTTTGTCTGGTTCAAGAAATGGGACAAGGTGCTGAAGTGGGAAAGTCCGTGGGCTCAATGGTTTGCGGGTGGCGAGCTGAACATCACTGTCAACTGTATTGACCGCCACCTCAAGACGTGGCGGCGCAACAAAGCCGCATTCATCTGGGAAGGAGAGCCAGGTGAGGAGCGGGTGCTGACCTATGTCGACCTCCACCGGGAAGTTTGTAAGTTCGCTAACGTGCTTAAGCGATTGGGCGTGAAGAAGGGCGACCGAGTGGCACTTTACCTGCCGATGATCCCCGAACTGCCCATCGCCATGCTTGCCTGCGCCCGAATCGGTGCGCCCCATACCATCGTGTTTGGTGGCTTCAGCGCGGAGTCGCTGCGCGATCGCATCAACGACGCACAGGCTAAGGTCCTCGTCACGGCTGACGGTGGCTGGCGGCGTGGCAATATCGTCCACCTTAAGCGCAACGCCGATGAGGCCGTTAGCCAATGCCCTTCTATCGAGCAAGTGGTCGTGGTCCACCGGGGCGTCATGGATGCCACTCACGTCCCTCTGCACGAGGGGCGCGACCACTGGTGGCATCGGCTCATGGAAGAGGCCCCCCTTCACTGCGAGCCTGAGCCCGTAGATTCCGAGCACCTGCTCTACATCCTATACACCTCCGGCACCACCGCTAAACCTAAGGGCGTGGTCCATACGACGGCAGGCTATATGGTTGGCTGCGCCGCCACGCATCAGTGGATTTTCGACCTTAAGGAGGAGGACGTTTACTGGTGCACTGCTGACATTGGCTGGGTGACGGGACACAGCTACATCGTGTACGGACCTTTGGCCAACGGCACAACGGGTGTGATGTATGAGGGTTCGCCGGACTACCCTGCCTGGAACCGCTGGTGGAGCATCATCGAGAAGTATGGCGTTACCGTCCTTTATACGACGCCTACAGCCATCCGCGCTTTTATGCGACAGGGCGAGGGACATCCGCGCCGGCACGACTTGAGCAGCCTGCGGCTTTTGGGCACCGTGGGCGAGCCCATCAATCCCGAGGCATGGATGTGGTATCGCGAGCATATCGGCGGCGCGCGCTGCCCCGTTGTTGACACGTGGTGGCAAACCGAAACCGGTATGATCCTGATCAGCCCACTGCCCGGAGTCACAACCACAAAGCCTGGTTCGGCAACCATCCCGTTCCCGGGTGTAGAAGGTGACGTTGTGGATGAACAGGGTCGGTCGGTCCCGCTGGGTGGCGGTGGCTATCTGGTTCTCAAGAAGCCCTGGCCGGCTATGCTGCGAACGCTCTATGGTGACCCAGATCGCTACGTCCAGATTTACTGGTCTCGCTTCCCCGGCATGTATTTCACGGGCGACGGCTGCAAGCGGGACAAGGAGGGTTATTTCTGGCTGCTGGGGCGAGTGGACGACGTGATGAACGTGTCGGGCCACCGCATCAGCACAATGGAGGTCGAGTCAGCCCTTGTTTATCACTCTGACGTGGCCGAAGCCGCCGTCATCGGTAAGGCCCACGACGTCAAGGGGCAGGCCATCGCCGCCTTTGTCACCCTGAAAGCGGGGGTGCAGGGCACCCAAGAGAAAGTGGACGAGTTAAAAAAGCATGTCGCAACGAAGATCGGCCCCCTCGCCCGTCCGGACGACATCTTCTTCACCGCTGAACTTCCTAAGACGCGGTCCGGCAAGATCATGCGGCGATTGCTGCGAGACATCGCCGAAGGGCGCGCCCTGGGCGACACGACGACTCTCGCCGATCCAGCCGCGGTGCAGCACTTAAGGGAGATGTACGAAGAGCAGGAAGCGTAGGTAGCTCGTATTGACAAAGTCGCTATCATCATCGCCCTACAGGGCAGGATACCGTCGCCTTTGTGGCCTGCGGCTCGGAGAGCGTATGCCCGAATGGCTTCTCCCCTCCCTGGCGCCGGCGCGTTTTTGACACAGCAGTTAGCTTAGAAACCAGGTTTCTTAGATTTCGTCGTCCTTGGCCCGGTCGCTGCTGTCTCCAACCTCAGCTCTACAAACGCGGCAACCGCCAGGGGGCCTCTTGACCTTGATGCTCTCCAGACAAGGGTCCCAGGCGTCCACGTACAACAGCCCCCTGGCATAGTGGTTGTCGCCCAAGAGGAGCCTCACCGCCTGACTGACCTGGATAGCGGCCACAATGTGCGTGACAGTTCCCAGCAGCCCCTTGTCCCTATGGGGTGACATGGACAGGGGCAGCGGCTCCCCGAAGACGCAGTAGAAGCAGGGCGTCTGGCCTGGCACGATGGTCATGGCCAGCCCGTAGCTTTCATCCACGGCGGCGAAGACCCAGGGGATGCCGTGCCTCAGGCAAGCCTCGTTGATCAGATAGCGGGTGGCATCGTTGTCGGTGCCGTCCAGTACCAGCTCACCGCTGGCCAGGATGGTTGGGGCGTTGCTCTGGCTCAGCCTCGCCACCACCGGCTCCACAGCGATGTCACTGTTGATCGCCTGTAGCTTCTCCGCCGCGGCGATGACTTTGGGCCGACCCAGGTCGCCCTCGTCGAAGAGGACCTGCCGATGCAGGTTGGCGAGTTCCACAGTGTCGTCGTCTACCAGGCGCAGATGACCAACTCCAGCACGGGCCAGAAGCCCGGCTGCCACCGTCCCCAGTCCGCCGCAGCC
Organism: Chloroflexota bacterium; assembly: GCA_040754915.1. GTDB lineage: Bacteria > Chloroflexota > DTOL01 > DTOL01 > JACQYG01 > JACQYG01. Next base: position 567 of record JBFMCB010000086.1, on the reverse strand, counting down.
GATGATGACCACAGTGGAATCGGTCAGCCTCTTTTGCCCATACCAGCCGATCCGGGGGAGAGCCGCCTGGCGAGCGTAGCGTTCTTCATGCCTGGTGAGCATCTTTGTTTCATCCCTTCTTTTATCCCAATGAAAATGAAACATCAGAAGTCGAAGACGCTCTCCATGCCCATGTTCAACACGCCCAGGGCTCGCCAAAGGGCGGCCACATCGGAGGGTATGAGGATGACCCGGTCCCTGGCCCTCAGGCTTGTCTCCCTCTCGCACTTTTTGCCATTGAGCATGGTCATGGCCACCTGGGTAAAGGGGACATTCATGCCCTGGATGACCTCCTGCACCGTGCTCCCTTCCGGCAAGGACAGCGGGAAGGTGCCATCGCTGTTCTCAGGCTTTCCCCGCCCGTACCCATCCAGCTTCAACCTACCCGATAGCAGCACATTCACCGTCATCATGGTGCCCGTACCTCCTTACTAAATTGCCTCCAGGATACTATGATATGGTCGGGTGAGAAAGGGACAGTGGGCCTATTTTGGGCAGTAAAAAAGGCCCATCTTGCGATGGGCCTGG
>JBFMCB010000085.1:0-13264 GCA_040754915.1 Chloroflexota bacterium | reverse complement strand
CGAGGAGGATCTGCTGGACGAGGCCCTGGGCTACATCTACTACTACAACAACGTGAGAGAACACTCCTCTCTCGACTACCAAACCCCCTTCGCTTCCCTGAAGCAGCAGCTCCCTGAGATCGATGATGTAATACGCTACGTCCAACCCATCATCCTTGATGACGTAGCCGTCAAACTAGGACCCTGGAGTGGATACAATGTCCTGGCACATTACCGCTTGCTAGTTGCCTCTTGCCAAAAGTGGCGCGCGCTGCTATCATTTGTCGAAGCTGGCTTAGCCCAGCCATGGTCCTGCGGCTTTTGCCGCCAAGGAGGGTAGCGCATGGATGAGAGAGAGCAATTTGACCCGGCCGGGAACTTTCCGAATTAATCTGTCTCTGGTCGTAATCGTGGCTGGCCTGACGGCCATATCGGCGCTGCACTACCTGACCCCCATCTCGCTTTTCAGCCTGCACAACCTCTATCGCAGCCTGTACTATCTGCCCATTATTTATGCCGCCTTCGTCTTCGGGCTGCCTGGGGGTGTGGTCACCGCCTTGGCCGCGGGGGTTCTCTATGCTCCCCACGTGATGCTCTACGTGGGCGTACTGCCCATCGAGGCCACTAACGATCTCTTGGAGATCATGGTCTTTGCCGTTGTGGGCAGCGCGGTGGGCTGGGTATCCGATGCGGAGAGAGGCCAACGGCGGCACCTGGAGGCTACGGCCCAGGAGCTCTCGGCTTCTAACGCCGAGTTGGGAGAGAGGGCCCAGGCCTACCGGGCCATGCAGGAGTATACCGCCAGCGTGCTGGACAGCCTGAGCTGCGGAGTGGTGACGCTGGACCCCGAGGGACGGGTCTCCACTTGCAACCTGACCGGGACCAGGATGCTGGGCCGCAGCCCTGCTGGCCTGCTCCCCACCGAGGCCCTGGGCCAGGAGATCGGCTCCCGCCTGGCCGAAGGCGACGTACCGGCTTATTTTCAGGCCGAGCTAATCGGGCGCCCGGTGGGCGTGCACGCGGCCAGGCTTCGGGCCCAGGACGGCCGGTTATTCGGCACGGTGGTGGTGCTGGACGACCTGACCGAGGTGAAGGGCCTGGAGGAGCAGGTGCGGCGAGCAGAGGCCCTGGCGGCAGTGGGCCGCCTGGCTGGAGGCCTGGCCCACGAGATCCGCAACCCCCTGGGCATCGTGCGGGCCTCGGCTCAGATGCTCTTCGACGAGGTCGCCGATCCTGGGATCAAGGAGTGCACACAGGTGATCCGGCAGGAGGTAGACCGGGTCAATGACCTGATCCAACAACTCCTGGACTTCTCGCGTCCCCGCCCAGTGGTGAAGCGCCCCCTGGAGGTGTCGAAAGTGGTGGAAGGCGTGGTATCCCTGGTGCAGGCCTATGCCACTCAGCAGGACGTAGCCATCGAAATCAGGCTCGAGCCAGCTCTCCCCCCAATTAATGGCGACGAAGAGCGCTTGAGGCAGAGCCTGGTCAACCTGCTCCTGAACGCAGTGCAGGCCATGCCAGAGGGCGGGAGGGTTTTGGTGGAGGCGATCCATAGAAAAGATGACGCCCGGGCGCCATACCCCTGCGCTGTGGAGATCGCCGTGTCCGATCAGGGCCATGGCATACCCCGGGAGGACCTCCCACGCGTCTTCGAGCCTTTCTTCTCCACCAAGGCCCACGGCACCGGGCTGGGCCTGGCCATCGCCCTTCAGGCGGCCCACGAGCACGGCGGCGACATCCTGGTGGAGAGTCAGGTTGGAAAGGGGAGCACCTTCCACGTGACTATTCCTTGCGAAGGGACAGTAGCTGCTGCTACTCCCATCTCACCGCCTGAGGATAGCGTTGATAATGGGACGGTGCAGGGTTAATAGATCAAGGCCTTCGGGCAGGAAAAATGCCGTACACAATTTTGATCCTCGACGACGACAATAACATGCGCTGGGTGTTGCGCCGGGCCTTGACCCAGGCCGGCTACAATGTGGCCATGGCTGCCACCGGCGAGGAGGGCCTGGAGCTTCTGTCACGGGAGCCCATAGACTTGGTGCTCCTGGACATGCGCATGCCCGGGCTGGATGGGCTAGGGGTGCTGCGCCGCTTTCGGGAGAGCCGGGAGGACGTCCCGGTGATACTGCTCACCGCCTACGCTTCAGTGCAGACTGCGGTGGAGGCCATAAAGCTGGGTGCCTGGGACTACCTGGGCAAGCCCTTCGATGTGGATGAGTTAAAGCTGCTCATCGCCCGAGCCCTGGAACAAAGAGAGGAACGAGCGGAGATCCGACGCCTCCGGGCCCAGGTGGTGGCTGAGCAGCAGGTGGGCGAGATCGTGGGCAAGAGCAAGGCCATGGTGGAACTCCTGGAACAGCTCCCCGCCCTGGCGGCGCGGCCGGAGAACATATTGATCACCGGTGATGAGGGCACCGGCAAGCGGCTGGTGGCCCGGGCCCTCTGGCAAAGAGCTGCCGGGGTCTGTGCCATAGCGGCAGAGTTGGACCTGAAGCTCTTGCCTGAGAACCTCCTGGAGAGGGAGCTCTTCGGCCACAAGGTCGCCCTGGCGGGGGTCAGCGCCCACCGGGAAGGGCTCCTGGAGAGGTCCCGGGGTGGGTGTGTGCTACTGTCCAACCTGCACCGGCTGGGGGCGGCCGGTCAGGAGCACCTGGCGGGCCTTCTGACAACCTTGCGAATCAGGGTGGTGGCTACCGCAAGTTCTCCCCTGGCCCCGGCCCTGATGCAGTCCCTTTCGGCCATTGAGCTCCAGATGCCGTCGCTCCGGGAGCGGCGGGAAGACATCCATCTACTGGTGCGCCATTTCGCCGGGGGCAGGGAGTGCACCGCCCTGGCGCTACAGGCCCTCGAAAGCTACCATTGGCCGGGCAACGTGGCAGAGCTAAAACGGGTGGCTGAACGCGCCGCGGTGCTTGCTGAGGGACCCATCGACCTGGAACACCTGCCGCCGGAGGTGGCGTATGGCCTGTCGGGCGCGGCGAAGGTGCCCTTTCGCCTGCCTCCAGGGGGCATTGCCCTGGAGGAGGTGGAAAAGGAGCTGGTGCGCCAGGCCCTGGAGCTGGCCCACGGCAATAAGACCCAGGCGGCCAGGCTGCTCGGCTTGACCCGACACACCTTATTGTATCGGCTTCAGAAGTACGGGCTCGCCGGATAGGGCTGGTGCATGTGCCGTGCCATCAAGCTGAAGCGTCCTTCTCATGCCGATGGGGACCCCGGTCAGCCGGTAGCGTTTGTTGGGCGGGTCGCACAAAGAAAGCTGGAGGCCCGAGCGCTCTCCGGCCATTCCCGGTAACAAAAGCGAGCGGTGAGAACTCCTACCGCTCGCTTTATGCTGCGCTATCTGCTACCTGCTCGCTGTTAGCTGCTCGTTAGAACATGGGCTCCATGGTGAGGGCCGGGTGGCCTTTCTCCTCCAGGAAGGGCAGCAACTCCTCTACCGTGGTGGCCACGCGCTCGTCGGCGATCTTGTCCAGGAGGTCTGGCTCGCCCTCGCGTTCGCACACCGCGTGCAGTTCCTCGGCCATGGTCTCCTTCAGGATGCTGGACATCCACACCACGCGCTTGAAGCCGCCGTCGGCGGAGATGAACTTTTTGCTGGTCAGATAGTACTTGCCGTGGCCCATCATGCCCGGCGTCTGGAGCCCTCCGCCGGCGGTGCCGGCCAGGGTGGAGAAGGTCATGCCGCAGGGGGTCATGCTGGGGTCCTCCCGGCTCACCACCATGACGCCGTTGGCCTCGGGGATGATGACCATAATGCACTCAAAGCACCCACAGGAGGTCATGGGGGCATCCATCACCGAGTAGATGGTCATGCGGTTGATGCTCATGTTGGTGTGCTGGTAGACGAACTCGTTGCAGTTCTGCCACTCGCCCTTCACCGGGTCGATCAAGAGTCCCTTGGGCACCGGCTGGTTGGGGCCGGTGGGGTTGATCTCGAATGAGGCCTTGCAGTCCAGCCAGTTATAGGCCCCGCACAGGCCCACGCGCTCTGGGTTGATGATGCAGACGTGGTTGGGCGCGAAGGACTGGCACAGGGTGCAGGAGTAATAGGTGTCGACGGTCTCGTCGGTCAGATTGGCGATGCGCTGGTTGCGCTCGTGGTAGGCGGCCCGGGCCACCTCTCGTATCTCGTGGACCTTGGCCGCCTCGGTGTACAAGGTCACCTGGAGCTTGTCTACGATGGCGCCGAACTCGGCGTGGAATTTGGCGTGCAGGATGTCGCCCAGGTGCTTGATCTTGAAGCCCTTGGCCGCTGAGGCCTTGCCGATGCGGATCCAGGTGATGTCGCGCTGGCCGATGTGTTGGATGCCTTCAGCGCCGTTGATGAAGTGGTGGATCTGCCGCTCCAGAACGGGCTCGAAGTCCTTCTCCATCTTGCGGCCTGCCACCTCTACCACGATGCCCAGGGGGACGTTGGCGCCCACGGGGAAAGCGTCGATCTCCGGGCCCACCACGGTGATCTTGCCATCCTCCACCTCCTCCGAGGGCTTCATCCTTAAGAATTCGAAGCAGGCGCCGCCCTTGCCGCCGAACTCGATATGCATGGCCTCCTTGCGGATGCGCTCACCCTCGAAGGCCGAGCCGTAAGCCACCGGGATGGGCACTTTGGTGATCTTGATCTTGACCCCTCGCACCTCAATGCAGCGCTGGACCAGCTTCTCCGCCCGCTCCAGGTCATCCTTCCCGGGAATGTCGTCGAAGGGCATGGATACCACGTGCTCGTAAGTGGTGATGCCAGTGGGCAAGATACTGGGGATCAGGGTGTCGGCCACCGTGGGGAAGCCGTAGCTGATGGCTCCGGCAGCGGTGGCGTATTTCAGGTCGTCCACCTCGCCTAGGGCCAGGACAAAGGCGAACACGCGGTTTTTGTTATAAAGGAGCATCTCTCTCGCTTGGCCGCCCTTCAGGCCCCCGAAGGTCAGGGCCGAGCGGGCGGCGAAGCCCAGGGCGTAGATGGCGCTGACGGTGTCGGTGCCAAAGGGCACCGTATAGGTGTCATAGCCGAGCTGGACGCCCTCTTCCATCAACTGGTGGATGATGCTCCGGCCGTTCACGTTGCCGGAGAGGAAGATCAGGATGCCCTTGGATTGCAGCTCTCGCACGATCTTAACCGCCACCTCGTTGCTCTTGGCGGCGCCCACGATGGCGGCGAAGCCGGGCATGCGGCCATCCACCAGTTGGATGCCCCAGGAGCGAAGCTGGACATCGTCGATGGGGCCGTTCAGGCGGCTGTCGGCGCCCTCCTTCAGGAACTCGGGCGAGGTGAAGCTGGTGGAGGCCTGGTACGAGCCGCCCCAGGTTATCTTTTGAGGCTCCTGGCCGTAGGCAAAACGCACGGCCTCAATGGTCTCCTCGGCCAGGAGGGTGGCGATGCCGCAGTCCAGGGTCTCCCCCAGGTAGGGGAGCCACAGGTTGCCCCGGGGTTCCGGGTGTAGCAACTCTCGGGCGTGGTTCAGGATCGGCACCAGCTCCCTCAGCTTCTCCACCTTCGAGCCTGTGAAGCTCAGGATCACGGGCAGATAATAGGCGGTGTTGGGGAAGCTCACGGCCTTCTCTGGCCCGAAGTCAGCCAGAGCTTTCTGTAACAGCCCATCGGCCTCGCCCACGATGGCATTGGCGCCACGGATGGCCGCGCTGGCTATGAATCTTGACATTTCATCATCCCTCTTTTGTTAAGTCCCAGGCTCGGCGCAGGGCTGGACCTCCCTGTCCGCCCGCCTTATAGGGGCCAACACGGCGGCTGGCCCTCACCATCTTAACTTGGGCTTAGCTCCTGGCGCCAGAATTGAGGGTGTAGGCATAGGCCGGCTCCGCGACAAGCTTCTCCATGGTCAGCGGAGCAAGAGCCTCTTTGATTGGCACGTCGCCGGACTGGCCGAAGCGGTTCGGGTCATACTCGGCCAGCTTCAGGGCCTTGCGCTTGGCGTCGATGTGAGCCAGGGCCTTCTCCACGATCTTGATCGGATCGGGCTCGAACTCCAGCTTGCCACCGGTCTTCTCCTCCCAGCCGCGGTAGATCAGGTCGGTAACCACGGAGCTGGCCTTCACCGGCGAGTCCACGCCGAAGATCACGTAGGCGCCAGAGGCCACGAAGTAGGCGCCGATGGCCAGGGCCTTCTCACTCATCCACTCCGGGGCGATGCCCACCGCCGGCAGGTCAGAGATGTCGTCGCCCAGGCCGCCCTCGTTCGCGCACTGGGTCAATACGGTGAGGATGCGGGAGTTGTCCACGCAGGAGCCCAGGTGCAGCACCGGCGGGATGCCGATGGCCTCACAGACCTCCCGCAGGCCCCGGCCCGCATACTGCATGGCCTCGGGGGTCAACAGGCCATACTTGGCATTGGCGATGGCGCCACAACCGGTCTGGACCACCAGGACGTCGTTCTTGATCAGCTCCTTAACGATGTAGTTATGGGCCTGGTCCTGCGGTGTCCGGGGGTTGTTGCAGCCCACCACGCCTGCGGCGCCGCGGATGCGCCCGGCCATGATGGCATCGTTCAGGGGACGGAAGGAGGCGCGGTACAGGCCGCCCTGCATGTAATTCAGGTATTCGTGAGAGAAGCCACCCACCAGGTTCTCGGTGATAGGCGGGATATCCACCTGGCCCCGGTTGGGGTAATTGTCTATGGCGACGCGCACGATCTCCCGGGCCATGTCCAGGGCCTTCGCCTCATTGAACTCCATGTGGATGGAGCCAGTGATCTTGACCTTGGGCGAGGTGGTGATGAACTTGGTGTGATAGCGGGTGGCCAAGTTAGCCAAGGCCTGCATGATGCACTGCACGTCCACCACCATGGCGTCCACCGCGCCGGTGAGGATGGCTAGCTCCTGGTTTAGGAAGTTCCCGGCGCTGGCCACGCCCTGGCGCATAAGCACCTCGTTGGCGGTGCAGCAGATGCCGGCCAGGTTGATGCCCTTGGCCCCCTTGAACCGGGCGTATTCGATCATGGCTGGTTCCTGGGAGGCAAAGACGATCATCTCCGAAAGCGTAGGCTCGTGGCCGTGGATGACGATGTTGACCTCGTCTTGCTTCAACACGCCCAGGTTGACCTTGGCCGAGAGTGGCTTAGGGGTGCCGAAGAGCACGTCGGAGAGGTCGGTGCCGAGCATGGAGCCTCCCCAGCCGTCGGCCAGGGCGGTCCGCAGGGCCTGCGTTAAGATGTGCTCGGCGTCCTGGTCGTCGCCCATGTGGGTCCGGTGCAGGACGTCCACCACCTCCCGGTCGATGCCCCGGGGGACAAGGCCCAGCTTGCGCCAGCGCTCCACGCGCTTCTTGGGCGCTCGAGAGGCGAAGACGATCTCGCCGGACTGCTGGCCGAAATTGGCGATGGCTTTTTTGGCCACGTCGGCGGCGATCTGTTCAGTGGTCCGTCCCTCGGTGGGGACATTCATCAGCTTGGCGATTTTAGCCAGTTTCAAGGGGTCTTTGATAGTATAGCCCTGAGCATGGCCCTCGGAGGTGGCCAGGAGGGTGAGGGCGATGTCGCGGCCGTGGTCCGAGTGGGCGGCGGCGCCGGCGGCGATGGCGCGGGCCAGGTTACGGGCGGCGATGGTGGCCAGGTCGGCCCCGCAGATGCCCGTCATTTCCTCGGCGTTTTTGCCCACCAGGCGGCAGGGCCCCATAAAACAATTCTTGCAACAGGCGCCATCCCGACCGATGGGGCATGGCTTCATCTCGTCGACCCGGCTGAAGGCGGTGGAGATGCCCGCCGCCTGCGCCTTTTCCAGCACGGCAATGGCCGCTGGGTCGATGGACTTGATAGTGGTTGCCATTTGTTTCTCCTTACCGGGTCTGCGTTGACCATATCCCACAGGGTAATATCTGGCCTCTTGCTAATTGGTAAAGAATAGCGCCTTGGGCTTTCTTTACCAGCAAAAGAAACGATGTTCTCCCCGGGCTTCGGGCGCTACCGGGCATCAGGCCGGCACTGGAGCACCCACGGGACAGACCAACGCGCACTGGGATTCCACATAGTAGCCTTGGCAATCGGTGCACTTGCTGGCGTCGATAACGTAGACGGGGTCAGCCTCGGAGATGGCCTGGTTGGGGCAGTCGGGGAGACAGGCACCGCAAGCGATGCAATCCTCAGTGATCGTATGAGCCACTCGCTTATTCCTCCTTTCGCATGGTGTGCTCGCGTGGTGTACTTAGTGAGGGAATTCACGTGTCCGTTTCTCTATGTCCGCAGACCGTGCCCATTTCACAACTTCGCCAGCGTTCGGCAGGCGAGTATAGCACAAACCTATCGGGAATGCAATAGTATTAGTAGATATAGTAGTATTATAAGTATAAGAAGGCCCGTCGCGGGTTGGCGCTTCGCCCCAGACTAAGCGGATAGGGTTGGTAGGGCGCCACCGAGACGCTCGGCCTGGGCCCTTGTGATCGTTGTCGCCGCGGCCGGCCGTTTGTCAGGTATGGTATAATAGTTTTTGGCCCTAAAGGGGCCCGGTATCTAAGATTTGAAGATCCCTTCCGTTCCTTTCCGGGCTATTTGCGGCGCATGACCATCTTCGGCGGTGCCATATGCCAGCCAGTACCCGCGGCTGTTGGGAGTGGATGAACTGTCCCCGCCACTTGCGGGAGACTTGCCCGGCGTTCCCGCGCTTCGGTTACATCTGCTGGCTGGTACCCGGCACCATGTGCGGTGGCGGCAAGCAGCCCCGGGTTCCCGACAAGCTGCCCATGTGCAGGGAGTGTAGCTGGTACCTGGAGATGCTGCGCCTGGACCGGGAGGCCCTAAAGCCGATGGAGGCCCGGGAGTAGGGGTTCGCTCAGCCTCACCGCCTTTGTCCAGAGTTCTCTTACGAAATTCCCCTTCATGGCGAAGTCCATTGCAGGCTAGCCCGTGTAGCAAAGGGACGTGCCTGCCTTCGCCATAGCCTGATCTCGACATAATATTACATTGTCTTTTGCCATAAAGTGAAACTCGGCATAACGGTTTTTCAGTGAAGCACCGCCTCCCGATTGTAGTCTACCGAGGTAACTTTTGAGCGTAGGCCTTGGCGGCGACAGGATAAAACCCCAGGCCCTCGCATCTCCCGCAAGACGCAGGAAAGTCACCGTATGGCTTGCCACCATGCTCTGGCGTCTTGAGCCCATCCCGAAAGCCTCGACCGCGTTTGGGCTTTCGGCGCAGGACCTCTAGAAAGTGGCTGTCTGGTTGCCAAACGGCAGTAGCGAGGCCGCGAAGCCGGTACATTTGGGTCCAAGAAGACTCTGGAATGGGCTTTTTTCGGTATTACATAATATATATAGTGCGAACCATCAATAGGCCAAACCAAACCGCTTGGAAGGCCCTGGCTCCTTCTCTACTTTGCCTGGGCGGCCAGAAAACAACCAGGCCCTCCAGAGCATGGCCATATCCCCCAGGATAGTGGCCAGGAGATCCCGCGTGCGCCGGGCGACAGCCAGGGCAACATGGCCACGACGGCCGATCCCGACCGCCCTGCCTGACCGGGCAGGATCCCCAACACCGCACTATAGGGCGCCACTTCACTTGTTAAAGAAACGTTCCTGACCTCCCGCCCCGGGGTGCTAGGAGGATTCACTGGATATGCCTTGTCCCTCAAGCGGCGTAGCCCTTGTAAATCTCGGCGAATCGAAATGGGATGCGACCGCTGATCACGGTGCCTTCCTTGGTGTAGCTCTCGGAGCGTACGGTTCCCCGCTCGTGAAACAGCGTCACCAGCTCGCTGGCCTGATAGGGCAGGCATACCGTTATGTCGAGCATTGACCGGGCCAGCACCGTCGCCAGGGTCTCCTTCAACTGCTCCAGGCCATACCCTTGTTCGGCCGAGATAGCCACGGTATCCTGGATGCTGGAAGCCAGGCGCTGGAAGCTGGCGAAAACCACCGCCTGGATCGATTTCAGGTCGCTCCTATCGCTTTCCACAAACCGGTCCACCTTGCTCAGAGCGGTGACCATGGGTCGTGTCGATAACCCCAGCTCTTTCAAGGTGTTCAGCACCACCCGGTGCTGCTCAGCGGCATTGTGATGAGTTATGTCAAGGACGTGGAGCAGGACATCCGCCTCCTCTAGCTCCTCCAGTGTGGCGCGAAAGGCCGCCACCACCTGCGAGGGGAGCTTCTGGATAAAGCCCACGGTGTCGGTCAATAGCACGGTCTGGCCATTGGGCAGCTCTACGCGCCGCGTGGTGGGGTCCAGGGTGGCGAAGAGCCTATCCTCCACCAACACCTCCGCTCCGGTTAGGGCGTTCAAGAGCGTGGACTTGCCAGCGTTGGTGTAGCCGACCAAGGCCACGACGGGGAACCCCTGATCCTTCCTTTGAAAGCGGTATAAAGCCCGGTGACGGCGCACATGTTCCAATTCGCGGCGCAGGTCGCCGATGCGGTTACGGATGCGGCGGCGATCGCTCTCCAACTGGGTCTCGCCCGGCCCCCTCAGGCCCACGCCACCCACGGTCTGGCGGGAGAGGTGTGTCCAGAGCCTGGTGAGCCGGGGCAGGAAGTACTGGTATTGCGCCAGCTCCACTTGCAGGCGACCTTCGTAGGTGCGGGCCCGCTGAGCGAAGATATCCAGGATCAACCCGGTCCGATCCAGGACCCGGACTCCCAAGGCATCCTCCAGGCTGCGCTGCTGGCTGGGCGAGAGCTCATCGTCGAAGATCACCAGGTCGTAGGTCGTCCCGGCCCGAAGGCTCTTGATCTCCTCCACCTTGCCTTTGCCGATGTAGGTAGCAGGGTTAGGCGACTCCAGGTGTTGTTTCGTTTCCCCCACCACCACCGCGCCGGCGGTGCGGGCTAATTGGGCCAACTCCTCCAGGGAGTCATCGGTGTCCCAGGCGCTGGCCTCCCGGTGGAACTCAACCGCAACCAGAAAGGCCTTCTCCGCTGGCCTCCGGGTGACGATGAAGCTGTCATGTGCTCTATTAGCCGTTGATTGACGCTGACTCACGAGAGATTCCTTTGGCAGAACTCGTAGCTTTGCCTGAGATTCAGGCGCACCCTGTCCTCGTCCTCGGCCCCCAGGGGTCTTGGGTCGAGCTCCAGCGTGACGATTCCCGGGAAATGGTCAGCCCTAAGCCTCTGGAGCAGCTTGTCCAGGGGCAGTACACCATTGGTGGGAAGCTGATGCTCCTCACCGTTGTAATTGGACAGGTGCACGTGGGCGATCCTCCCGGCCAGCCGCTCGTAGATGGCCAGGATATCGAAATGCCCCGTGGCCCAGTGAGTGGTGTCCAGGTTGACGTGGGCGAACCGGGACAGGGCGTCCAGGTCATTCAGCTCATAACGGTTGAAACGGAGGCCCAGGAAGCGCTTGTACGGCAGGTTTTCCACCACGATGGTGGGCTTGACCGTGGCCTGATAGTCCGCCAGTTCGTGCACCAGCCATTCTCGATAGAGCCTCTGAGGGCGGAAAGGCAGTGGGACGGCAAAGGCCCTCTCCTGAAAGGATGGTGCATAGATCCAGACGTGGGCCATCCCCAAGGGAAGGTGAACCACCACCGCCCGGGCTCCCACCGCCTCGGCCAGGGCCACGGTCCGTTTGACGCGACTGATCTGGTCTCTCTCCCACCCTTGAACCCTGGGGACGAAGGGGCTGTGCACGGCGACGATGGGAATGGCGTGTTCCCTCTGGAGCTGGTTCAGGTAGTCCGCCTGGCGGGTGTCCCAGCGATCGTCCACCAGGACCTCCACCCCCTGGAAGCCAGCTTCCTTGGCCAGGGCAAAGGCCCGGCCCAGGCCGTAGCTGTACAGGGAGCCAGTCGAAAGCGCAATCATACCTCGCCTTTGTCGTTAATTAACATCAAAATGGCTGGGCCCGGGCCCAGCCGCAAGACAGTCCTCTGTCGCCCGTTAGTTCTTCTTGAAGCCCACGAAATAGCGTCCTTTGTTTCCCGTATCGGCAAACGATATGGGGCCCACGATGGGCGAGAGCGCGGTGCGATCGGAGGCCGAACGATACAGCCTCAGAGACCAGTCTCCGGGCTGGTCCCGGAATTGGCCTGGGAGTTCGAACTTGAAGTTATAGTATATGGCCCCTGAACTGGTCGGGACCTCGGGACATGGGTACAGGATGTAGCTAATGGGCTCCGCCGTGCTGGTGGTCTCGAAAGAGCCGCCGGGGCCAGAGAGCACCAGCAGGTAGCCTCCCAGACGCTTCCCGCTCGAGTCCAGGACGTTGCCGACGACCTCCGCCAGCCCGCCCTGGGGACACCCGACAAACAGATCGACCCGGAAGGTGTTGCTAACGTCCGCAGTTGGTGAAGGGGGAGCCGTCGGCACCGCGGTGGGTTGGACCGGAAGCGGGGTGGGAACAGCGGTGGCCGTGGGCCGAGGGGTCGGTGGCGTCGTAGCGGTGGGCAAGAGGGTCAGGGTGGGCCGCGGCGTGGCCGTGCTAGCAACCGTGGGTGTGAACGTCGGGTAAGGCGTTTTGGTGGGGGTGGACGTGGGCTGGGGCTCTACCCCAAGGCCACACCCGGCAGCTAGGACGCCCAGCAGCGTCGCCGACGCCATCAATCGGCCCAAAGGCCACATTTCTCTGGTGCTCAATTTCTACTCCTCGAATTATACTTTGAGATAACGCTATTATATCAAGTCGGTGGTCTGTCTGCAAGGAAGAAGCCGCCGGCGCAGCACCTCTCCAGATGCTCAGCCACCAGGTTCCTGGCCAGCTTTTCCAGGCCGCTCTGGACCTGGAGCCAACGGATGTTTGAGTCGCTGAGCCGGAACCAGTTGTACTGGTGGCGGACGAAACGGTGGGTGTGGTGCTTGATCAATTGAACCGCCTCCTCCAGGCTTGCTTTTCCCTGGAGATAGCGCCCAATCTCCCCATAGCCCAGCCCGGACATAGCCGGCAGATCAAAGCCGTAGCCGCGGGCGGCCAGCCCCCTCACCTCGTCTACCAGGCCCAGTGCGATCATCCGGTCAACCCTCTCGTCTATGCGCCGATATAGGTCTCCCCTCTCCATGGTCAGGCCCAGCATCAGCGCCGCGTATGGCGGTCGCTCCCGGCGCTGCCAGTGGGAGAACGGCACCCCAGTAGCCCGGTAGACCTCCAGGGCCCGCACCACCCTCCTCACATTGCGAGGGTCGACCCTATTGGCTGCTTGAGGGTCCACCTCCCGGAGCTGCCAGTGTAACCATTCCGCACCACGGCTGCGGACCAGTGCCTCCAGCTCCCGGCGCAACTCCGGATCGGGCGGTATTTCGGGAATACGCAGCCCTGAGGTGATAGCAGTTATGTAAAGGCCTGAGCCCCCTACCAGAAAGGGTAGATGCCCCCGTCGAAAGATCTCGTCTATGGCCTGGCACGCTAAC
>JBFMCB010000084.1:0-13417 GCA_040754915.1 Chloroflexota bacterium | reverse complement strand
TCCCTACCCATAAAAAAAAAACCAACACGACTGCGGTTCGCCCCTTTTCCCTTTCATTGGGACGAAGCTCGCAGCCGTTTGAGCCCCGCGGTACCACCCACGTTGGCAGTTGAACTGGTCAACCGCCCCCTCAGGCCGGCACCCGTGCTTGTCTGCTGCTAGTTGCCAGTTACTCCCGGGTCACCGGCAGCTCTGATAATGGTGAGCGACCAGGAAAGCCTACTTGCGGAGAAGAAGACCCGCGTTTCTTTACCGGTAAACAAAAAGAAACTGCGTCCTCGTGTCTCGTTTCAGCTTCCGGCTCAGAAGTGAACTTCGGCGGGCCTCCTCTCAAGAGGGCTTTCAGTCGGTGGCCCTCTCTCCCTGGGAGCCTCCTCCCGCCTACTCTCTTCGTCATCGCCTGTGGTTCGAGTATAACACAGCCCCCAAGCAACTGTCAATCGTTGACTTTGCGCCCCTCCCATGTTATATTGGCCGCCCGGGAAGGAGGATGATGAAAGTGCGCGATCTGCTTACTGAGGCGCTGAAAGGGCTTCGCGCAGACTACGTCGAGGTGCGCGTAGAGGACGGCGAGTCCACCGGGATAACCTTTCGCGGGAAGGAACTGGAGGATATCGGCCGGGCGGCCTTCGTCGGGGGAAACGCCCGGGCCCTGGTCAACGGCGCCTGGGGATTCGTATCCTTTAACGACCTGCATGAGCTGAGGGACAGGGTGGTCATGGCGGTTCGCCAGGCGAGAATTGCCGGTGGGGAAAAGAGCGCGTTGGCGGAGGTGCCGCCGGTCGTAGAGGTGGCGCCGCTGTCCATAGGCAAAGATCCGGCGCAGGTGCCGCTGTCAGAAAAGGTGCGGCTCCTGGAGGAATACAATCAGATCATCTGGTCGATATCGCCCAAGATCCAGACCTCCGTCATCCGTTATTCCGACACGAAGAAGACGGTCTACTTCGCCAACTCCCAGGGCAGCTACATAGAGCAGGGCAAGATGGACATCACCGCCCACCTCTCTGCTTTAGCCCGGGAGGGGAGAGACGTTCAGCAGGGCCTCCTGAGCAAGGGGTCGGGACGCGATTTCTCCATCGTAGAGGGGTTACACTCGGAAGTGGAGAAGACAGCCAGGCGGGCGGTGGAGCTTTTGTCCGCCCAGCCGGTGAAGGGCGGCGAATACACCGTCATCCTGGACCCGAAGCTGGCTGGGGTCTTCGCCCACGAGGCCTTCGGGCACCTTTCCGAGGCCGATTACGTCTACGAGAACGAAAAACTTAGGGAGATAATGATCCTGGGCAAGCGATTTGGCCGCGACCATCTGAACATCGTTGACGGCGCTCTGGTGCCCGGGCTGCGCGGCTCGTTTAAGTACGATGACGAGGGCACGCCTGCTCAGAAGACCTACTTGATCAAGGACGGCATCCTGGTGGGACGACTGCATTCCCGGGAGACGGCGGGGAAGATGGGGGAGACTCCTACAGGGAATGCCCGGGCGATCAACTACCTGCACCGGCCCATCGTGCGCATGACCAACACCTACATTGAGGCCGGTAGCGTGTCCTTCGACGACATGATCGCCGACGTCAAGCTGGGGGTCTATGCGGTGGACTCCTACGGCGGCGAGACCAGCATGGAGATGTTCACCTTTACCGCTGGCCAAGGCTACATGATCCGCCAGGGAAAGATAGCTGAGCCGGTGCGCAACGTCACCCTCACCGGCAATGTCTTCACTACCCTGATGAACATCGACGCCATAGGTGAGGACCTGGTCATGGTAGAGGGAGGCGGCGGCTGCGGCAAGGGCGGCCAGATGCCCTTGCCGGTATCCGACGGCAGCCCGCATATCCGGATCACCCGGTGTGTGGTAGGAGGGACGTGATCGTGGACGAGCAAGTGCTGGGGCTGGCTCGAAAGGTGGCCCAGGAGGCCGAGGTCTACGGCCTGAGCAGTCAGGAGACCTTGGTGTCCTTCGAGGCCAACCGGTTGAAGATCCTTCAAGGCCGCGAGACCCAGGGCATGGCCCTGCGCCTGATCAAAGACGGGCGCATCGGTTTCGCCAGCGCCACCAGGTCGGAGGACCCCCAGTGGTTGGTGGACACCGCCCTGGAGATGGCCGGCTTCGGGGCCGCGGCGAGCTTTCACTTGCCTGCCCCGCAGCCGGTGAAGGGCCCACTCATCTTCGACGAGAGAGTGGCAACGCTAGACGTAGAGCAGATGGTGGCCATGGGCCAGGGAATGATTGAGAAGGTAAGGGCCTACGACGCCTCCATCCTCTGCGACGCCGAGCTACGCCTCTCGACCGCGACCACACGGTTAACGAACTCTCGAGGCCTCCAGGCGCGGTGGCAGAAGACCATGCTCTCAGCGGGCATCCACGGCAACCTGGTGCGGGGTACTGACATGTTGGATGTCTGGGAGGAGGCTTCCTGGTGCTCCCCGGAGGGGGTTGACCCGGAGCAATTGGTCCGGAATCTGATCGAGAAGATAGCTCAGGCTAAGGACGCGGCCCACGTCACCACCGGGCGCATGCCGGTGATCTTCACCCCCAAAGGCGTGATGATGACCATCGCCCTGCCGCTTCAGTTGGCTTTCAACGGCAAGATCGTTCAGCAAGGGGCTTCTCCCTTGGGCGACAAGCTGGGCCAGGAGGTCTTCGATCCCCGTTTCAGCCTCTACGACGATGGCACCGTGGACCTGGCACCAGCCAGCGGGCCCTACGACCACGAGGGGGTGCCAACTCAACGTACACCGCTCGTCGAAAACGGAGTGGTGAGGAACTTCTATTTTGACCTACAAACGGCTGGCAAAGCAGGCCAACGCAGCACCGGGAACGGCCGGCGAGGCCTGGAAAGCCTCCCCGCACCGGCTGTGACTTCCTGGATGATCGCCCCCGGCCAGGTCAGCTACGCCGACATGGTGGCCGACGTCAAGGAGGGCATCGTCGTGGATCAGACCATGGGTGCCTGGGCGGGGAACCTCCTGTCCGGCGAGTTCTCCGGCAACGTCCACCTGGGCTACAAGGTGGAAAACGGCCGCATCGTGGGCCGGGTAAAAGACACTATGGTGGCCGGCAATGTCTTTCAGGCCCTAAAGGAGCTGGCAGCCATCGGCTGCCAGGCGGAGTGGGTGGAAGGGAGAGCCAAAGTGCCGCCGTTGTATTTCCCGTCCCTGAGTGTGGCAACCAAGGCATAGCAGGAGAAGAGGCCAGGCAGGAGATAACAGGGCATTTTTCTAGTAAAGAACCGGCATGGGCTGGCCAGCGCGTCTACGGCTGCTTGCCACGGCGCAGGTACCAGACCACCCCCACCGCCACCAGGGTCACCAAAAGCACCAGGCAGCAAAGGGCACCCAACCCCATGCCCACCGCGGTCCAGGGGTCTATCTTCCCCGGCGTGGGGGTGGGCCAGGGCGGCGGTGTGGCCCAGGGCGGCGGGCCGTATTTCACGGTGGGCGGGACGCCGTACATTGGCTGTGGCGGTCCATACAAGATCCTGATCGGCGGCGTGGGTGTTGGCGGCCCTGCCCCCAGGCTGGCCATGCCCAAGAGCCATAAACAGAATGCCCACCAATAGCGCTCCAGCTTATCTTTCATGTCAATCCCCTCTTGGCCTCGCCCCACATCCCCAATAGTGGATAACAGATTGCAGATGCCATCAGCTATCCCCTATCCCCTTACCCCCTTCTGTCTCTCTTAATAGACGCCAATGGCACAGCATAGGTTCCCCTCTTTCGAAATCCCACAGGTGCAATCCGTTTCCCTGACAGAAACCCCACCACTGGCAGGACGAGCACCTCTGGCAGCGTTTCCAGGAGGTATCGCGGAACAACTGGTACCCTTTCTCCCAGACCAGAGAAAAGCGCTCTCGACGCACGTTGCCCTGGGCCAGATGCCGTGGCAGGTTGGGGCAGGCGCCGATGCTGCCGTCGGCCAGGATGCTGCCCACGTTCACCCCGGCGTAGCAGGCGAAGTAGGACTCGCGCACCTCTCCCTCGTAATCGGGCCCCAGAAAACCCTCCTCTTCGAAGAGGACGACGGGCGGGCTCGCAGGCTTGGATGCAGCCATGGCCGGAGATTTTATGTTCCTGGCCCCCATGGGCAGTCCGCGGCGTTGCTCTCGGATAAAATCAAGCAGTTCGCGCAACTGCCCTGGCGGCAAGAGCAGCTTGGGGTCGTCTCGCGCCCGGCCGATGGGAGTAATGGTGAGCAGCCGCCATTCATCCACTCCCAGGTCTCGGACAAGGCGGTGAAGGCCCTCCAGCTCGCCGAAGTTATACTGGCTGATGCAAGTGGTAACCTGAACCAGCGGGAATCCGGCCTTGGCCACGAGCTCAGCCCCCTGCACCGCCCGTCGGAAGGAACCCTTGCCACGGATGAAATCATGGGCCTCCTTCAGGCCGTCCAGGCTAACGGTGACCGTGCTCATCCCGGCATCTTTGCACTTCGCTACCACCTCTGGCGTCACCAGCGTGCCGTTGGTGACCATACCCCAGGAAAACCCCAACTCATGGGCCAGATTCACCACCTCGAAAAGGTCCGGTCGCAGCAACGGTTCGCCGCCGGTGATGGCCAGCATGATGCCAGGTGCCACATAATCTGCCGCCACAGTAGAAAGAGCGTCTTTGATCTCTTGGGTGGAGAGCTCCCTCACCGGGGAGCGCGGCCCACAACTGGAGCCGCAGTGGCGGCAGGACAGGTTGCAGCGCAGGGTGGTCTCCCAGAAAAGATAGGTGAGCGGATGCTTCGCGCGCTGCTCCTGGCAATAGGCCTGCCAGAGCCGCAGTTGTCCGAGCTTAACGAACTCTTTCAGCATGGTGCGAGTACCTGCGCCCGCAGGACACGATTTCTCAGTATCCTCGGGCCTTATCCACTACGTTGAGCAAAGGCAGGCCCCCCAGATAGCGACGCAGGTTTTCACAAAAAAGTTCCGTGGCCCGTCGGTCATAAGGGTCGCTGGTGCCGGCGATGTGGGGCGTCAAGATGGCATTAGGGAGACCACATAACTCGCTTTCGCGCGGCAGGGGTTCCACCTGGAAGACGTCCAACCCGGCGCCGGAGATCCACCCTTCCTTGAGTGCCCGGATCAGGGCCGATTCATCAACGACCTTGCCCCGGGAGATATTGACCAGGTAAGCGGTCGGCTTCATGGCCCGGAGCTCCGCCTCACCGATCAGGCCCTCTGTTTCCCCGGTCAGGGGCACGGCCACCACCACGAAATCGCTGACCTTCAGTAGATCGATCAGACGCTCCTGGCCCCACAAAAGAGCAGGTTCTTCCGGCTCCCCCGCCTCGGCTCCCGCTCCTTTATGCATCGCGCCTGACCTGCTTATGGCCACCACGCGCATGCCAAAGGCCCTGGCCAGGCGGCCTATTTCCCGGCCGATGTGCCCGTAGCCCACGATGCCCAGGGTCTTGTCGCGAAGCTCACCCTGCGAATAGCGCTTCCACTCCGCCGCCATTTGCTGGCGCATGGCCTGGTGGAAGCGATGAGAGAACATTAACATGGATCCAAAGACGTATTCGGCAATGGGCACGGCGTGGATGCCACTGGAGGTGGTCACTATCAGCGGGCTATCCAGGATACCGGTCGCCGCCACGTGGTCGACGCCGGCGCTCCAGAGGTGAAGCCATTTGAGCTTTTTCGCCTTCTGCCGGAGGTCCGCCGGGGGCCAGAAAACGGAAAAGACCTCAGCCTCGGGCAAAGCGGCCTCCAGATCCTCCACCCTGAAGCGGCCGATGGCCTTGCCGAGGGACGAATCCTGCATTTCGCTTCGCGGACGCCCCACCAGCAACCGAATCTCCGGAGAAACCGCCGCGATCTGTTCCAGATAGGCCTCCTCCAACCGTGTCCCCACCACCACGCTCAGCATTTCTCATCCTCCCAGTAAAAGTACCTTTACCGTCCTCGCCGCTCCACCCCCAACCCCGGTCCCTGGGGAAGCACCAGCCTGCCCTGTTCTACCCTGACCCCCTCAAAGGGGTCGTTCTTCAGCAACAGGTTGCCGTCCAGATCGGCGTAGTCTACCAGGGGACTCAGGTGGGCGGCCGCGGTGATTCCCACCGAGCTCTCCACCATGCAGCCCAGCATGACTTTGAGATTGTGGGCCCGGGCCACGTGGATCATCTCCAGGGCCCGCCGCGGGCCACCGCACTTCATGAGCTTAATAACGATGCCGTCCACCGCGTCTGCCACCCGCGGGATGTCCTGGGCGACGACGCAGCTTTCGTCGGCGAAGATGGGTAAGGGCGAGTTCTGCCGCACCAGGCACAGGCCCTCCAGGTCCCCGGCCGCTACTGGCTGCTCCACGAACTCGAGATCGTAGGCGGCCAGGCGCTGGATGCTCTGGATGGCCTGCCGCGGCGCCCAGGCGGCGTTGGCGTCCACCCGGATGACGGCATCCGGCCGCACTTGGCGGATGGCCCTCAGGCGGGCCTCATCATCGTCGGTGCCCACCTTCACCTTTAGGACCGGGTAAGCTCCGGCCACCTGGGCCTTCTGAGCCATCACCTCCGGTGTATCAATGCCTATCGTGAATGAGGTGCGCGGCGTGGCCGCCCTGTCCAGGCCGAAGAGCCTGTACAGTGGCACGGCCAGGATCTTGCCCATCAGATCGTGGAGCGCCATATCCACCGCCGCTTTGGCCGCGGAATTATGGCGCAGGACTCGATCCAGGGTTGCCAGGATGGCTTCCACGGCGAAGGGATCCCGGCCCAACTGTCCAGAGAAAGTAGCTAGGGCAGCCAGTACCGTGCCTCGATCCTCGCCATAAAAGGTAGATGGACCCGCCTCTCCAACTCCCCGAAGCCCCTCGCTTTCGAGTTGTACCAGGACGTTCTCTGCCTGGAGGCTGGTCCCACGGGCAATGGTGAAGGGCATCTCCAGCATAAGGTCGAGGGGTTCAAAGGTGAGCTTCATATATCCTGATCTCCTTTCGGTTTCAATGGACGGTCATTGGAGGCAGCTCGATGAAGTCTCGCGGTGGCTCGGAGCCGGAAACGGTGAGGTTGCGGAATTGACCCGGCCCGGGGCTCTCATAGACCATCACCCGCAATCGGTAAGCGCCCGGCACCCCCTGTCTCGGCAGGGTCAACTCATAGAAATCGCCCACCACCTCCCCAATGGACCACAGGCTCGTGGGATAAAGGCCCAGGACCGGGTTTGAGTAGTCTTTCTGGGCCACCTGTCTGCCCTGGGGGTCGAAGAGGCGCACCGACACGGAGTAGTTCACCTTGGGCTTTTCCAGCGCTTCCCAGTAAAGCGATACCGGGACCACGCCTCCGCGGCGGAGGTCTTGCTGCCACAAGCGGAAGCCAACCAGCCTCAGTCTTCCTTCCAGGACAGCGTCGGCCGGTTGAAGAAGGAGTGGAGCCTTGTTAGCGGAAGAGCCGCCCACCCGGAGGGCCGCGCCGACGCAGGTAAGGTTGGCTCTGCCCAGAAGGGCGGGGAAGGCCCGGCCCACGTAGGCCGGGCGCCCCACGCTCAGGGCCTCGTCGATCCAACGGTTCAGGTCTTCCTCCTTAAGGACCTGTTGTACCTCCACGCCCGGCTTGACGTTCTCCACCAACTGAGCATACCAAAGGGCCGTGGCCTGTTCCCAGTCGGCCAGGTACAGGCCGTCATCCTCCAGGAGAGACAGGGTTAACTGCACGTAGCGCCGGGCCTGCTGGCCCTGGAGGAGTTGCCGATAGGCCTCCAGAGGCGCCCATCGCCCCGCCTTGCGTTTCTGGTAGGTGCTCCAGCCGCTCGCTCCATACCAGACCGCCAACAGGCTCAGGATCAAAGCTTGAAACGTTGAACGTTGAACGTTGAACGTTCGACGCCCCTGGCCCCTCGCCAAGAGCCCCCGTACCGGTTCCAGGGCCAGGCCAAGCCAGATGGCGAAAACAAGGTAAGACGGAATCAGAAAGACTTCGTTGAGCCCGGGCCGGCGGTCGGCGCGGTAGGCGACGGTGAAAGCGACGATGGCCGCGAAGAGCAAGGAAAACAGCGCCGATTCCCGGGGCTGCTTTCGCCACAGGGTGGCCAGCCCCACCAGGCCCAGGGCCAGGCCGGGCACGGTGAACTGCGCCGCCAAATCTCGGACATAGAACCCCAGGCGCGCCGGTACCTCGGCCCAGGACACCGACTGCACATAGCCACTCATCTGGCGAGCGGTGACCAGGTCCCAAAAGCGCTCCCAGTTGTCCGGGTGGTGCAGGTCAAAGGGGGCGCCTGTAGCACTGCGCAGTGGCAGGTACAGGTAGAGCAGCAAGGGCATGGCCGCCCAGGCCAGGCCTTTGAGCAGGATGTCACCCTGTCTCAGGATGTCACGGTCCACAGCCAGGATGAAGAGGCCTAGCCCCGGCGCCAACAAGATAGCGGTCCGATGGTGGGCCAAACTCAAGCCATAGGCCAAGCAGAGGAGATAGAAGCGAGATGGAGCGGCCGGCTCCCCTCCTGTCACCGCTCGCTGCCAGAACAGAGCCAAATAGAGGCAGAGCCCCACCAAGAGGGCATTCAGCGCCCGCACCCCGGCCAGCGTAGCCCAATCCCAGAAAAGAGGCGCGATGGCCAGGCTGGCGGCGGCCAGCACCGCGCCCGCCCGGCTCCGGCTCAACAGTCGTGTGATGAGGTAAACCAGGGCGATGGTGATGCTGGCCGCACACGCCGAAAGCAGGTTCATGCGGTAAGCGACATTGCCGAAAGGAAGGACGTAGGTCCAGAGCTTGCCCAGGAGGGTATAGAGGGGATAACCGGTGTAGTGCATGATGCCCAGGACGTAGGGCACGAACTGCGCCTCTCCTGGATCGCCACCCAGGACATCGGGGGACAGGGTGGCGGCGTAAAGCAACAGGCTGGCGAAAAAGAGCGAGAGGACAATAAAGCGGTCCCAGCAGAGCTTCATATCAATAATTCAAAAACCGTCAGCCATTCTTCAAGGCCCAGTCGTAGGGGATTTCCGGGGAATCCCAGGGCAGGCGGTACTCGTCGGGCTGCTGATGATTGTATGCCTCCGTGGGATGATTGATGATCAGCGCCGTTTCGGTTCCGATGCCTTTCATCCCGTGCATGACCAGGGGAGGGATGACGAGTAAGATCGGGTTGCGATCGCCCATGAAGAACTCGTTGACCTCGCCGAACGTTGTAGAATCCTGGCGGCCATCGTAGAGCACCACCTTGGCCATGCCCCGGACGCAGACGAAATGGTCGGTTTGCACCTTATGATAATGCCAGGCCTTCACCACGCCAGGATACACCGCCGTCAGGTACGTGTAGCCGAATCTCTGGAAGAACTCGTCGTCGCTGCGGAGCATCTCGAAAAGGTAGCCTCGTTCATCGGCGATAACCTTTAGCTGCTTGACGCTAACCCCTTCGATCATGATTTCCTCCTCGATATCGTTTTCTTGGGGGGCGATACCGCCGGTAGAGAGAAGCTTCTCATCAACTCGGGCAAGTCCCAGAAGACGTAGTCGGGCTTAACCGTGGCGCTGGCCGCATCTTCCGGCCGAGAGACGCCGGAGAGGACCAGGATGGTGGTGATCCCCAACCGATGGCCGCCCAGCACGTCGGTATCCAGGCGATCGCCCACGATAGCAGTGTTCTCCACCTGACTCGCCATCATATCCATGGCCGCCTGCAACAGCCCGGGCTCCGGCTTGCCGATGACCTTGGGTGCCACGCCAGTGCAAGCCTGGATGGCCGCTATGAACGAGCCGCAGCCGGGCAGAATGCCCCCCTCGCCCGGAAAGGTGAGGTCGGGGTTGGTGGCGATGAACCCGGCCCCGGCGCGGATGGTCAGGCAGGCTCGCTTGAGCTTTTCGTAGGTAAATCCCGTATCCAGGCCCACCACCACATAGCTGGGATCGACCTCGGAGAGCTCAAAACCCGCCTGGGCCAGGGCTTGCCGCAGGCCGTCTTCCCCAATGCAGTAGACCCGGTCGCCCTCTTCGGCTACCCGCTGCAGATACGAGGCCGTGGCCTGGGAGGAGGTCAGGACCAGCCTGGGTGATACCACGAGCCCCATTCGTTGCAGCTTCTCGGCGTATTGCGAAGGGGTCCGGGTTGAGTTGTTGGTGACCAGGACGTACTTGATGCCGTGCTGGTCCAGCCAGGGCAGGAGCCGATCCGCCCCGGGCATCAGCCGGTTGCCCCGGTAAAGCACCCCATCCATGTCGATGATGAGATGGCGGATAGACTCAAGCGGAGTGCTGGCCATGTTCAGTTTCTCCTCTCGGCGTTAGCGTAGGGAGCCAGGTCCAGCCGCAGGCAACTGCAGGCAACCATGGTTTTCACCCCGCTGGCCGCCTCCACATAGCGGGCCACCCGCTCCCGCAGATCCTCCGGGACCAACAAGGTGCGCAGGAAATGGGTGAGCAGGCACAGCTTGACCTGAGAGCCTCGTAGCAAATGGGCCAGGCCCAAGGAGCTCAGCTCATCCCGGGCACCGCTGTTGTGGCCGCCCACATTGGCGATGAGGACGTCCACTTTGCTATATCTGTCCTTCAGATCCTGGCGGTACTCCTGGATCTCTTCGAAGTCATCCAGGGGCTGGAAAGGGTCGCCTCCGCTCAACTGGTGAACGCCGTCCTTGCCCCGGTAGGACACCACGTAGTTGGTATCGCTGGTATAGCCTATCTTGAGGCCCCCCTTCTCCAAGATCAGGCCGCAGCCACCCCCTGGATGGTAGGCGGGCACCGGGGTGATCACCGTCCCCAGCAGCTCGAAGCTCTTGCCAGGTTCCAGGACCATTGTGGTGGGGCCACCCCTTGGCGCCGCGCCCCGGTGGAAGGCACTGATAGCGCCGGATCGCGCGGTGTCCGCGGAGAGCAAAAGGTAGCCCCGCCGGACCATCATCAGCAGGCACATCTCCTCGATGACCGCCTCCGCACCGGCGTAGTGGTCTATATGGGGGTGAGACACGAATACAGCCTTGAGACGGGCCGGCTGGATGCCCGCGGCCAGGGAGCGAGAGATGACGTCCGGCCCGGGATCCACCATGAGAGCCAGGGGTGGCAGGTAGACCACGAAGCCGTTGGCCAACCGCGTGAGCGCCTGGATCTCTCGCTCCCCCTCAAACGGGTTTCCCAAGAAAACGATGGAGGGCGGCTCCTCCAGCCGGTCGATGGTGGAGGCCGCCTCGGCGAAGGCGGCCAGGAGATGATGCCTGGCCTTCCGTGAGCGCGCGCGCAGCTCGCGGTCTAGCCTCTCTGCCAGGCTCTCCGAAAGGCTACACATGGCGAACCCTTCATCGCAAAAGACCGATCAGCACGGTCAGGGTGCCGAGGCTCAGGAGCGTCGAGGTGAAGATCACCCCGGTGACCAGGTCAGGACGGGCGTCAAACTCCACCGCCAGGAGGCCGGTCATCACTCCGGCGGGCATGCTGGCCTGCAATATCGCCACCTTTCGAGTCAAACCGGCCAGGACCAGGGTGCCGGAGAGGCCATAGGCCAGGGCTGGTGCCAGGAGCAGCCGAACCGCGGTGGCTAGCCCGACGTAGCCCAGTTGCCCGGCCAGGGAGGTCCGGGATAGTTGCAGGCCCAAAAGCAATAACATCAATGGGACCGCGGCATCGCCCGCCAGCTTCACTGGCTTCAGCAGGTAGGTCGGGACCGTGGCCCCGCTCAGATTGACGGCAATGGCCAAGAGGGCCGCATACAGCAAGGGCATTCTCAATACATTGGCGATGGCGCTGAGGGCATTGGAGTTAGACCGGGAAGCGAAGTAAACGGCCATGGTATTGGTCAATACGGCCTGGGTCACAAAGCAAACTATGGCCAGGTTGAACCCTTCCTCGCCAAAGGCGAAAAGGTTCAGGGGCAACCCCAGGTTGCCAGCGTTCACGAATAGCGTGCTCAGCAGGAATACGTTCTTCAACTGTTGTCCAAAACTCAAGAGCCTGGCCAGCACCAGGCCAAGGGCGGCCAGGGAGAACGTTTGGAGTAGCACAAAGCCTACCAGAAGGGCGAAGTCCCGGCTGCCAATGCTGGATTGAAAAAGCGAGGTGAAGATCAAGCATGGGCTCAAGACGTACAGTGATATCCGAGAAATGGGTTTGGGGTCGATATGTAACAAACGATCCGCAGTGTAGCCGAAGGCGACGACGATGAATACCGGAAGGACCACGTCCCGGAGCACAGAGAGAAAGATCACCCCTGCCACCTGCCTGTAGTGGGCTCTACATCTTCACCTGCGTCTTTCTTGCCCACGGCCGTAGGGCGGTTCAGCCCCGATTGTGGCGGGCGAGCTAGCATCTTCGGCTTGAGAGCCATGTTCCCTTACTTGCAAAGAATCAGGCTATGTTTGGGAGCGGGTTGAGGGGGTTCTCTCGGAAGGCTATCTCCGCCAGGGCCTCCTCGGCGGCGTCGCGCCGGTCGGCATCTGCGCCCTCGGCACAAGCCCTCAGGGTGCCCTTGGCCTCCTCCCCGCCGATCTGTCCCAGGGACCAGATAGCGGCCAGTTGCACCTGGCGATCCGGGTCCTTTGTCAAGTGGATAAGCCTTGGCACGGCCCCCTCCAACCCCATTTCCCCGGCGGCCCGGGCTGCCTCGTAGCGGAATTCCGGTTCAGCGCTGTGCAGCTCGGCCAGGATCATCGGCTGCCAGGAGTCCGCCAGGTTACGCCCCATGGCATAGATGGCGCTGACCCGCAACTGGCGCTCCGGGGCCCGATAGGCCAGGGCGATGAGCTCCCGCACATCCTCCTGCTCCAGCCCGGCGATGGACTCCAGGGCCCGGCGGCGCACCTCGACGGCCTCCTTGTCATCCTTGACCAGACCCATGAGCGCGGCCTTCAGTGCCTCACCCTTAGGTGAAGGAAGCTCCCCCAGCTCAAGGAGGTCAACGTAGCGGCTGAGGGAAGCAGCAGCCGTCGCGCGCACCTCCGGCGACGCATCGTGCAATAGGTCCATGAGCGGGCGGAAGAGAGACCGGTCCCGGTTCTCCCACAGAGCTTCGATGGCCTGAACCCGGACTTCCGGGTCTGGGTCGGAAAGACAGAGACGAAAGATCCCATCGAAATCCAACTGGGCATCGTCCTGGGCGGCCTCGGCCAGGTTCACGATGAACCTTCGCCGGCACGCTGGCTCCAGCCCCTGCCAGGCCTCTTGAAACCGCCTCAACCCCTCCTGCCCCAGGCCCGAGAATGCCTCTAGCTGCTCCGCGCTCGGCGACCCCTTACGATCGGGCAGCGCCTCCAGGGCAGAGGTGAGACGGCTTACCATGACCTGCCTCGGTCAACTTTTGTAGTGCCGCTAGTTTACCACAAGTGGATACCGCTAGCAAGGTAACCCGATCCGGCCCAGGCCGAGACCCTTGACAATTGGCCAAGATGTGGTATGATTGTATCAATTAACTAGTACAATTATAACATCGTCAGATCTGGGAGCCTTTAGGAGGCGGACGGGGATGGAGGCACCGCATGACCGGCAGCATTGACTTGCAACCGCTCCTGCCTT
>JBFMCB010000083.1:0-13419 GCA_040754915.1 Chloroflexota bacterium | reverse complement strand
AAGATGCTAGAAAGCTATGAGCTGGAGGAAAGGAAGAAAAAGTACATGCCCAAACCTAAGGCCGTGAAGCCTTCCCCCCCGGCTTCCGCGCCCAGAAAGAAAAAGGCCAAGAAGAGGAGGTAGCGCCGGAGCCTGGGTATCTTTTCGTCTCTTTGCGAGTAAAGACCGCCCTGCCTCGCCATCAGGAGGCCAGGGCCTTTTTACTTGTCCCACCGGCGCTTTTTTGTTACAATATCCTGGCACTTTCTCTTGGAGCGTCTTGGAACGTCGGGGTTCCGGCGTCCGAGCAGGTTGTTGGGGGGCCTCGATGCGCATCGGCATTGACGCCAGGCTGCTCTACTATCAGCAGGCGGGCATCGGGCAGTATACCCTGCGGCTGGTGGAAGCCCTGGCTCAGGTCGACGGTGAAAACGAATACGTGTTATTTCAGAGCCGCAAGGACCGCAGCACATTGGTCAGAGAGCCAAACTTCCGGCGCCATGCCATGTGGACACCACCGCATCACCGGTTCGAGCAACTTGCCCTATCCCTGGAGCTGGCGCCGGTTAAGGTGGACGTGCTTCACCAGCCCGACTTCATCCCTCCCTGGCGTCGGCGCTGCCCCGCGGTGGTGACCATTCATGACCTGGGGTTCCTGCGCTACCCAGAAACCTTGAGCGAGGCCAGTAAACGCTACTACGGCCAGATCTACCGGGCAGTGAAGAGCGCCGAGCAGATCATCGCCGTCTCGGAGTGCACGAAAGCCGACCTGGTGCGGTTGACCGGCGCCCCTGAGAGCAAGGTCACGGTGGTCTACGAGGCTGCCGGGCCACAATTCCATCCAATAGAGGACCAATCTGCCCTCAAGGACGCCAAGGCCAGGTACGGGATTGTGGGCGACTTCATTCTGTTCGTGGGCACCATCGAGCCCCGCAAGAACCTTTCCAACCTGGTGCGCGCCTACGCCTACCTGATTAAAGAAAAGGCCCGAGACCAAGCCTTACCGAAATTGGTCATCGCCGGCAAGCGTGGATGGCTCTTCGAGGAGGTCTTCAGCTTGGTGGAGGAATGGGACCTGGGCTATGCCATCCGCTTCATCGGCGGTGTTCCCGCCGAGGACTTGCCCTATCTCTACAATGCTGCTCGCCTGTTCGTCTATCCTTCCCTCTACGAGGGATTCGGGCTACCCTTGCTGGAGGCCATGTCCTGTGGAACGCCTGTGGTGGCCTCAGACCGCTCCAGCCTGCCCGAGATTGCCGGGGATGCCGCCCTGCTAGTGCCACCGGAGGACCCCGAGAAAATGGCCCAGGCCATATGGCAGGCCTTGACTGACGAAGAGCTTCGGCGAGGGCTACGACGAAAGGGCCTGGCCCAGGCCCAGCGTTTCTCCTGGGAAAGAGCGGCCAGACAGACCATCCAGGTCTATCAGAAGGCAGCGGACCTCGCGGGCTAGGCGAAGAGTTTTTCTAGCAAAGATAGGATATGAGAGTCGATGAAGATACTTTTTCTGACCCCTGGCCTGCCCTATCCGCCCAACAAGGGTACTTCCATCAGGAACTATAACCTTATCAAACAACTTTCGGCCCGCCACGAGGTCCATCTTCTGTCGTTCGTGTGGTCCGAGGAGGAGCTGGCCTGGCTCCCCGCTCTCCGGGAGTGCTGCCAGAGCATCGAAACGGCCATGGCGCCCCGGCGAGGATTCATCAAACGCGCGCTCTCCGTGTTTCTCTCCCCGCTGCCAGACATGGCCCTGAGGCTCCCCTCGCCTGAATTCCGAGCGAAGCTCGCGGTCATGCTTGGGCGAGAGCCCTTTGATCTGATCCAGGTAGAGGGCATCGAGTTGGCTCAGTATGGGTTGGATTTGATCAATGGGTACATATCCTTGATCCACCCGGCGCCTTCCACCGTCTTCGATGACCACAACGCCGAATACGTCCTGCAACAGAGGGCGTGGGAGATCGATCGACGCTATCCCCTGCGCTGGACTGGTGCCCTTTACTCCTTCATTCAATGGCGCAAACTGAGGGCTTACGAGGCCATGGTATGCCGGTCATTCGATAAAGTCATCGCCGTGTCGGAGGCTGACCGCAACGCCCTGCACCGCATCGTCCCACAGGTGGACATCGCGGTGGTGCCCAATGGTGTGGACTGCGCGCTTTTCTCCGGTCAGGTTCCGGCCGAGGCGTATCCGGCGCCCGAGTCCCGGATCAAACATGAAGCCTCGTTGATTTTCACCGGCACCATGGATTTTCGCCCCAATATCGACGCGGTGACCTGGTTTTGCCAGGAGGTGTTGCCGCGGATCAAGAAGGACATCTTTCACGTTCATTTCTACATCGTAGGCAAGAGCCCACCTCCCGAGGTGCGGCGGTTGGGCGAAGATCCAGCGGTCACGGTGACCGGTTACGTGGACGACGTGCGCCCCTACATGGTCCACTCCCGGGTCTACGTGGTGCCCCTGCGCATGGGCAGCGGCACCAGACTCAAAGTGCTCCAGGCCATGGCCATGGGCATACCGGTTGTGTCCACCACTGCCGGCGCCGAAGGCATTGCGGCCAGGCCCGGCGAGGACATCCTTATCGCCGACGACCCTACAACCTTTGCCCAGCAGGTGGTCAGCCTTCTCAATGACCAGGAGAGGCGCAAGAAGATGGCCACCAGAGGCCGGGCCTTGATGGAGGCCAGTTACGACTGGTCGGTGATCGTCCCGCGGCTGGAACGCGTTTATTCGCAACTGAAGCACCTGCCGGCGGACGAGCAAGGGGAGGCCGGTTGAGACCCTTTACCGGCAAAGAAAGTGCCAAGAGACGGTGGCGATGGAGATGGAGAAGGAGGCCCCTGGCGTCCCTGGCCCTGGCACTGGGGAGCTTTGCCCTGGCCATGGCTGTTTTTCTGTCTTTCCCAAGCCTGGCCCAGCTTATGGAAGAGGGCGAGCTCAAGGTCAGGGTCATGGCCGTTTACTCCTGTCTCACTTCACGGCCAACCAACACCTCGGACCTGGCCCCCATTGCCCACACTGCCGTAAAGCCTCTGGGGATAAACACCATGCTCCAAGACGAGGTAGAGGAGTCGAAGGTTCGCAAGTCCCTCCAGATGATCCGCGACGCCGGTTTTGCCTGGGTTCGCCAGCAGTTCCCCTGGCGCGAGATCGAGGTCCCCTCCAAGGGACGATATTGGGACGCCAAGTTCAACCACAGCACGTGGGAGAAATATGACCGCATCGTCAACCTGGCCCAGGAGTATGGTTTAAGCCTCATCGTGCGTCTCGATTCGCCACCGGACTGGACCCGCCGGGAAAGCTCTCACTTCACGCGTCCCCCGGACAACCTCTCGGACTTCGGCGACTTCGTGTACACGGTGGTGAGCCGCTACCGGGGAAAAGTAAAGTATTACCAGATCTGGAATGAGCCCAACCTGGCCGTGGAATGGGGCCAACGGGACGTGAGCGCCTCGGAATTCACCAAACTGCTCAAGATCGCCTACATCCGAGCCAAGGAGGCCGACCCAGACTGCGTGGTCATCGCGCCCGGCCTGGCCCCTACCCTGGACCCGGGGCCCCACAACCGCATGGACACCCTCTTTTTGCAGGAGATGTACGATGCCGGGGCCAAAGACTATTTCGACATCATGTCCACCATGGCCTACGGGCTACGGCGAGGGCCAGACGACCGGAGGCTGGACGAGAAGGACGAGATGAACGTCTCCCGGCCCATTCTCCTACGAGAGGTCATGGTGCGCAACGGCGATGCCGGAAAACCGATCTGGCTCTCCGAGCTGGCCTGGAATGCCCTGCCCAAGGATTACCCGGAAAAGCCCTTTTGGGGTCGGGTGAGCGAGGCCCAACAGGCCAGGTACACCGTGCGGGCCCTGGAGCGCATTCAGGAGGAATGGCCCTGGGTGGGGGTGGTCAACCTCTGGTTTTTCAAGCCCGCCACCGACAACGAGAAGGACCAGCAATACTACTTCCGCATGGTGGACCCAGACTTCACGCCCCGCCCGGTCTGGGAGGCGGTCAAGCGATTCGCCACCAACCGGCCGGCGGCCATGCCCCGCGGCTATCACCAGGAGGACCACTGGACCATCAAGTATAAGGGACAGTGGCAGACCATTCGGGACCAGAGGGCAAGCCTGAGTGCCTACGCCCTCTCTCGCTCCGCCGGCGACAGCCTGAGCTTTAGCTTCCGGGGCACCGATCTCACCCTGGTGACCGGTCAGGGCCCTCAGGCCGGCTACCTGCAAGTCTGGGTTGACGGCAGTGGCGCCCGGGCCAACCAATTGCCTGCCGACGCTCAGGGCCTGGCCTTCCTGGAGCTTCAGGCCCCGCAGGAGAGGTGGCAGGCGAAGATCCCCATAGCCAAAGGGCTCCCCGCCGGCCTCCACATGGTGGAGGTCAGGAACATGGGCGCCGGGCACGCCGATGAAAGCAGCATAGCCATTGACGGGTTCATCATTGACAGTTCGGCCAACCCAGCCAGGGGCATCATCCTGGGCATCCTGGGCATATGTCTTCTGGTGGGCCTGCCGGGCTTTGTGGCCCAATTGCTGCAACGCCGGGGCCAAAGATGATCTCTTTACTAGTGAAGAAATCTCACCGGTCCATGTACATACTGCTCTTGCTGGTGGCTTTGCTGGCCCTGGCCCTGCGCCTCTACCGGCTGGACGGCCAAAGCCTCTGGAACGACGAGGGCACCAGCGTGGCCCTGGCCCAGCGGGACCTGCCCACCATTACCCGGAGCGCCGCCGCCGACATCCACCCGCCCTTGTACTACTACCTCCTTCACGCCTGGATCACCCTGGCCGGCACCAGCGAGATGGGCGTCCGCTCGCTTTCCGTCCTGGGCGGCGTGCTGTTGGTCCTGGTGACCTTTGCCCTGGGCCGCAGGCTGGCAGGGGCCAGAATCGGCCTCCTGGCCGCCTTTCTTTCCGCCATCTCCCCATTTCAGGTGTACTACTCCCAGGAAACCCGCATGTACGTCCTGGTGGCACTCTTGGGGGCCGCCTCGGTGTACCTGACGGCCCAGTGGCTGGGGGCTTTTGGCGCCAAGGCTGGTCCGGCAAGCCAGTGGGTGAACTGGCACACCCTGGCCGCGTACGTGGCGGTGACCTCGGCCGCCCTCTACACCCACTATTTCGCCTTCACCGTAGTGCTGGCCGAAGCCCTGGCTGTGCTTCTGGTGGCGGTAGGCCGGCACTGGAGGGGCCAGGCCGGGGCGGGCTACACCCGTTCCATCCTGTCCTGGGCGGGCGCTCTCCTGGCCAGCGGCGCGCTCTACCTGCCCTGGCTGGGGGCCATGCGCCAGCAGTGGGCCAATTGGCCGGCCACCAGCGCGCCCTTTAGCCTGCCGGACCTGCTGGTGAGGGTCGCTGCCGACCTCGGCCTGGGCCGCTCGGCTGACCCATCGGCCCTGTGGCCGGCCGTGGTGCTCCTCACTGCTATCCTCCTGATGGGACTCTTACCTTTAAGAAGAAAAACCGCCGCTCCCGACGGCTACCTCATCGCCGTTCTGTACCTCTTCGTGCCCGTACTGTCGCTCTACCTGCTCTCCCTGAGGAGGCCCTTCTATGACCCTAAATTCCTCTTGCTGGCCAGCCCCGCCTACTACCTGATGGTAGCACAGGGCCTGGAGAACATCTGTTCTTTACCGGCAAAGAAAGCCCGTGCCGGGCTTCTTTTAGCGGGCCTGGCCCTGGGTGGAATGATCGTCGCCAGCGGGATTTCCCTCCATAACTACTACTGGGATGCCAGGTACGCCCGGGACGACTATCGGGGCATCGCCCGGTACATCGAGGCTTTTGGGCGGACCGGCGATGCCATATTGCTCAATGCGCCGGGCCAGGTAGAGACCTTCGAGTACTATTACCGCGGGGAGCTCCTCCGCCATCCCCTGCCCCAGCAGCGGCCTTTGGAAGAGGGACCGACCCAGGCGGAGCTCAGGTCGCTGGTGGAGGCCTCCCGCCGGATCTGGGCCATTTACTGGGCCACGGCGGAGAGCGACCCCAAGCGCTTCATCGAGAGCTGGCTTGACTCGCGTTGTTACAAGGCCCAGGACCGCTGGTATGGACACGTGCGCCTGGTGCTATACGCCGTAGCCACCGAGCCTTCCGTGGAGCAGATGCAGAAGCCCCTCGGGGTAAGTCTGGGCGACGGGATCGTGCTCTTGGGCTACACCCTTTGGGCCGGCGAGGTTCAGGCCGGGGAGATCATCCCCTTGACCCTATACTGGCAGCCACGGCGACCCATAGGCACCCGCTACAAGGTATTCGCCCATCTCATCGATCGGGCGGACAACCTCTGGGGCCAGCGCGACGCCGAGCCCGGCGGTGGGGCCAGGATCACCACGGTCTGGAAGCCGGGGGAGATTATAGTTGACAACTACGGCATCCCGGTGCTGCCCGGCACCCCGCCGGGGGAGTACCAGATCGAGGTCGGGATGTACGGCCTGGAATCCGGCCAAAGGCTTCCCGTCACCGATGAACAGGGCCAACCGCTGGGAGACCGCTTGCTCTTGGGGCCGGTGCGCATTGACCGAGGCACTTTCTTTACCGGTAAAGAAGTGCCCCGGCCGACGTCCCTGGTCTTCGATGGCCAACTTAAGCTTTTGGGTTACCGCCTGGGACGCCTGGGGCAAGACGAGGAGACGAGCGATTTCAAGTCCGATGACGTATTACATCTAACCTTGTTTTGGCAAGCGGTAAAAAGGGCGGATAGATACCTGTTGGTAGCCACCTACCTGACTGCCGCCGACGGCCAGGTGATCCTCCGGCATGAGGTCGGGCCAGCCGACGGCCGCTATCCTACGAAGATGTGGGAGGCGGGGGAGATAGTCAGGGATCAACATCGGCTTGCGCTATCGGGTCTGGGGCCGGGGCAATACCGGCTGCTTTTGGGGCTCATCGATGCCTCCTCCAAACAGGCCCTAAAGGCCACGGGCTGGCCAAAGCCGTTGCCTTCCGGCCTGATCGAGTTGGGCAAGATCAACCTGCGATAAAAGAGCACGGGACGGCAACTTTGAGCCGTCCCGTTTTGGTGCCAAGCCGGTTGGTGCCAGGCCGGCTTCGCGCTTCATTGGAAATCGAAAGAGACCGTGACTCTGACGCTGATCGTCAGCTCACCGGGCTCGATGGGGCCCCCTCCCATTTCAACGGCCATGGCCCTAGGGGCTATGGGCCCCCCATAGGAGGCCTCCGTTATAGAGGCCACTCCGGTGACCTTTACCCCCAGGGCCCTGGCAATGATCTCGGCTTTGGGCCTGGCGGCCTTCACCGCCTCCTCCAGGGCCTGATTTCGTAGCTTCGCCTCGTCCTTGATGGCGAAGCGCACCCCTCCGGCGGTGTTGGCGCCGGCGGCCAGGGCTCCATCCAGGATCTCGGCGGCCCTACTCACGTCGCCGATGGTGACGTTCAGGCTATTGCTGGCCCGGTAGCCCGAGACCTGTTCGGCCTTGACCATCTCCCCGCCCTTGGGAGGGGCGTAGATGGGGTAAAGGCTCAGGCCCATGGTCTGGATGTCTTTCTTGGGTATCCCCAAGGCCTCCAGCTTGGCCAGCACCGCGTTCATCAAGCGGCTGTTCTCCTCCATCGCCTCCTTGGCCGTGGAGCCACTGGTCTGCACACCCAGGGAGAGGTAAGCCACATCCGGCTGGCCCCTGACCTCCCCATCGGCTACCACCGTAATGGTTCTGGGGACCGGCGTCTGAGCGGCAACCGTGCTGGTCCGGCTGACGCTGCCCAGGCTCAGGCCGACGACCACCGCCGCGGCCAGGGCCCCGATGCTCAAAAGAACGGTGATCGCCTTAGCAGTGCTCTTCACTGTCGCACGCCTCCTCTAAATGTGGGTTTTATGGCACCTGGTTATAGACGTCGAGGATCGTGCTTTTGTTCCCACCGCGTTCCACGAATCAATGCCCGCCCCGGGCACGCCACTCCTCTAACAGCGGCTGCAAGAAGTTGATCATCTTGGCCAGCTTCTGCGAGACCAACTCCAACGTGGCTTCATCCAGCGATTTACATGGCAGGAGCTCGTAGATGCGGGTCCACGACTTCGTCCATTGCTCCACCTCCAGGCCCGCCCCCAACTCGATTTTCAGGTCGATGGCCAGGTCGTCGAAATAGTGCAGAAGCGAAGCGTTGGTGTCTCGATCAGCTTCAAAGTGCAGCCCCACTTCGCAACGCCCCAGGCGCTCATGTTGGCTCACCTCGTAGTGGATGGCGGGGTCATCGAAATAGAACTTGATCAGGTAGCCGAACCCGTCGGTTTCGAACCCTTTCCACGCCTCGGCTACGCCCTTTCGGACCTCCTCGATCAATCGGCGGTAGAACTCCTTGCGTTGCATGGCTGGCTCTTATCCCCGTTCCTCTCGTTCGTACGGGAGCCCCAGGGCCGCCGGGGCGCCGATGCGGCGGCGCACCGTCTCCTGGGTGGCGATCACCAGCACAATAATGGTGAAGATGTAAGGGGTCATATTGAGAAAGAACGAGGGCACCTGGGTCCCGGTACCCTGGATGCGAAACTGCGCTGCCTCCACTCCACCGAAGAGATACGCGCCGACCATGGCCCTGGCTGGGCTCCAGGTGGCGAAGATCACCAGGGCGATGGCGATCCAGCCGCGCCCAGCGGTCATGCCGTCGGCCCATCCCGGCGTCAGCGCCAGGGAGATGTAAGCCCCACCCAGGCCGGCCAGCATCCCGCCCAGGAAGACGTATAGGTAGCGCAGGCCAACCACGCTGACCCCCATGGCGTCCGCCGTGGCCGGGCTCTCGCCCACCGCCCTCAGGTGCAACCCCGGCCTGGTCTTGAACATCAAAAACCACGCCAGAGGAGCCAGAAGGAAAGAGAGATACACCAGAATATCGTGCTGAAAGACCAGCGGCCCCAGTACCGGGAGGTCGCCCAACACCGGTATGCGAACCACCCCGAAGGTATCCGGCGCTGGAACACCCACCAGCTTCTGGCCCAGGAAGCTGGAGAGGCCCGTGCCGAAGATGGTCAGCGCCAGCCCACTGACCACCTGGTTGGCCCTCAGGGTGATGGCCAGCACGGCGTGGATCAGGCCGATCGCCCCACCCACCAGGATAGCGGCCAGGAGGCCCGTCCAGGCGTTGCCGGTGCGCACCGTCACCATGAAGCCGGAGAGAGCCCCCATGATCATCATGCCCTCCACGCCCAGGTTCAGGACCCCCGCCCGTTCAGCGAAGATCTCGCCCAGGGTGGCGAAGAGGAGCGGCGTCCCGGCGCGAATGGCCCCCGCCAGGATCAGCAGGATCAAAAACAGGGTATCTTGCATTCGTCCTTTTACCAAAAAAGTAATTACGCCCCGTAGGGCAAAGCGACCCGTTCCCCGACTATTTCTCCCAGGTTAAGGAGATCCGATGGCGAACGAGGATCTCCCCTCCCAGGATGAAGAAGAGCACCGCACCCTGCAGGATATTGGACATGGCGGCCGGCAGCCCCATGGAGATCTGCAACTGATCGCCTCCCACTAACAGGCCAGCGAACAGGAAGGACACCACCACGATGGCCCACGGGTTGAGCTTGGCCAGCCAGGCCACGATGATGGCGGTGTAGCCGTACCCCGGCGAGATGCCGCGTTGCAGGGCATGGATGATGCCCGACACCTCGGACATCCCGGCCAGGCCGGCCAGGCCGCCGCTCAAGGCCATGACCGTGAGGATGTTCCTGGTCAGGCTGATCCCCGCATACCGGGCCGCGGTGGGGTTCTCGCCGATGACCCGGATCTCGTAGCCCCACTTGGTGCGCCGCAAAATGAAATACAGGCAGAGTGCTGCCACCAGGCCAAAGAGCAGTCCCAGATGCACCCGGCTGGCGCCCAGCCGCGGCAGCTCGGCCGCCGGCGAGAAGGGGGCGGTCCCGGGGAAGCCGTAGCCCTTGGGGTTTTTCCAGGGACCATAGACCAGGTACTCCACCCAGTATATGGCCACGTAGTTCAGCATCAGGCTGGTGATGATCTCGTTGACCTGCAGCTTGGCCTTCAGGGTCGCCGGGATCGAGGCCCAGAGGGCTCCGCCCAGGAAACCAGCCAGCATCATGGCCGGGATGATGACCGCGGCCGGGGCCTGGGGGAAGGCCAGGGCAACGCCAGCGGCGGCGAAGGCGCCGATCTGTAGTTGCCCTTCGGCGCCGATGTTCCAGAGCAGCATCCGGAACGCCACCGCCACCCCCAGCCCAGACAGCATCAGCGGGATGGCCTTGACCACGGTCTCGGTCAGGCCGAATTTGCTGCCGAAAGCGCCGCTGAACATCTTCTGGTAGACCACGCCGGGGTTTTTCCCGACGGCGGCCAATAATACCGCCCCGAAGCACAGCGCCAACACGATGGAGAAAACCGGGATCAGGAAGCCGAGCGCGCGGGAGGGGGTCAGGCGGCGCTCAAGGCGCAGGGTCAGCTTCATGGCGCCGCCACCTCCACCGACTGTATCCTCTTGGCCCCGGCCATCATCAGCCCGATCTCCTCCACCTGGGCACCCTGGGCCGGCACGATGCCCATGATCTCTCCCTCGTACAAGACCGCCACCCGGTCACTCAAAGACAAAAGCTCGTCCAGGTCTTCTGAGATCAACAGAATGGCTGCCCCTTCCTCTCGTTGCTCCAGCACCATCTTGTGGACCGCCTCCGTGGCTCCTACGTCCAGGCCGCGGGTGGGATGCACCGCCACCATCAGCCGGGGACAGCAACTGATCTCCCGGGCCAGGAGCAGCCGCTGGAGGTTGCCACCGGAGAGGAGCTTCACCGAGGAATCCGGGCCCGGGGCCATTACCTCGAAGCGTGAGATCAACTCCCGGCAGTGTGCGTCTATGGCCTTTTGGTCCAGGAACGGCCCCCTGCCCAGCGGGGGTGCAAAATATCCCTTCAAGATGAGATTGTCCGAGAGGCTCAGATTGGGGATCAGGCCCATGCCCAGCCGGTCCTCCGGGATGTGGCTTACCTTTTGATCGAGGATCTGCCGGGGATTATGATTCGTGATCCGCCGGTCGCAAAGGTACACCTCTCCGGAGGTGAGGGGCCTTAGTCCGGTGATGGCCTCGGCCAGCTCCCGTTGGCCGTTGCCGGCCACCCCGGCCACGCCCAGGATCTCCCCTTCCTGCACCTCGAAGGAGACGCCCTTTAGCGCCGGCAGGCCCTTGTCGCTCAGGGCTCGCGCCGCCTCCACCCGGAGCACGGCCGACCCGCCCCGCCAGGGGCGTTTGGTCACCTGGAAGAACACCTCTCGGCCCACCATCATCCGGGCCAGCTCTTGTTTATTGGTCGCAGAAGTAAAAACGGTGGAAACCACCCGGCCCTTGCGCAGGACCGTGACGCGGTCGGAGATAGCCATGACCTCGTCTAGCTTGTGGGTGATGAAGATTATGGTGTGCCCCTCCGCGGCCATTCGTTTCAAGGTGACGAAGAGCTCCCTGGCCTCTTGAGGGGTGAGCACGGCCGTAGGCTCGTCCAGGATCAGGATGTCTGCGTTGCGATAGAGCATCTTGATGATCTCCACCCGCTGCTGCTCGCCCACAGACAACTGCCATATCCGGGCCTCGGGATCCACCTTGAGCCCATACTTTTCGGAGAGGGCGGCGATCTTCTGCTCGATCTGCCCCGAATTCAGGAGAAAACGGGGCTCGTCCAGGCCCAGGGTCACGTTTTCGGCCACGGTGTGGGGCTCCACCAACATGAAGTGCTGATGGACCATCCCTATCCCCAGGGAGATCGCGTCCCGGGGCGAACGCAGGGCAACCCTTCGGCCATGAATGTGAATGTCGCCCTGGTCCGGATGATACAGCCCGGAAAGGATGTTCATCAAGGTTGATTTCCCGGCGCCGTTCTCTCCCAAGAGGGCGTGGATCTCGCCCGCGTTGGCGGAGAAATCGATGTGGTCGTTGGCCAGGACGCCGGGGAAGCGCTTGGTTATCCCCAGCATCTGCACCGAGGGAACCGCTGTGGTCACGTTTTACCTCTTAAGCGTTATTTGGGGCCGGGGGATCATGGTGAACAAGGGTAAACAAATGGGTTGTGACGGATGGGATGTCATCCGCCACAACCCGGTCAGCCTGTGGTATGCCTATTTCGGGATAGTCCCTACGACACCTTCCACGAACCACTTCATGTTGAGAAGCTCGTCCCCGGTCATGGATTTGCCTTCAGGGACCACGACCTTGCCGGTTTGATCCTTGAGGGGACCAGAGAAGACGGTGAAGATGGTGGCCTTGCCAGTCTTGAACTCCGCGACCTTGTCCTCAGCCAGTTTCTTCACCTCCGCCGGCACAAAGGCCGCGATGGGTGCCAGGTCCACGATGCCGTCCTTCCAGCCGCCCCAGTACTCCTCGGTCTTCCAGGTGCCTTCCTTCACCCGCTTCACGGCGTCCACGTAGTAGACTCCCCAGTTCCAGATGGGGCTGGTGAGCACCGCTTTGGGGGCGAACTTGCTCATGTCGGCATCGTAGCCCACGCCGTACTTGCCTCGAGCCTCGGCGGCCTGCTGGGGACCGGGGGTGTCCTGGTGCTGGGCGATGACGTCGGCGCCCAGGTCTAGCAGGCCCTCCGCCGCCGTGCGTTCCTTGGCCGGGTCATACCAGGTATTGGTCCAGACCACCCGTACCTGAGCCTTGGCGTTCACTGCCCGGACGCCCAGGGTGAAGGCGTTGATCCCCCGGATGACCTCCGGAATGGGGTAGGCGGCCACGTAGCCAATGATATTGGACTTGGTCATCTTTCCGGCAATCAGGCCGGAGACATAGCGTGGCTCCTCGATCTTGCCGAAATATGTTCCCGAATTGGCCGCCGTCTTGTAGCCGGAGCAGTGCATGAAGGTCACCTTGGGGAAATCCTTGGCCACGTTGATGGTGGGGTCCATGTAGCCGAAGCTGGTGGTGAAGATCACCTGGTACCCCTTCATGGCGAAGTCGCGGATGACCCGCTCGGCGTCGGCGCCCTCGGGGACATTCTCGATGTACGTCGTCTCCACGTAGGGCAGTTGTTTCTCCAGGTATAGGCGGCCCTGGTCGTGGGCCCAGGTCCAGCCGGCATCGCCGATGGGGCCCACGTAGATGAAGGCCACCTTCATCTTGGGCGGGGCGGTGGGCGCGGCCGTGGCGGTGGGCGGTGGGGTGGTCGGCTTCACCGCCGGCGTGGCGGTGGGCGGCACCGGGGTTGGCGTGGGGCCGCAGGCCGCGACTAGCGTAGCAATTAACGTCAAGGCCGCCAGTAGTGTCCAAAGTACCTTGCCTCTGAACATTTCTCTCCCTCCTTATACGAGTAAAGAAACTGAGCCGCCCGGTTGCTGCGCTCTCACCACCTCCCTTCACGCTGAGAGGGTATTGAGAAAAGATTTTTACCTGATGTCCCAGAGTTCAACTCCGGGACATCAGGGGTTGGGGGATGCCACGCTGCTGCCGCCCAACGCGGTTAGGGTTCTACCCTAGTAAAGAATTTGTTTTGTA
>JBFMCB010000082.1:0-13703 GCA_040754915.1 Chloroflexota bacterium | reverse complement strand
CCGGCTGTACGGTGATCCTCTGTGAGGCGGGGGCCATGGGTGGAGTGGACGTGCGGGGGGCGGCGCCGGGGACCCGGGAGACCGACCTGATGCGTCCCATGCACCTGGTGGACCGGGTCCACGCTATCGTCCTCACCGGAGGAAGCGCCTTTGGGCTGGAGGCAGCCAGCGGGGCCATGCGGTATCTGGAGGAAAAGGGTTACGGCTTCGATGCCAAGGTGGCCAGGGTTCCCATAGTGGCGGCAGCGGTGCTCTTTGACCTGACCATCGGCCAGGCCCAGGTGCGGCCCGATGCCGAGGCGGGCTATCAGGCCTGCCGGCAAGCCAACTCTGGTCCGGTGGCGGAGGGCAACGTGGGTGCCGGTACCGGGGCCAGCGTGGGCAAACTTCTGGGACCCAAGTTCGCCACCAAGAGCGGTCTGGGCACGGCCAGCCAGTCAATCGGCAAGGGGATCACAGTGGGGGCCATCGTGGCGGTGAATGCCTTTGGGGACGTGGTGGATCCCCGGACCGGCCAGATCATCGCCGGGGCACGGCGGCCGGTGATCGGCGGCTTCGCCAATACCCTGGAGTCGATGAAGAGCGGCCTGGGGCAGAGCATCCTGTCCTTCGCCAATACCACCATCGGCGTGGTGGCCACCGATGCCTACCTGACCAAGGAGCAGGTTAATAAGGTGGCCCAGATGGCCCACGATGGCCTCGCCATGACCATCCGGCCCGTACATACCATGTTCGACGGCGATACCATCTTTGCCCTGGCCACTGGCAAGGAGAGAAAGAAGAGCCCCGACGTGAGCGTCATCGGGGCAGTGGCCGCCGATGTTATGGCCCAGGCGGTGCTGCGGGCGGTCACTCAAGCCCAGGGGCTTTGTGGCCTTCCCGCGGCCAGGGACTTAAAATAGCAAAGGAGGCAGGGATTATGGGCACGCAGTTCACGGTGCGGCGGATTGTCATCGCGGGGGTGCTGGCGGCCATTGCCATTCTCTTGGGCGTCACCAGGTTGGGCTTCATACCCGTTCCAACGCCGGCGGGCAATGCCACGATCATGCACGTGCCAGCGATCATCGGTGGGATCATGGAGGGCTGGCTGGTAGGCTGGATCATCGGCACTATCTTTGGGATCTTCAGCTTCCTGCAGGCCACAGTACCGTTGTTTAAGGATCCCTTCGTGGCCATCCTCCCCCGCATGTTTATCGGCATCACCGCCTATTTCACCTATGCCGGCCTGAGAAACCTTAGTGAGTCAGGGGCTCTGATCATCGCTGCGACCATCGGTACCCTGACCAACACCGTGCTGGTGCTGGGCATGGCCGTGGTCCGGGGCTACATGGCTCCTGGTGTGGCCGTGGGTGTAGGGATCACCCACGGCCTGCCCGAGATCGTGGTGGCCGCCCTGATCACCTGGGCGGTGGTGGTGGCGTGGAAGGGGATTGAGGCCGGCAGGGGCAAGGCCAGGATCTGATGGCAAAAGGACGTCCACTTGCTGGCCAAGCCCGCATCCTCTATCCCAACCAGCCTCAGGGCAGATACCTTCAGTATGTTTAGCCACTCTGAGGTATCGCTTTTTTAGGTGCAATGCTACTAGCTTGTATTGTACCGGTGGCAGGTATATAATAGTATCTGGTTGGTGTTGGCGCGCTGGCGCTTTGCTCGAGGGGGAGGACAGCAGCATGCGGCGCAAGGTGGCAGTGGTGCTCTTGTTCACCCTGGCCTGGTTGTTGGGCGGGACCCTGGCGGCCTCGGCCTGGGCCCAGGGCGCTGCCCACGTCACCCTGCTCACGATCAAGGGCGCCATTGATCCTTTGATAGCGCAGTACGTGGGTCGGGGCATTGACCACGCTGCCAGCGATGGCTCGGCTTGCGTGGTGATCCAGTTGGATACGCCCGGCGGCAATGTCACCTCCATGCGCAACGTCGTGCAGCGAATCCTACTCTCCCCGGTCCCGGTCATCGTTTATGTGGCGCCCTACGGCGCCCGGGCTGGCTCGGCTGGGGTTTTCATCACCTATGCCGCCCACGTGGCCGCCATGGCCCCCACCACCAACATCGGTGCCGCCCACCCCGTGGGGGGAGGTGGCGAGGATATCCCGGCCACCTTGAGCGACAAGATCACCAACGATGCCGCCGCCTACATCCGCAGCATCGCCGAGCGCCGGGGCCGCAACGCTGCCTGGGCCGAGGAGGCGGTGCGCAAGAGCGTGTCCATCACCGAGCGGGAGGCCCTGGAGGCCAAGGTTATCGACCTCATCGCCAACGACCTGAACGAGCTATTGGAGAAGGTCGATGGGCGCCGGGTCAATACCGCGGCCGGCGATGTGCTACTTAAAACCAAGGGCTTGCCGGCACGCGAATTTCCCATGAGCCTGCCGGAGGGGTTCCTGCATGTCCTCATTGACCCTAACATCGCTTATCTCCTTTTCACCGTGGGCATCTGGGCCATCGTCGCCGAGTTCTACAACCCTGGCTCTCTCCTGCCCGGCATTACCGGGGTCATCTGCTTGATCCTGGCCTTCGTAGCTTTCGAAAGCCTGCCCATTAACTGGGGAGGGTTGGCCCTGATCGTCCTGGCCGTAGTCCTTTTCATCGTAGACGTGAAGGCACCCACCCACGGCGTCTTGACCGGTGGTGGCGTGATCTCGTTCATCCTGGGGTCCCTTTTACTCTTCAGCCCATTCTCCCCCACTACCCCACTGATGCCCCGGGTGTACGTGAACCCCTGGATCGTCTTCGGGATGGCGGGGTTCTTCACCGTCTTTTTCCTGTTC
Organism: Chloroflexota bacterium; assembly: GCA_040754915.1. Classification (GTDB taxonomy): domain Bacteria; phylum Chloroflexota; class DTOL01; order DTOL01; family JACQYG01; genus JACQYG01. The sequence goes on along the minus strand of JBFMCB010000082.1, from coordinate 10,938 downwards.
GCCGTGTCCGCGGGAATCCGGGCCCAGCGGGTTAAATTGTCCATGGGCCCCCAGGCCCTGGTGGGCCGCACCGGCGTGGCCACCTCGGAGATCAACCCGGTGGGCACGGTTCAGGTGGCTAGCGAGTCTTGGACCGCCATCGCTGACGACTACATCGAGAGCGGTGCCCAGGTGCAGGTGGTAGACATGGAGGGCGTGCGCCTTCGCGTGCGCAAGGTACCATAAATGGCGTGTAAGGGAAGCCCTTGAGGCCTCTGGTCAACTCACCAACTGGAGGTGTCCCATGGAGGTAACCGTCTTCGCCATCGTGCTGGTGGTGATCCTGTTCGTTATCCTGGTGGTCATGGCGCTCAAGATCGTCCGGGAATACCAGCGCCTGGTGGTCTTTCGCCTGGGGCGGTGCATCGGCCAGAGGGGGCCGGGCATCGTGATCCTGATCCCCATCGTCGACCAGGCGGTTTGGGTGGATCTGCGGGAGCAGTACCTGGAGATACCGCACCAGACCTGCATCACCAAGGATAACGCCCCCATCTCCATCGACTTCCTGATCTACTGGAAAGTGGTGGACCCGGTGCTCAGCGTGGTTCAGGTTCGCAACTTCGCTGGGGCCTCCCAGGGCCTGGCCACCACCACCCTGCGGGCGGTCATTGGCGATATCAGCCTGGACGATGTGCTCGCCAAACGGGAGCACATCAACCAGGTGCTGCGGGTGAAGCTGGACGAGGTCACCGAGCGTTGGGGGGTCAAGGTCACGGCGGTGGAGATCCGGGAGATATTGCCGCCACGGGAGGTCCAGGAGGCCATGAACCGGCAGATGGCTGCCGAGCGTAACCGACGGGCCATGGTCACTGAGGCCGACGGCAAGCGGGAGGCTGCCATCAAGGTGGCCGAGGGCGAGAAGCAGTCGGCGATCTTGCGGGCGGAGGGTGACCGCCAGGCAGCGATACTGCGAGCTGAGGGCTTCTCCCTGGCCCTGGACAAGATCTTCGCCATAGCCAAGACGGTGGACGCCAAGACCATGACCCTTCAGTATTTTGAGGCGCTGAAGTCCCTGGGGGCGGGGGCCTCTACCAAGTTCATCTTCCCCATGGAATTCGGTAAGTTCTTGAAGCCCCTGGTGGGCTACGCCGAGGAGGCGGTGGAGGGAGAAAAGAAATAATTCCTCGGCGACTGTTGGCCCTGGTGGATTAGAGTGGACCACTGGCAAAATAAAAAAGCCGAGATAACTCGGCTTTTTTATTTCCACTTGCGTTCTAGCTAGTGGCCAAGAATTATCTCTGGGCCTTGACTTTTTCGAAGCAAGTGCTGCAGTAGACCGGCCGATCGCCCCGGGGGACGAAGGGAACCAGGGCGGGGGCCCCGCACTCGGAGCAGATGACTTCGTGCATCTGCCTGGGCGCGTTGCCGTAGCGCTCCTGCCGTCGGCGACCCCGGCAAGCAGGGCAGCGGCTGGGCTCGTTCATCAGGCCCCTCATGGCGAAGAATTCCTGCTCACCGGCGGTGAACACGAACTCCACCCCGCATTCCCGACACGTCAGCGTCTTGTCCGCGTAGCTCATCCAAAGACCTCCTTTTTGGGATGTTAGTTGGCCACTGTTTAGTCTTTGATTGAGCTGCGCGCGGGAATTGCAAGCCCTTGAACCGTGACTCTCTTTGCCCGAACGAGCCAAGGCTAAACCTGTACCACCGCGTGGCATTATACACGACTTTGCGCCGAAATGCAAGCTTTTCCTAAGAACTTCGCAGCGCTGGTCATTTTTGACGCCTGAAGGCACTATGGCGTCCGTCACGCGTTGCCGGGGCTGGCCCCTGCACACGCTTCGGTTGCTATTTCCCGATGCCTTTGGTACAATGCCACGGCATTCCTATCAGAGAAAACGCTTCCGTCGTTCTACCGGTCGCATAGCGTGAGTTTCTATTAACCGGTATTGCCGGTCGAGAATCGGACAAGGATCGAGATCAGCTTTTCGAAGCCAACCCGGTTGTGCTGGGCGGCAGGTACTGCCATGCTTCCTGATTGACTTCTCATCACGCGAGAGCGACGCTCTGGCCAGCGCTCTCGACATCAACGACAGGGAGGTTTTCCTTGAACAGCTCCAAGGTATCCCTGGCGGGGGCCTATCCTCCCATCCCCACGCCCTTCGGGCCAGACGGTCGGGTAGCCCATGACCAGCTTACCTCTAATCTCAGAAAATGGTGTGAGACATCACTTGACGGTTTCGTGGTGTTGGGCTCTAATGGGGAATACGTCTTTCTCAGTGAAGAGGAGAAGCTGGCCGTCTGGGCCACTGCCCGCAAGGCCATACCCCAGGGCAAACGCTTCATCGCCGGGACAGGGTGCGAGTCCACCCTGCACACCATCCAGCTCACTGTCCGGGCAGCGGAGCTGGGGGCTGATGCTGTCCTGGTGGTGACACCCAACTATTACAAGTCCAGGATGGATGGCCCGGCCTTGGTGCACCACTACCGGGCTGTAGCTGAGGCATCGCCTATCCCGGTGATCATCTATAACGTGCCGGCTTTCACCGGCATCGACCTGTCGGCTGAGGCCATCGCCATGGCCGCCGAGCACCCGAACGTCATCGGGGTCAAGGAGAGTTCCGGCAACCTGCCCAAGCTGGCCGACATCATCCGGCTCTCTCCACCGGGCTTCCAGGTGCTGGCGGGCTCCGCGAGTTTTCTATACCCAGCCATGTGCACGGGAGCAGTGGGAGGCGTCATGGCCCTGGCCAGCGTAGCTCCCGAGGCGTGCGCGAAGCTATATCGACTCTCCAAGGAGGGACAGCACGAGGAAGCCCGGAGGCTGCAACTGCGGCTCCTGGCTCCCAATGCCATGGTGACCTCCCGCTTTGGGGTGCCTGGCCTGAAGTACGCCCTGGACCTGGTGGGCTATTACGGGGGCCTGCCCCGGCCACCCCTCCTGCCACTCACCGAGGCGCAGCGGGAAGAGGTGCGACGGGTATTCCAGGAGGCGGGGCTCCTCAAGTTCTGATGGCCCACGGCGCAATGGTTTAGAGGCCGGCCGCCGGGCCCGCCTCCCCCACACACGCATAGCTGGGTATCTTGCCTGGGCAGCCGGTACGACTCAGCTCTCTTCGGGCCAGTCCAGAAGCATCACGCGTACTTTTTCACCTGGTGCCACTGACCGGACATCCTCGGGGATGATGGCCAGCCCGTTGGCCTTGACCATGGAGGTGAGGATGCCAGAGCCCTGCTCGCCGGTGAGCCGGGCGACGTACTGGCCCTCGCGCCGATCCAGCACGACCCTCAGATAATGCCGCCGGTCGTCCTTGCGTGGGATGGAGCCCTGGAAGACCGCCTCCACCTCTGGCTTATTGAACCGGGTCTTCCCCTGCATCTTCAAGAGGGCCGGGCGAACGAACAGTTCGAAGGCCACAGCGGTGGAGACCGGGTTCCCCGGCAGCCCCAGATGGGGCACCCCCCGGATGTGGCCGAAGGCCAGGGGCTTGCCCGGCTTCATGCGCACGCGCCAGAACCTGATCTCCCCCTCTGCCGCCAGGACCTGCTTAACCACGTCGAAGTCGCCTACGGACACCCCGCCGGAGGTGATGATCAGGTCTGCCCCTTTCTCCAGCCCATCCTTGATCTTGCGGCTCAGATCCTCGTGGCTGTCCCGGGCGATGCCCAGCATCAACGGCATCCCGCCATAGCGCAGTACCCCGGCCGCCACGGTGTAGTTGTTGCTGTTCCGGATCTGGCCCGGTCCGGGCCTCTGATTTATTTCCACCAGCTCGTCCCCGGTAGCGATGATAGCCACCCGAGGTCGGCGGTACACCCGGACGCGGGAGCGCCCCACCGAGGACAAGAGCCCTACCTCCGGTGGCCGCACCACCATGCCTAACGACAGAACCTTCTCGCCCTCCCTTAAATCCTCCCCGGCCCTCCGGATGTTGGCCCCCAGCCTGGCGGCTTTGAAGATCTTCACCCATCTTTCGCCCCCCTGGCCGGCGAGCAGTCCGGCGAAGCCAACCTGGGCCTCGTCGGTCTCCTCGAAGGGGACCACGGCGTCGGCCCCGGGCGGTATGGGTGCCCCGGTCATAATGCGGATGGCGGTGCCACTGCGAACCGAGACATCGGTGGTGTACCCGGCGGCCAGGTCGAAGACCACCTGAAGGCTCACCGGGTTGCTCCTGTCCGCCCCAAACGTGTCCCCCGCTCGAACAGCGTAGCCATCCATTGCGGTGTTGTCCAGGGGCGGCACGTTCATGTCCGAGTACACATCCTCGGCCAGCACCCGGTCCAGGGCTTCGAAGATGCCAACATCCTCCTGCTCCAGGACGCTGACCAGCTCCAGGATGCGTTCCCGAGCCTCTTCCACTGAGATCATAGTATACTCCTGCTCGTACACCGGTTCTCCCTTGTAGTAGTCCAGGCCCATGCCCCGTTGGAAATAATATATCACGTTATGGCCTCCGGAGCAACTTGCAATTGTGCGCCAGTCGTGATAGAATTGTATAGATGTATACACAAGAGTAAAAGATGGACGGGGAGCTGCAAGAGCACTACGTGGACCTCCTGGAGGCCGGGCGCCGACTGGGCATCCATCCCGGTTCGGTGCGGCGCATTGTTAAGAGCGGCAAGCTGCCGGCCTTTCGCTTCGGCGGTAAGTGGCTTATCGAGGCGGACAAGCTGGAGATGTTCAAGTCCACCTACCGGCCCTACCGGGGTGCACCCCGGAAGCTTTTGTAATTGGTAGCGGCCGGCGGGGAGCGCTGGTCGCCGGTTAGCTGATACTTGAGGTTTGGCCTGGAATGAGAGAGTGACCCAGCATCTGCCATCGTCAGAACGAGAAAAAGGGGCTGGTTGGGACGGCCTTAAGCCACAAGACTTTGTTCACCGGAGCGAGGCCGAGTTCGCCAGGCTCCTGGATTTCTATCAGGTCAAGTGGCAATACGAGCCCACCACGTTTGCGCTGGAGCGGGACTCCGAGGGCCGCATCACTCAGGCCTTCACCCCCGACTTCTATCTGCCGGAGCTGGACCTGTACGTGGAGCTCACTACCTTAAGCCAGAAGCTGGTGACCCGCAAGAACCAAAAGCTCCGGCGGCTGCGGGAGCTTTATCCCACGGTGAACATAAAGTTATTCTATCGCCGGGACCTGCACAACCTGATGTTCAAGTATGGCCCGGACAAGACGAAGGAGTTGGAATGATGAGCAAGTCGAATCCGGATCACGAGATCATCCACCTGACTCAGGACATCTGTGAGGTGATTCTCACCTCTCAGGAGATCCAAAGCCGGGTGCAGGAGCTGGGAGCTTTACTCTCCCACGACTATGCCGGGAAGGACCCGGTCCTGGTGGGGGTGCTCAAGGGTGTGTTGGTCTTTATGGCCGACCTGGTGCGGGCCATCTCCATACCCGTATCGGTGGACTTCATGGCCGTGTCCAGCTATGGCCAGACCTCGGGGCGCCAGGGCGTGGTCCGGATCACGAAGGACCTGGACGAGAGCATCACGGGTCGCCACGTGATCCTGGTGGAGGACATAGTGGATACCGGCCTGACCTTAGGCTATGTGGTGAAAAACCTCCAGGCCCGGAACCCTGCTAGTCTTTCCGTTTGCGCGCTCTTCGACAAGAAGGTTCGCCGTCTGGTGGACGTGGACATCGCCTATAGGGGCTTCGAGCTCCCCGACCGCTTCGTGGTGGGTTACGGCCTGGACTACGGCGAGCGCTACCGTAACCTGCCCTTTGTCGGCATCATGACCCCCGAGGCCTACGAGCGGTAAGCCCGTCTTCCGCGGTCTATGTCTTTTGACTTTCCTATGGTCTGTCGTCTCTTGTTTTTCGACCACCCCCGCGTGTTACCCCTAGAGGCGAGAGTTTGACAGACTGGCCAGACCAGGCACGGCGTGAGCATTTCGGCTTCGATTTCTTCGGTCTGGGTCAGCGCCACGCCATCGAAGCGACCCTGGCGGGGAAATATAGCCTGGCGGTCACGGCGATTTTTCAAGGCCTCCAAAATGTGATAGAATACCGCGGACAACGCGCGTGAGCGGATGAGTGTTCCTGATATGTCTTCATTTATCCCGGAGATGGCACAAGACGAGCGCCTGACGGGCGTCATAGACACCATATCTGACGGATACCGGACCCTCAATCGCAAGCCTTGGCTCATGGCCATACCAGTGCTATTGGACCTCTACCTCTGGTTGGGGCCTCATCTTACGGCGTCGCCGCTTTTCCAGCGCCTATCTATTTTCTCCGCCCCACCGGTGGGCCTGCCGCTGGAGCAAGCCCAGGCCCTGCAACAGTTGCAAGAAGCGGTGGCGAAATCGGCCTCCGGATTTAACCTTTTCACGCTGCTCTCGCCCGGTATCCTGGGGGTCCCCAGCATGGTCGGCCCCGGCACCCTGCCGGCCAGTTTGGCGAACGGGAAGCCCTGGGCCTTTTCCGTTTCCAGCAACCTGATCTTTTTGGGTCTCTTCGGCCTTCTGGTCTTTGCTGGCCTGCTCCTGGGCTGTTTCTATCTCGGGCTCATCGCCCAGGTGGTGCGCGATGGTGGATTGGACGTGGGCCGGCTGCTTGGCCGGGTTTGGCTGTACTGGGCGCGGCTTCTCTTCTTCATGGCTCTGGCCATGACCACCTTTTTCGTCCTGGGCATGCCGCTTCTCCTCCTGTTGGGGCTGGCCTCCCTGGTTAGCCCTCATTTGGCCTCATTGCTACTGGGAATTGCCTGGGTGGCTACGCTATGGGTGGCCTTCTATCTTTATTTCTTTGTGGATGCCTTGGTGGTGAGCGAGATGGGGGTGTTCAGGGCCATCTGGAGCAGCGTCATGGTGATCCACCATCACTTCGCCTCTTCTTTCGGCTTCATCATCCTGAGCATCTTGATCGGCCTGGGGCTGCCCCTGGCCTGGCAGCTCCTGCTGGGTAGTCCTTGGGGGGTCCCGATTGCTATCGTCGGCAATGCCTACGTGGGCACGGGCCTCATCGCCGCCTCCATGATATTCTACCGGGACCGCTACGTCCGGATCCAGGTCATGGCCGCGAGGTTTAAAAATCGGTCGATGGGAAAGTAGATGGTAGATATAGCCAGGGTGAGCAAGGAGCAAAGCTACACCGCCGATATGGTCATAGTGCTCGAGGGCCTGGAGGCGGTACGCCGCCGCCCTGGGATGTACATCGGTTCCACCGACCAGCGGGGCCTTCATCACCTGGTGTATGAGATCGTGGACAACTCGGTGGACGAGGCCCTGGCCGGTTACTGCAGCCGCATCGGGGTCACCATTCACAAGGACAACCGGGTCACCGTCTCCGACAACGGCCGGGGCATACCGGTGGAGACTCACCCTAAGACCGGCAAGTCGGCCCTGGAGACGGTGATGACCATCCTGCACTCCGGTGCCAAGTTCGGTGGCGGCGGTTACAAGGTGGCCTCGGGCCTCCATGGCGTGGGCGCTTCGGCGGTGAACGCCCTTTCTAGCTGGATGAAGGTGGAGGTGTGCCGGGACGGCAAGCGCTATCGCCAGGAGTACAAATGTGGGGTGCCGGTCACCCCGGTGGAAGAGGTGGGGGCCGCCGGCGACACCGGCAACACCACCACCTTCCTGGCTGATCGCTCCATCTTCAATTCCCTGGACTACAACTTCGAAGCCCTGCTTCAGCGCTTCCGGGAGACCGCCTATCTGACCAAAGGGCTCACCATCTTCTGCCGGGACGAGCGGGCTGACCGGGAGCATACCTTCTATTTTGAGGGCGGCATCGTTTCCTTCGTGCGGCATTTGAACAAGAACCGTGCGCCCTTGCACCCGCAGCCTATCTATATCGAGAAACAGGTGAACGGCATCCAGGTGGAGGTAGCCTTGCAGTACACCGATGCCTACGCCGAGTCGGTGTATTCCTTCGCCAACAACGTGAACACGGTGGACGGCGGGACCCACCTCACCGGGTTTCGCTCCGCCCTGACCCGGACCCTGAACGACTACGCCCGCAAGAACAACTGGCTGAAGGAGGACGAGTCTAACCTCTCCGGCGACGACGTGCGGGAGGGGCTCACCGCCATTGTCTCGGTGAAGCTAACCGAGCCCCAGTTCGAGAGCCAGACCAAGGCCAAGCTGGGGAACGCCGAGGTGCGCACCCAGGTGGAGGCGGTGGTGGCCGAGGGCCTGGCTTCCTGGCTGGAGCGTGCCCCAGCCGAGGCCAAGAGGGTGCTGGAGAAATGCCTCACCACCGCCCGGGCTCGGGAGGCCGCCCGCAAGGCCCGGGACCTGGTGATCCGCAAGGGCTCTTTGGAGGGCATGACGCTGCCGGGAAAGCTGGCGGATTGCTCGGAGAAAGACCCGGCCCGCTGCGAGCTCTATATCGTGGAGGGCGACTCCGCCGGCGGGAGTGCCAAACAGGGCCGTGACCGTCGCTTTCAGGCGATACTGCCCCTGAAGGGCAAGATCTTGAACGTGGAGAAGGCCCGGGCGGACAAGATGCTGGGGTCCGAGGAGATCAGGGCTATCATCACCGCCCTGGGCACCAGCATCGGCGAACGCTTCGAGCCGGGGAAGCTGCGCTATCACCGCGTGATCATAATGACGGACGCGGATGTAGACGGCTCCCACATCCGCACCCTGCTCCTGACCTTTTTCTTCCGTAACATGCTCTCGCTCATCGAGGACGGCCACCTGTACATCGCCCAGCCCCCGTTGTATCGCATCCAGAGCGGTAAGGAGCACCACTATGCCTACAGCGACCAGGAGAAGGACAAACTCCTGAAGAAACTGGATGGCAAGAACGTGGCTATCCAGCGCTATAAGGGCCTGGGGGAGATGAACCCCGAGCAGCTCTGGGAGACCACCATGAACCCCGCGGGGCGGACGATGCTGAGGGTCAGCGTGGAGGATGCGCTGCGAGCCGACGAGACCTTCAACGTGCTCATGGGCGAGAACGTGCAGCCCCGCAAACACTTCATCCAATCCCACGCCAAGAACGTGCGTAACCTGGATATCTAAGGATCCATCGTTTGTTCTCTAGTATATTTCGTCTCTCGTCGCTCATAATTCGGATTGGAGGTGCGTCATGGCGGCCTCGGTGATGAAAGCCGGGATACTGGGCGCGTTGGCTCTCATCGCTCTCAACTTGGTGCAGGCCCTGGGGTCGCTGCCCCTGGGCATCGGCTGCCTGTTTGCTCCCCTATCGTGTTTCACGGGTTGTCTGTCCCCCATCCTCTTCCTCCTGATTTCCGGCGGAGTAGGCTATCTAGCCGCCAGGTTCGCGGACCTCGCGCCTGGCGAGTATGCCAACGGTCTATTGGGAGGGGCCCTGGCCGGAGCCGTGGCCAGCGGCATCGCCGGCGTTGAACTGGTCCTGCAGTATGTGGTGCTCAGCCTGCTCAACATCAGCGTCAAGCTGCCTCTGGACATCCTGCAACAACAAAAAGGCACCGGTTCCGAGCTCCTGGGGGGTGCATTGGTGGGCGCAGGTGGCGCGGCCTTGATGGGGTCGCTCGTTTGCATCGTCGGCCTGGTGGGCGGCGCCCTCTTCGGCGCCCTGGGCGGCCTGATCAACGTCTTGCTGAAACCGAAAACCTCGATGTAGCACAAAACCTCCGCCACGTGCAGGTTGGGCTCGAGGCGGAGATCGAGCGGTACGACCAGCCATCCGGCGTTTGGAGTTGACGAAGAGGGAGATGGTTTGGCGCACGAAGATAAACCCGTAGGCCGATCTCCCCTGAGTCGGTCGTGGTTTGAGGGTTTGGGGAGGCCGACCGACAAAGAATTTGTGGGCCGGCGTCCCCGGTCAGTCGGGAGAGCTTTTCCCAACGACATGGCTGTTGGAGGTACCTGGTGTCCACCACACCCGAGGTCCAGGGAAGCTTTTACCTGGGCAAGCTTTACGATCCAGAGGCGAACCAACTTCTGGAAAAGCCATTAGAATACGATCCCCGCGACCTCACCACCCATGGGGTGATCCTGGGCATGACCGGAAGCGGGAAAACGGGGTTGGGCATCAGCCTTTTGGAAGAGGCCACGCTCTCGGGCGTCCCCAGCATGGTCATCGACCCTAAAGGTGACGTGAGCAACCTGCTTTTGGCTTTCCCTAACCTGGAGCCCGGCGATTTCCTGCCTTGGGTCAACGTGGACGACGCGCGACGCCGGAATATGACCGTGGAGGGCTACGCGGCGTTCATCGCCAAGGCTTGGCGGGAGGGTCTGGCCCAGTGGGGGCAGGGGCCGGAGATGGTGGCCCAGTACCGGGGGAGTGCGGATTTCACCGTGTATACGCCGGGGAGTGACGCCGGGATGCCGGTGAGCGTGGTCCAGATGTTGGAGGCCCCGCCCCTGAGCTGGGACGAGGAAGAGGAGACCCTCCGGGAGCGCATCCGCGGCACGGTCAGCGCCCTTCTGAGCCTGGTGGGCCTGGAGACCGACCCGGTGCGCAGCCGGGAACATATCCTGCTCTCCAACATCTTTGAACATTGCTGGCGAAAGGGCGAGGGCCTGGATATCGGTAAGCTCGTCGGTTACGTCCAGAACCCGCCCATCACCAAGCTGGGTGTGGTGGACCTGGACCTCTTCTTCCCCAAGGCCGACCGGCTGGCTCTGGCTCTGGCCCTGAACGGCATCGTGGCCGCCCCCAGCTTTGAGAGCTGGACCGTGGGCATGCCCCTGGACATCCAGCGGATATTGTACCGTAATGGCCAGCCCAGGGTCTCGGTATTCTACATCGCCCACCTGAGCGACCAGGAGCGCATGTTCTTCGTGAGCCTGCTCCTACAAGGGGTGCAGGCCTGGCTCCGGGGCCAGTCGGGCACGACTAGCCTGCGGGCGCTCCTATATTTCGACGAGCTATACGGCTACATGCCGCCCTACCCGGCCAACCCGCCCTCCAAGGTGCCTTTGCTCACGCTCTTGAAGCAGGCCCGAGCCTATGGGCTGGGAGTGGTCCTGGCCACCCAGAATTCTATGGACCTGGACTACAAGGCCCTC
>JBFMCB010000081.1:0-13759 GCA_040754915.1 Chloroflexota bacterium | reverse complement strand
AAGACCGAAACCAGGCGAATGGCCAGGTACGACTCGCCCAGTAGCCTCATGGCCAGGGCCACGAAGTAGGCGTAGAGCGCACTTTCGCCGCCGTTCGCCTCGAAGAAGACGGGACGAGCACCCGCCATGATCTCCATGGCGAAAATGGCCTGGAATGCCTCATCGTGCTGCAGCCCAGGCGGCGCACCATCAAGCCGGTACAGACGGAGACCCAGGGCCGCGACCAATATTATTAAAAGAAGGATCAGCTCAAGCCAATGCGCCCGGAACCAAACGGTAATACTGGCTAGGCCTTTTTGCTGCACTCCAGTAGCTATGTTCATCGAAGTCAAACGGCTGGACCTCAACCAATTACGCGCTGTCGCCAGAGCCACTGGCTGCGTTCGCTATGCCTGGCGCAGGTGATGGGAGTAGCGAAACCGGTGCCCAGATAGGCGCCTGGCCCTGGGGGCTTAAAGAGGTGATTTACAAATCTGTTTATCTGGCCCAGGCAAGCGTCCGCTCGCTAACGAAGCCATAGGTCACGGGTACGTCCAAAAGCTTCCGCTGATCCGAGCCGTCGGCGTTCATAACGTATATCTTCCAATCGCCTTCGCGGTCGGTGACGAAGGCGATGTGGCGGCCGTCAGGCGACCAGGCCGGGGCCACGTTGTTGATCGGTCTTGGACTGAATGGCGCGGTCTGGGTCAGAAGAGCCAGGCCGCTGCCGTCGGCATTGATGACGGCCAGGTCCCAGTGATCGTGGGTCTTGACCATCAGCGCCAGCCGCGAGCCATCCGGCGACCATGCCGGCGAGTCGTAGAGTGTGCCGGTGATCAGGCGTTGGGGAGGCCCTGCCAAGTCCGTGACGTAGGGCCCCCAGACACCCCGGTAGGCTAGCTTGTTCGTTGATCCCCAGGCCGGAGAAAAAGCATAGCCATCCGGGTCCACCGGGAAGTCAATGAGGCCTCCATCCGCCAGGTCGACCGCGCTTATCCTCCAGAGTTCTTTCTGCCCGGCTGGCCGCCGACGGGTAGCTGGCACTGGAACGAACTCGCGATGGGCGAAGGCGATCCTGCTCCCATCGGGAGACCAGGTGGGCGACTTGGCCTCGGCCACGTCCAGCACCCGGTGCAGATCACTGCCGTCAGCGTTCATCAGATAGAGGCCTTGCGGTGGGTCCCACCGCGTAAAGGCGATGCGCGTGCCATCTGGCGACCAGGCGGGGTCGATCCCAGCCGTCAGCCTGGCCAAGCCAGAGCCGTCGGCATTGACCACGTATATATCGCCGCCGCTGCTCGTTTGCACCAGGATCCGACCGGTGGGTACGGCGCGGCGAAAAACGCCAGTATCCGCCGTCGCGGTTATGACCGGCGCAGCGGTAGGAGGCGGAGTGGCGGTTGGCCGCGGGATGGCCTTCGCCGTGGCGACAGGCACCGGTGTACTGGTGGCCGTGCTTTGTTCCACTGGCCGGGGCGGTAACAGGATCAACCGCGGCGTCGGCGTCGGAACCGGCGCCAGCACCGCACAGCCAGCCAAGGATAACGAAAGGAATGCGGCCATAGTCAATCCCGGCAAAAAGGCCCGCTCAGACATCCATATTACTCCAAAACCTACTCTGCCTTCTCGGCGTTTGCCGTCCAGGCCCCGAGAGCTTGCAGTTGCTTCTACTGGCGCGATTGACCAGCGATGGATATGGACTCGGCGGTTATCGTTCCATCGGCCGCCGCGGGCCCGACGACGGTAATGCGGACGCCCGGCTTTATCTCCTCCAGGCTGCCGGCCACCGACTTCTGGAACTGGGTGGAATCGGTCACCAGGACCTTTACCGTGGTGCCGGACCCCTGGGCGCCCTGGGAGGTTACGATGATGGTCCTGCCCTCTACTTTGTCCACCGTGCCAAAAGTACCCCGCCCGGCAAATGCCCCCATGCCCAGGCTCTGAGCAGGCAGTTCGAAAGAGGCTTGAGCGGTGGGAGAGGCCGCCGGCACCTTGGCCTGACCTTGAGCGTAGCCAGCAGCGTAGGCGCCGCCCACTCCGAGGCCTAGGATAACCACCAGGACCAAAAGCACGCCGAAGTTCTTCAACAGGTTAATCATCACTCATCTCCCTCGTTTTGCGAATTTTCTCCTAAGCGGATAGGCCAGGCTCTAATGGGAACAGACCAATAGAATAGCCCATCCGCTTTAGGACGTCCAGCCACCCTGGCTGCCCGGACCCAGGGCTGCCCTCACGAGAGTATTCACCACAGAGAGCGCAGGGCTCGCGGAGATCTTTCTTTTATCTCTGCGCTCGTCCCGGAGTTGCACTCCGGGACACAGGCAGCGGGCTCTGCGGTAAAAACGGGCAAATCGCCCAGCTAGGGCTGATAACGACTGCAAAAACCTCAACGCTTGAACAGGCGCAGCCCTCCTATCGTCAGACAGGCTATGCTAATGGCATAGAGGGCAGCCTGGAGTTCCTGTTGCAATTCTAGTACCATGCTGGACACAAAGGTGGCAGCACCAACCACCAGTCCAAACATGGCTAATAGCAGCCAGCCTCTTGCCACCTGGGGAAACGTCCAGCGCATGTTTCCCTCCAATCTTGCCGCCCGGAAAACTACATCATTCATACCTCAGGGCATCGATGGGGTTCAAGGCAGCAGCCCGAGTGGCCGGGTAGATGCCGAAGAATAGCCCTACGGCCACGGAAAATCCCACCGCCAGGAGCACCGCGTCGGCGGAAACGATGGTCACCAGGGGCGAGGGGTCGCCGATGCGCATCTGGTTGACGGCCTGGCTGATGCCCCAGCCCAGGGCGATGCCGCCGAGGCCCCCAAACACCGAGAGGACAACGGCCTCCACCAGGAACTGGGCTAGGATGTCCCGCCGCCTGGCCCCCACCGCCTTGCGGATGCCGATCTCCCGCGTCCGCTCGGTTACGGACACTAACATGATGTTCATGATGCCGATGCCGCCCACTAACAAGGAGATGGCGGCGATGGCCCCCAGGAAAACCGTGAGGATGGTAGTCACCTGGGTGAAGGCCCCCAGGATATCTCGCTGGCTGGTGACGATGAAGTCGTCCTCCTGGTAGGTGAGCTTGTGGCGCTCGCGTAGGATCTCGGTGACCTCGGCGATGGCCGCGTCCACCTGGGCCTCGCTGGCGGCGGAGACAGTGATGCTAGACACTCGCTGCCCAACGCCGAAGCCCCGGCCTCCGCCGAAGAGGCGGCGCTGGGCCGTGGTAATGGGCACCAGCACCACGTCGTCCTGGCCCATCATGGCGCTGCCGCCCTTGGCCTCCAGCACGCCGATGACCCGGAAGTTGGTGCGGTTGATCTTGATCTGCTGGCCCACCGGGTCCGCTTCTCCAAAAAGGTTGGCGGCAGTAGTAGAACCCAGCACTGCCACCATGGAGAGGGCGTCCACGTGCTGTCTGGCGATGAACTCCCCCGTGGCCAAGCGGTAGTTGCGCACCACCTCGTACGCCGGGGTCACCCCCACCACCCGGGTGTTGACGTTGTTGCCGCCATAGACGATCTGCCCGAAGGCTCCGAACTCCGGAGCCACCCCGGCGATGTCCGGGGTCCGTGCCGAATCCATCAGCGCCTGGGCGTCTTCGTAGGTGAGGGTTACCGCAGAGCCCTGGGCCGCCCGCACCCCGCTCTGCTGGATGGACCCAGGCGAGACGAAGATCAGATTCGAGCCGATACTCTGGATTTGCTGGGCCACCGCCACCTGCACCCCCTGGCCGATGGACAAGAGGGCGATTACCGCTGCCACGCCGATGATGATGCCCAACATGGTCAGGATAGAGCGCATTTTGTTGGCAGTCAGGCCGCGCAAGGCCACGCGGATGCTTTCTAAGATGTTCATAATTCACCGCCTTCCGGCAGAAGGGCCAGGACGCTGGAGGCCAGGCGGGGCGCTGCCACCCGTTCATCGGAATGGATCCGTCCATCGCGAATGCGGATAATGCGCCTGGTATGAGCAGCGATATCCGGTTCGTGGGTCACCAAGATCACGGTGATTCCCTGCTCGGCGTTGAGCTTTTGAAAGATAGCCATGAGCTCTTCGCTGGAGCGCGTGTCCAGGTTACCCGTGGGCTCATCGGCCAGGATAATGGAGGGGTCGCTGGCCAGGGCCCGGGCGATAGCCACCCGCTGCTGCTCGCCGCCAGAGAGTTCCGTGGGCCTGTGATGAATCCGGTCGGCCAAGCCCACCCATTCCAGGGCTTGCAAGGCCTTCTTGCGCCGATTGCCGAGGCCGGCATAGATGAGCGGCAACTCCACCTGTTCCAGGGCAGGCACCCGGGGCAGCAGGTTAAAGGTCTGGAAGACGAAGCCGATCTTCCGGTTGCGAATGGCAGCCAGTTGGTCGTCGTCCAGGCGGGAGACCTCGGTGCCGTCCAGGATGTAGGTGCCGCTGGTGGGCTGATCCAGGCAGCCGATGATGTTCATCAGGGTGCTTTTCCCAGAGCCTGAGGGACCCACGATGGCCACAAACTCACCCTTGCCGATCTCCACTGAAATCCCTTGCAAGGCGCGTACCGAAACATCTCCCATTCTATAAACCTTGGTCACTTCGTCTATTTTGATCATAACCATGACTCCAAGTCGCGGGCAACTGGCCTTTCGCCAGCCGATCGCCCGACCGTAAATCAGCCTTCCACCCTTTATCTGGGGCTTTATCTCATCATGAACCCACCGCCGGTGGGAGGCATGCGGCCGAAAAAGCTGCTGGCGCCGCCGGTCAGGGTCCGGTTGGTGGCAGTGGTGACGATGACCACCTCCTCGCCCTCCTTCAGGCCCTCGGTGACTTCAGTGAACTGGTCATTGCTCATGCCGGTGCGGACCTGTTTCTCCACCAGTTGGCCGTTTTCCATCACCTGGACGGTGCGCAGGTTGCGATTCACTTTGATGGCCCGGTTGGGCACATAGAGGACGTTGGTCTTCTGCTCCACTACGATGTTGGCGTTGGCCGTCATGCCCGTTTTGACCTGGGGGTCAGTGGAAACGATGCCGATTTGCACCAGGTAGGTCACTACGCCGGACTGCACTGTAGCTCCGGGTGCCACGGAGATGACCTTCCCCTGCAACCGCACATTGGGCAGGGCATCCAAGGTAATGCTTACCTCCTGTCCCACGTTCACCTTGCTTATCTCGGTCTCATCGACGTTGGCATCGATGCGGAGCTTGCTCAGGCTGATCAGGGTGAACATGGGTGTGCCACCGCCAACCTGTTCCCCAGGGTTGGCGCCTACTGAGGCCACGATGCCGTCGAAAGGAGCGATGAGAGAGGCATTGGCCAGGGTTAAGCGCACCAGTTCCAGAGCCGCCTGGGAGTTCTTCACCGTATTCTCCAGGACGCGTATATCGTCGGTCGAGGTGCCAGCGGTGGCCTTGGCATAGTTGGCGAGGGCAGTCTGGTAATCGAGGGAGGCCTGCTGCAGGGCCACTGACTGGGGCATGGCGCCGATGCCAGACATCCAGGAGATCTTGTCGTAGTCCGCCTGTGCTTTCTGCAGGCTTATTGCGGCCTTTTCTAACGCGGACTTGGCGATTACGATGTCCTCGGGTTTCGGCCCGGCCTTGGCCTGGGCCAGCTTGATCTGGTTGGTCTCCAGGGTTGCCTGGGCCTGAGCGAGCTGTAGCTCCAGGTCCTGCGTTTCCAGCGTAGCCAGAACATCGCCGGCCTTCACCACGTCGCCGACCCCGACGTTGACCGACTTCAATCGGCCGCCGGTCTTGAACGAAAGCTTGGCCTGGTTCACCGCCACAATGGGGCCAGTGGTGTTCACCGTGGCCACCAGGTTGCCTCGTTGCACTTGGACGATTTGATTGCGAGCCGCCGCGGCTGCTGCCATCTGGGCCTGGCTCCCGATAATACGCTCATAGCCGACCTTGCCGGCCACAACGGCTATGGAGAAAGCGCCGATCAGTATCAGTGTCCTTTGGATGTTCATTGTGCCCTCCAATCTGCGATGATTGATATGAGCGAGCCTTAAAGCTCTTCCAGCGACCACCCGGTGCCGCGGCCGAATCTGGTGCGGAGCACCGCGCCCAGGCCCAGGGCAAGAACGATGCCGATCACGAGCCAGCCCAAGTAAGGGATGACGCTGGCCAGGAACACCAGGACCAGGCCCACGAGCAGGTCGAAGAGCGCCGACTCCGCTCCAAGCCTGGCCATCCTGGCCACCCCATGCCCAATCGCCAGGCTGACCGTCACCACTCCCAATATAGACAAGGAATACAAGATAACGACAACCAGGAGCACCAGGGGAAGTCCAACGATGTTAATGACCAGAAGAAATCCCACCAGGAAGAAGAACAGATAGCCGAGAAGCCCCACCACCAGGTTCGCCGCAAGCTGTCTCCCGCCTTGCATCGATTCCGCCAGAACATGTACCCGGTCGGGGAAGACCAAAGCTACCGTCACGGTCATGGCCGCCAAAACAGCGAAAGATGCCAGATACCACCAAACGCCCTCCAGGCCACGGCGGTGCAGCCCGAAGGGAAGAAGCCAGAAACCGGATACCCTGGCTCCCCATTCAGATCGCCAGGCACCTGGCACCGGCACGCCTGTACCTGGGGCAGGGGGAATGGCTCTCTCTATGCGCTCTCCCCTGAGCCGCCAGAAGCCCTGGACATTCCGCTCCGGCAGAACAAAGGCTACCAGGTAAATCACCAGGACGCCAAGCAGAAAAAGACCCACGATCAGATAGACCGCGTTCTTGCTTGGCATGTTCGCTAACCTCCAGAAGATCAATAGGCGCTCACCTGGCGACCTCTCGATTGCACGCACAAAAGCTGCGGAAGCAGCAGCGCCGATGCCAGAAGAAGCAAGCTCAAGCCGACGAGAAAGTCACCGTGCAGGCCAGCACTGAAGCCAGAGGCGTAATCGAAGAGGCCTGGGACCTGGACCACTACGTCTCTCAGAGCGACCTCGGGAGCGGCGGCCACGGCACTTAACCAGACACCCAACGCGACCAGCGTCTCGGGCAATTGTGGCATCCAGTGAAACATTCCCGCCACATCGTCGGCCACGAGCAAAACGCCCAGCACGCCAATGGCCGGTGCCGCAGCCCTTAGAAGGAGGCGTTGCCAGCGCGGGAGCGGCATAGGGGCTTCTTCTAGCTCAGAGAGCTTCGCCATGACCTGCTGAGTGAAGGCAGGCGAGAGCTCATGAGCCGGGAGCTTTTCCACCATGGTTACCGCCCGCCTCAGCTCCCAGAGATATCTATTGCAGCCCGAGCAGTCCTTGAGGTGTAGAGCGACCTGCAGGCGGGAGGTGGCATCTAATCTGTTTTCTTGATACCGGTGCAAGATCTCTTTCGAGAGATGCTGGTCCATGGCAACTTACCGTTATTCCGATTCGCTCTCTTGGGCTATCCAAACCCGCTGCCCTGGCGGCATCCCGCCGGAGGAACTGCCAAAAGCGCGCAACGGATTTTTGCTTTCACATAGTAATACAACAAATTCCCGGATATCTTTCACTGCCTCTCAAATAAAAACCCCGAGTTGAGTGAGCCAGCCGGGGCGACACGTAGGCCAACCCTCACCCCTTGCTCTTCTCCGGGTCACCCCAGCTCTCCAACAATTTGGAACGCAGTTGCTCCTTGGCCCGGAAAAGGTAGGTGCCCACTGTATTCTCCGGCAGGCCCAGGATGTTGGCAATCTCCTCATAGCGCAAGTTCTCCCGGTACATGAGCAAGACCACCGCCCGATACTTGTCCGGAAGGGATGCCAGGGCCCGCTGCACCGCCGCCTGCACTTCTTGTCGTTGAATGAGCTCCTCAGGATCCACCGCCTCAGAAAACAGGCCAGGGATTTGCTCGGCTGCCTCATCCAGCGGTACGGTGGGGGTTTTGCGTTGCTTCAGATAGTTCAGGCTCAGGTTTATGGCGATGCGATATAGCCAGGGCGAGAATCGACCCCCGGGGTGAAAACCCCTGAGCCCAGCATAGGCCTGGAGAAAAGTCCCCTGGGTCAGATCGTAGGAATCCTCCCGATCGCCCACCATGCGGTAGATCAGGCGGTAAATGCGGCTCTGGTAGCGGGCCACCAGCTCGCTGAACCTCTCCCGGTCCACCAGGGCCTGGGCCACCAAGGCCTCGTCGGAGTCATTCCCGGCCATACCCTGGCTCTCCCCTGCCTGCCATCCCCGATTGCCAGCTCCCATTGACCCGAGCAAACCCTCAATGTCTTCCTCGAGTTCTCGGTCGCGATCTTAGTTCGGCGTCATTATGGCACCGGATTGTGAATGTCTGATGAAGTCTTCCTCGAGTTCTTGGTCACGATCCTGGTTCGACTCTAGACCTTGATCTCCTTCCATTTGCCAGAACGGTAGCGCAGGGTCATGAACGTGGCCCGGCAGATGAAGTCCGCTGCCCACCCCAGCCACACGCCGAAGAGACCCAGGCCCAAGGCGAGGCCCAGCAGCCAGCCAACCGGCAAGCGCAGACCCCAGACCCCCGCTACGGTTACCATCATCGCTCCCCGCGTATCGCCGGCCCCCCGCAAGGCGCTCCCCAGGATAATGGCCATGGCCTGCAAGGGCTGGGCAAGTCCGATGAAGGTGAGGCACATGGCCCCCAGCCGGAGCACGTCCGGGTCCTGAGAGTACAGGCCAACCAACTGACGCCGGAAAAGGATGATCAGAAGTCCCATGGTGCTCATCCAGACCAGGCCAGAGCGCAGGGCCTGTAAGGCGCTCTCTTCCGCCCTCCTGGGGCTCCTGGCGCCCAGGTTCTGGCCCACCAGGGTGGTGGCGGCCACGCCGAAGGCGAAGGCGGGCATAATGGAGATGGAGGCGGCATTGAAGGCGATCTGCTGGGCCGCCAGTTCCGCCGTGCCCAGGGACACCACCATGATGGAAAAAGCAGTCATCCCCAGGCTGAAGGTCAACTGCTCCAGGGCAGCGGGCCCGCCGATTTTCAAGAGTTTGCCCAGCATGTCTCGCTGCGGGCGCCAGCTACCAAACCAGGAGAGCTTTAAAACCGAACCGCGCTTGAAGAGCACATAGAGCAACATGGCGGCGCCGATGGCCCGGGCGGAGGTGGTAGCAATGGCCGAGCCTCTCACCCCCAGGGCAGGAAAGCCAAATTTGCCGAATATGAGCACGTAATCCAGGCCGATGTTCACGAAATTGATGAAGCCAGTCACCAACATGGGGGTCCTGGTGTCTCCAGATCCGCGTAAGGTGCCGCTGGCGATGAGCCCCAAAGCCATCACCAGAGAGAAAGTGGAGATGATCCGCAGAAACGAGCCTCCCTGCTCGCTCACCTGCGGGCTCCCGCCCATGAGAGAGATGACCTCTTTGCTGAATAGGAAACCGAAGGCGGCCACGACGATAGAGACAGCCCCGCCCAGCACCAGCGATTGTTTGGCCACCCATTGCGCCTGGTCCTTGCGCTGGGCGCCCACAAAACGGGCCACCAGGGCGGTATTGCCCACCGACAGGCCCATGAAGGTAACCAGGAGCACGTTCATCACCTGGGTGGCCAGGCCCACCCCAGCGATGGCATCGGGCCCCAGGCGGCCAACCATCATCAGATCCACCACGCCCAGCATGGTTTGTAGCAGATTCTCCACCAGACTGGGCCAGGCCAGGTCCAGAAGCTGGCGGTTCAGGCTGACCTTTCGATCTACGAGACAAGCCTCAGCTTCTGAGGCCAGGCCTTCCCCTGCATGACTCTTAAGACGGATTTTGAAACGTCGTGCGATTCGCCAGTCCAATTTTGCTCCTATCCCAGGTGCAACTGCTTGATGATCAGATGGGCCAGGGCTGCCAGGCCCGCAGCGGCCGGGATCGTCACGGCCCAGGCAATCAAGATGTATTGCCCGTCGTGATTCACCGCACCATAGCCCTCATCTTTGGGGCTGGGCTTCGGGCCCAAGGGGAGTAGTGGGAGGACAAACGGCGGCTTCCAACCGCTCCAGGGACCGGGTCAGCGACTCCCTTTCCTCTTCAGAAAGGAACGCTACGGCAGCGGCCAGGCGCTCCTGGGCCTTCTCCTCGAATTCTCGCAGGAGCAAACGTCCACGGTCAGTTATGCGCACCGGAGACTGTCGCCGGTCCAGTGGATCCACCGTCCTTTGCACCAGGCCCTTAGCCGCCAGGCCATCCAGGATGCTGGTCATCGTCGGGCGGGCGACCACCATCTGCCGGGCCAGATCACTGGCCCGGCAGTCCCGATCACCCAACAGGCGTAAGGTCCGAAACTGGGGCATGGTGAGCGGCACCGATAGCTGGTGGTGCCGAACATCGGCGGTAATGGTGCGCATCACTTTCGGCACGACTTCCAGTATTCTCTTAGCACATATGAGGTCTGATCCAATCATGCTCCACCCCTACCAGGTCATAAGGTCGGCAAACAGTTAGGTAGGCTAATTATATCCGGGCAGGTTAACGGTGTCAACGGCCAGAGGCCCGTGGCAAAGCCTTGTTTCCCCGCTACTCTTGTGCTATAATCCTGCCCGCCAGGGCATTGGCACCGTTGTCGGAGAGGTGTCCGAGCGGTTGATGGTGCCGCTCTCGAAAAGCGGTAGGCGCAAGCCTCGTGGGTTCGAATCCCACCCTCTCCGCCAAAGATCACGGGAGTGCAGCCACCAGGTACTTATAGCTGGTGGCCAAATTCTGCAGCCTACAGGCGGGTTTAGCGGCAAAATCGAATACTGGCCATAAAGTGGCACAGGGGTAGCTTTCAGTTCGACGGTGCGCTTCGGTGCTACTCGGTGGCCTAAATCCATTGACCGGAGTTGGAGAGGTCGCATAGTTTGGTCTAGTGCGCGCGCCTGGAGAGCGCGTAGGCAGAAATGCCTCGTGGGTTCAAATCCCACCCTCTCCGCCAGACAAAAAACGCCACCGGGATAATACCCGGTGGCTTTATCTTTCCTGCTTTCTACCGGTAAAGAAATCACCGGCCACATGCCGTCTGCGGGCTGCTATCTGCTTTCTGCCAGCATCTACCTCGCCTTGTACCGCGCCGACCACTCCCGGGTCAAGTCTAGGTACTTACTGCCATAGGAAACGCTAGGCTCAATTTGCGTCCCCTCGAACCACTCGTTGTAGCTGTTGATGACGATCAACGAGGGGGTGAGATCGATGGCGGCCTGGAAAGAGGCAGTGTAATATTGGCCATCGTTCCGAGGCCTGACATGCGGAGAGGCCCGCCCCAACCGGGAGTCATCGTAGCCTGGCATCACTGTGGCCGTCAGGGCCTTGTTGGTTCCATGCTGGCGGTTGTACTCCGTCCATTTGCGGTTCAAGGAGGCCATGGCGTTGGCGGGGTCGGCGGCCCAGGAGATGTCGAAGAAGTAGATGCTGTCGAACACGTCCAGGTACGATAGATCATCGCCCTCCCCCAGCCAAAAGGCCGAGCGGCCTGGGTCCACCTGGTCCCGAATCCAACGCCAGGTCTCCAAGGGGGTTTGGCCATTAGTGGGAACCCGGCGCAGGGCCCAAAAGACCAGGACCGGTTTGCCGCCCCACCGCAGAAAGTTGGCGCTGCCGCTGTACCTGCCCATGATATACCGGAGTGCCTCGGCTATCCGGCCCGGGCTGTTCAGGACGCCAGTGGCGGTGATGTCCAGGTAGATGGTGGACTGAAAGCCGGTGCCCTGGGTCACCGAGAGCAGCTTTGAGAAGCTCTCGTCGGTCTTGTGGCCTTCGTAGAACCAGGCGCTGACGAAGCCGTCAAGGCCCGCGCCCCGGGCCTCCTCCGCCTGCCGGCGTAGAGTCCCTGGATCACGGGAGTCGTATCGCACTGCCGGTAGATCGGACATCTTGCCGCTATTCCAATCGCTATCTTCATACCAGGGAAAGAATAAAGCCATTACCAACGGCGGGCCCAGGCGCAGTGGCCGGAGCCTGGTTGGGGTTGCCGATGGGGCAGGTCTGGTCGAGGTCGGTGTGGCCATGATCGTGACCGCATGCAAGGTCGGGGTAGGTGAGGCGGTCAAGGTTGGGGTAGGCTGAGGGGTGACCGTCGCAGTGGGAACAGGTGTGGGGGTTTCCGTGGGTGCCACAGTGGGCGTGGCGCTGGGCTCAGGCGTGGCGGTAGGGGAAGGCTCAGCCGTGCTGCTCGGTGCTTCCGAGGGGGCTGGATCGGACGCGAGCAGCTTAAGATCGCTCACTCCGTCCCCCAATAAACTATAGACAAGCCAAAAACAGGCTATGAAAAACGCCGCAGACACCAGGAGGGTGACGATGAACATTCCCCTGGGTCTGCGGCTGAACCTGCTTTCTTTACTAGTAAACAACGCGCCTCCAAAAGAAACAAAGCCGGGGCCAAAAGAGCCCCAGGCCTCGTTGAGTGTCAAAGGATCAAAGTGGCAGAGGAATCACTATCTAGCCGCTGCCCGGCATCTCGGCCTTAGCCAGCTCACCCTTCAAGTATTCGATGGCCGGTATCGAGGTGGGATCAGCCCGGTATAAAAGGGCCAAGTAGTAGCTGACAAAATCGCCCAGGTGCACGGTGTAAAACATCTGGGCCAGAGGGCTCAAGCCCCGGGCCTCCACCCGGACGGAACGAACTCCGGAGCCCTCCAGGAGCTCCTCGGTCACGTCAAAGCGTACCTTAGTGCGCGGATGGTCGTGAGAAGAAGTCAAGAGCACGACCACGATCTCTTTCCCTAGCTGCGGCGGGAACTCGTAGCCGGCGATGGCATTGTGGTTAAGCTCGGGCAGAAGCTCGAAGAAGGCCCAGGCTTTGGCGTTCTCGCTCACCTGGCCGCGCCAGCGGCGGGCGACCTCAGACAGTATGCCGGAGCCATAGATGACCGGTAAGTGGTTATAGAAAGCAGAGGCGAGCTGCTTGGCCAGGTTTTTCTCCAGAGGCACGCCTTCGCTGATCTCGCTCTGGAGTTCTCCCATCACTTTAATGGACTCCAGCAAATCCGCGGACTTGTCCGAGACGAAGCCCACCTTTTGGAAAATACCTATCAGCGGCACCAAGGAATGGCCCAGGGCCGCTCGAGGCTGGGATTTATAGGAGAAGAGGTAAAGCGGAATGCGCGTATTCTCGGCCAGCTCCCGGAGCTTCCCCCCGGTGGTCAAGGCCAGGAGCTTGGCCTTGCGCTCTCGGGCCTGCTGGAAAGCAGAAAGCGTCTCCTCTGTATCTCCCGAATAGCTGGAGGCGATGACCAGCGTGTGCTCGTCCACGAATCCGGGCACATCGTAGTCCCGGCAGAGCATAATCGGGGCCCGACTTTCCAAAA
The DNA here is from genome assembly GCA_040754915.1 of Chloroflexota bacterium. Lineage (GTDB taxonomy): Bacteria > Chloroflexota > DTOL01 > DTOL01 > JACQYG01 > JACQYG01. Next base: position 576 of record JBFMCB010000081.1, on the reverse strand, counting down.
TGGTCAAGCTCCGGGCCAGATCGCCCCCGATGGCCGAGCCCCCCATCCCCAGGATGACCACATTCGCGACCCGGGAATACTCTGGGGGAAGCGCCAGGCCTTGTACGTCCTTCCACGCCTCCTGGCACTGCCAGGGCAGCTCTTTGATGCGCTGGAGCATGTCCAGGGGATCAAGCCTTGGATAGATGGCTAAGTCGTCCAGATCGACCAAAAAAGGTCCCCCGCGTCCCGGTTATTTGATCTCCAACAGCTTGGACCAGACGTAGCCGGTGAGCGTCCCGCCCTTCACCCTGATCTTCAACCATTTGTCGCTGGTGCCGAATCCCGCCAGCGTCACCGATTCGCCCGGAACGTCGCGCTCCAGGACCTCTACCTGCTGCCCTTTGACCAACGAACCGACCTGCACCGCGCTGGTCTTGGGCTCTTTTCGAACCTTGGCCCCATCGCTGGCAATCACCACCGCCAACAGCGCCGATGGAGTAGGTGGAACCTCAGTAGGCGTGGCCAAGGCAACCTTGGTCGGGGTAGCCTCCAGGGTTGGCACCGGTGTAGTCACCTTGGTCTTCGTTGGGGCTG
>JBFMCB010000080.1:0-13771 GCA_040754915.1 Chloroflexota bacterium | reverse complement strand
TGGGCCAGCTTGGACAAATATCCGTAATCCAGGGCCAGGGAGCGCGCGGCGCGCAGCAGCGTCTGACGAAGATTAGGGTTATAGGCCTCCAGGGCGGGGATCAGTTGCCAGCGGACGCGGTTGCGCAGGTATCGGAGGTCCAGATTGGAGCGGTCCAGGCGTGGCTCCAGACCCTGTTGGGCGCAGTATTCCCGCGTCTCTTGACGGGAAACGTCCAGGAGCGGCCGGGCCAGGCGAACGTCGAGCCGCTCACCGGCATCGTGATCGATGACCGCGAGCTCCTGCACCGGCGCCATGCCCCGCAGGCCAGCCATGCCCGCTCCTCTCAGCCAGTGGATCAGGATGGTCTCCACCTGGTCATCGGCGGTATGCCCCACCGCCACCGCTCGGGCCCCCAGGGAGCGGGCCAGCCGGGCAAAGAAGGCATACCGGACCTCCCGGGCCGCGTCTTCCAGGGACAGCTTGTGTCTCTTCCGGTAGGCGGCCACGTCGCCGCGTCCCACAGTGCAGGGCACACCGCAGCGGGCGGCAACCTGGGCGGCCAGGGCGGCATCGGCCTCCGCCTCCTGGCCGCGAAGGCCGTGGTTCAGGTGGGCCACCTGCAACTTCAGGCCCAGTTCCCGGCTGAGGCCATGAAGGACCAAGAGCAGGCATAGCGAGTCCGGCCCGCCGGAGACGCCCACCAGCACCGTTTCCGAGGGCTGAAAGATGCCGTTCTCAGCGATGGTATTCCGCACCTTAGCCAAAAGAGACGGAACGCCCATGACAGTCCCATTATAACAAAAAAGTGGCCAACCCGGGTAACCCTCAAGGTTGCCACTCGTTGCGCCGAAGGAAGCTCAGTGTCAGATCATACAATTGGTGGCGGCGACAGGATTCGGACCTGTGACCTAACGATTATGAGCCGTCCGCTCTACCACTGAGCTACGCCGCCACCGGCGAGATATCCAACATATGCCAAACCTCCTAGAGCGTGCCGTTGGCATTAGTATCGGAGCCTTAGCATCGGGGCATTGGCATCGGCCTCCGAGCAGGTGCCTGGCATTCACAGGAGGTTTTCCGTTGGGTCAGGGTTTGGTAGCGGGGGTTGGATTCGAACCAACGACCTTCGGGTTATGAGCCCGACGAGCTTCCACTGCTCCACCCCGCGTCGGCGCGAAGCATTATACATCAACGGCCCGACAAAGTCAAGGCCTTTGCCGGGGAGCAAAGAAGAGGCGCCACCATTTGGCCCAGCGCGGTTCCGGCGACGGGGCGGGGTTCGTCTCGTAGGTCGGCAAAGGCCTCGGTGTATCCGCCGGCGGGGGCCTTAGCGGCTTCGTCACCGGCACCGGCAGGAGAACGGTTTCCCCCGGTTTCGCCAGCAACAGCTCCTCCCGCGCCACCTTTTCCACGTAGGCGTCGGAACCCATGTACGCGACCAGTTCCTTGAGTTCCCTGTTCTGGTCTTCCAGTGCCTTAATCTCCTGTTTGACGGCCAGAGCCCGCTGCTCCAAACGATAGTTCTCCAGCGCCCGGCCCAGGAAGGCCAGCAAGATGTACACGGCGATGGTGGTTACCAGGACTGCCGCCAGTTGCCCGGTCAAGGAGGATATTTGCCAGCGCCCCAGTTTCAAGCCAGCACCTCGTTGAACCGAATCCCAGGCACCAGTATACAACGCTGCACCGTACGGCGCAAGTTTCAAGAGGCCGGTCCCGGCTGGCCCTTGAGCCGGGAGAGCAAAGCCGGAAACGAAACGGTGTTGATCACACTGGCCGGCTCCGCCCAACCGCGACGAGCCATGGCCAGCCCAAAGCTGATGGCCTCCAGCGACTCCACGCGGTGGGAGTCGGTGCTGATGGCCAACATCGCCCCGGCGGCCACCGCCTGGCGCACATGCCGATCGTCCAGGTCCAGCCGGCTGGGCATGGAGTTGATCTCCAGGGCAGTGCCGGTGGCCACCGCCTCCCTCAAGATCGCGGCGAAATCCAGGTCGTAGGGCTCACGCTCGCCCAGGATCACGCCGGTGGGATGGCCGATGATGTCCACGTGGGGGTTGCGCATGGCGGCCAGGACCCGTCCCGTGATCCTGTCCCTTTCCTGTCGCAAGCCAGAGTGCACTGAGGCCACCACCAGGTCCAGCTTTGCCAGGACGTCGTCGGGCAGGTCTAGCGAGCCGTCCGCCTTGACCTCCACCTCCACGCCGGACAGCACCCGGAAAGGGGCCAGCTCCCGGTTGACCTCTTCTACCTCGGCCTGGCGCTCTCGCAGCCGGTCCACGGTAAGCCCTCGGGCGATGCCCAGGGACTTGGTGTGGTCGGCGACGGCTATGTACTCGTATCCCCGGGCCTTGGCCGCCTGGGCCATCTCCCGGATGCTGCTCACGCCATCGCTCCAGGTGGAATGGACGTGCAGGTCGCCCTTCAGGTCAACGGATTGGACCAGCCGGGGCAGCCGTCGCTCCCTGGCCGCTTCCACCTCGCCGGCGTCTTCCCGCAGCTCCGGGGGGATGTAATCCAGTTCCAGGGTCAGATAGACATCCTCCTCCTCAGGGCAGAGGATCACCTGGCCGTCGGGCCTGGTGAAGCCGTACTCGCTCAGGCTGAGGCCATGGTCCAGGGCCAGCTCCCTCAGGTGCACGTTGTGGTCCTTGCTGCCGGTGAAGTGCTGCAACAGCGAGCCGTAACGGGCTTCCTCCAATACCATCAGGTCAATCTGCAGGCCGTCCTCCAGGAGCACAGTGCTCTTGGTGTCGCCCTGGGACACCACCTCGGCCACCTCCGGGAGTTGGGCGAAGCAGCGGACCACCGCCTGCGGCTGGCGCGAAACAGCCAGGATGTCGATGTCGCCGACGGTAGGTTTGCAACGGCGCAGGCTTCCCGCCGTGCTCAGGCGTAGAACCTGGGGACATTCTCGCAGACCGGCCAAGATGGCCTGGGCCACCGGCAGGGCGATGCCCAGCGGGATGCGCTCTGACCGGCGATGCAACATCTCGATGCCCTGGAGGATCTTCTCCTCCGACCTCTCGCCCAATCCCGGCAGGCCCCGGAGCTTGCCCTCTTTGGCTGCCCGCTCCACCTCGGCGACGCTGGTGATGCCCAACCGCTGGTACAACAGCCAGGCGGTCTTGGGGCCCACACCGGATATGGTGCGCAGGGAGAGCACCCCCGGAGGCATCTCCTCGCGGAGCTGATCATGGAGGGCCATACGGCCGGTGGTGAGGTACTCCTGGATCTTGGCGGCGATGCTCTCACCGATGCCCGGCACCTCCCGCAGCCGACCTTGTTGCCAGAGGACGGCAACATCCTGGATGGCATGTTCGAGGTTATCGGCCGCCTTGCGGTAGGCGATGATCTTGTAGATGCTCTCGCCTTTCATCTCCAACATGTCAGCCACTTCGCGGAAGATGGAGGCGAGCTCCTTATTGCTGGATCGGCCCATCTCTTCGCTCCAGGCCCCGCAGGGCCGCGGTCACGTCGCCAAAATGCCGGAATGGATGAAACGGCAAGCCCTTCTGCTCCAGATAGCTGGCCAACAGTCCCTTGGCGAAGACCAGGTCGGCAGCCTCAGCACCGCAGCGGTCGGAAAGCCCATCGCCCACGTAGATCGCCCGTCCGCCTGGCGGTCTAAGCCCCTCCACCAGGAGCCGTTTGCAGTTGCCGAAGGTGCAGCAACCCGGGTTGGGCCGGGAGAAGCTGAGCTCGATGTGGGAGCCCTGGAAAGACAGGCAATTAGCGTAAAACGGAATGTCCGAGAGCCCATGTACCTCCAGAAGCCGCCGGATGTAAAAGTCAAAGCCGTCGCTGACTATGCGCAGGTCATAGCCCTGCTCATGACAGAAGGTCACGAAATCCCGGAAGCCGGGGTCCAGCGGCACCTGCGCTGCCAGTTGGGCCAGGTCGCTCTCGGTGGCGTGCACCAGCGCCCATTGTCGGCGGCAGCGCTCTTCGGTGGTGATCTCGAAACGCCGCCAGGCCTCGTTCACCGGTATCCAGGCGTCGCCAGCGTAATGGTTCAGGATAACGTGTTGCACGTCTTCGGCCGTCACCGTGCCGTCGAAGTCGCAGAAGACCACTGGCTTCACGAGGCCTTCTCCAGTGGGGCATAGGCCAGCGAGAGCCGCTTCAGCCCCAGGCCGGCGAAGGCCACGGTGACCTCCACATCGTCCCTCACCGCCTTGACCTCCACCACGATCCCCTCGCCAAACATGTCGTGCCGCACCCTGTCGCCAACCTTAAACTCGCCGGCCGCCACCGCCGGTGCCGCGGGCTCCGGCGACCGAGATCCGGAAGGCGTGCCCCAGCCCCGGGCGCCGTTGGCAAAGGCCCCCAGGGGCTTCTGGACCAGATGCCTGGGCACATCCGCCAGAAAGCGCGAAGGGTCCCGGCTGATGCTCTGGCCGAAGATCGTCCGCCGGAAGCAATGGACCAGGTACAGCCGGTGCATGGCCCGGGTGATGCCCACGTAGCAAAGCCTTCTCTCCTCTTCCAGCTCGCCCAGGTTTTCCTCCCCATTGTCCAACGAGCGCGAGTGGGGCAACAGCCCCTCCTCCATCCCCACGATGAAGACTACCGGGAACTCCAATCCCTTGGCAGAGTGCAGCGTCAGAAGGGTGACCGCCTCGGCCTTCTCTTGGTAATTGTCCACGTCGGAGACCAGTGCCACCTCCTCCAGGAAACCAGGGAGTCCCAGGCCCGGGTTGCGCTCGTCGTACTGCTTGGCCACTGAGCGCAGCTCCTGGATGTTCTCCCAGCGCTCTCTGCCCTCCTCGGTGCCGTCCTGGAGGTATTGGGCGTAGCCGGTCCTATCCAGCACCTGGTCCAGGATGTCCATTACAAAGGGGCGGTCGTGCGAGGGCCTCAGTTGGTCCAGCAGCGCCAGGAATTCCAGGAGCGGCCCTCGGGCGCGAGGGCCAAGGGGTGGTGTCTCGCGGCTGGCGGCAGCGCTCTCCGTCGCCCCTGCTCCCTCCTGTTGTATGGGCGGGCCCGACGGCGGCCCAATGGCCATGAGTTGCAGGGCGGTATAGATGGGCAGCCGCCTCTTGACCGCCCATCGCTCCAGCTCGGCCATGGTCCGCGGACCCACGCCGCGGCCGGGCACGTTGATGATGCGCCCAAGGCTCACGTCGTCATAGGGGTCGTGTATTAGCCGGAGATAGGCCATGACGTCCTTGACCTCGCGGCGCTCGTAGAAGCGGGTGGCGCCCACCAGGCGATACGGGAGGCCGGCGCGCACGAAAGCGTCCTCCAGGGCCCGGCTCTGGGCATTGGTGCGGTACATCACGGCAAAATTGCGCAGTTGGTACTGCTCCGCGGCAACCAGCCTACCGATCTCGCCGACCACGTACTGGGCCTCCTCCTGTTCGTTGTAGGCCTCAAAGACCGTGACCGGCAGGCCCGGCGGGTTCTCGGTCCACAGCCTTTTCTCCTTACGCTGACGGTTTGGGGTGATGACCGCATGGGCCACGTCCAGGATGGTCTGCGTGGAGCGGTAGTTCTGTTCCAGGAGCACGATCCTGGCTTCGGGATAATCCCGCTCGAAGTTCAGGATGTTGCGTATGTCGGCCCGGCGGAAGGCATAGATGGATTGGTCCGGGTCGCCGACCACGCAGACGTTCCGGTGCACACCCCCCAGGAGCTTCACCAACTCGTACTGGACCGCATTGGTGTCCTGGAACTCGTCCACCAGGATGTGCAGGTAGCGGTTCTGGTATTTCCGCAGCACCTCGGCGTGCTCCCGGAAGAGACGAACTACATAAAACAAAAGGTCATCGAAATCCAGGGCCTTGTTGTTCCACAATAACTCCTGGTACCGGCGGTAGACCCGCAAGACGATCTCCTGCCAGTAGGTGGTCGGGAAGTACTCCCCCGGGGCGAGGAGCTCGCTCTTGGCCGCCTCGATGGCGTCTTTCAGCGCCCGAGGGGGATATTGTTTCTCCTCCAGGTTCAGCTCTTTCAGCACCTTTCTGACGACGGCGAGCTGGTCCCCATCGTCGTAGATGACGAAATGGGGATCTTGTCCCAGATGGCCGATCTCCTTGCGCAGGATCTGAGCGCAGAGGGCGTGAAACGTGCCGATGGTGAGCTGTTGGAGTCGATCCCCCACCAACTGATACAGCCGCTCTTTCATCTCCCGGGCGGCCTTGTTGGTGAAGGTCACCGCCATGATGTTGTAGGGGTTTATCCCGCATTCACCGATCAGGTAGGCCACCCGGTGGGCGATGACCCGGGTCTTGCCCGAGCCGGGGCCAGCCAGGATGAGCAGGGGGCCACTCGGGGCCTGGGCGGCCTCGCGCTGAGCGGGGTTCAGGTTGGCCAGGACGTTCATGCCTCCTCCACAAGCGGGCAGATTATATCACCATTGCTTGGCCCTGCCAAATCGGGCGGCGTTGAATGGCCCCGGACGATGTGGTATAATCCCCGCCAGAGAACGAGGCCGGAGGTTAAATCTGGAATCGAGCGCCGTGGCGGATAGGATCCTGCAGGTCGCCATCGACAAGAAGGGCAGCGACATCCTGCTCCTGGACCTCCGGAAGGTGACCACCATTGCCGACTACTTCGTCATCTGTACCGGCGCCAGCGAGCGGCAGATACGAGCCATAAGCCAGGCGGTGATGGAGGGCCTGGAACACCTGGGGATAGCACCGTTGCACGACGAGGGGTTGGCCGACTCGGGATGGATCTTGCTGGACTATGGAGACGTGGTGGTGCACGTCTTCACCCCGGCGGAGCGCGACTATTATCGCCTGGAGAAGGCCTGGAGCGAGGCACTGCCGGTGGTGCGGGTCCAGTAGAGCCTGATCATCGAGAGGAGTCTAAGAGCTAGCGAGGTGTTGGGGTTATGCAGAACAGCAACAAGTGGAGCATCTTCTTCTGGGGCATAGTGGCCGGCAGCCTGGGCGGGCTGATCCTGGGCTCGGCGCTCACCTTCTGGCTGGGCGGCCCCAGCGCCAACCTCTTGCGCGGGGTTTTCCGGTCGCTCTTCGGCCAGCGAGAGGGCATCGATTTCAAGCTGTTGCTACAATAGGGGCTCTACCGCTCCGGATAGACCAGAAAAAGCGAAGGCCTGGGGCATAACCTTGCCTTCGCTTTGCTATCTCTGCTCCCCGTCTCTGCTCCAGGTAGGAGATTCCCTCCAGCGCGCCATAACTTTTGGGCCGCTTTATATTAGGGGTACCGAAACCGGTCAAAAAAAGGACTGCCCCCCGAAACCGCCGGGACTCACCTGGGGTCCCAAGGGGCCAGAGGCCCTTTGCGGTGTCGCAAGCAGTCCATGGTGTATCATTGGGGTGAGAGATGGGATTCGAACCCACGATCTCCAGGGCCACAACCTGGCGCCTTAAGCCGCTCGGCTACTCTCACCGCGGTCACAGTTAGTATACCCCACCGGGCCACTCGTGTCAATCACCGGCCTCCAGGTTCGCCTGGCCAGCGCGTGTTGTCCCTCCATCCCACGGTTCGTCCGAGAGGGTTACCTCCACGGTCTGGACGCCGTTGACCCGCCGGGCACTGCGCCGGATCTGCTCCACCAGGTAGCTGGCCAGGGGGCAGTCGGGCGTGGTCAGGACCATGCGCACGGCCACCCGTCCGTTCTCCACCGCCACGTCCTTGATGAGCCCCAGGTCCACCACGTTGATGCCGACCTCCGGGTCAATGACATCCCGCAGGGCCTGGCGAACCCGTGCCTCCAGCCGGTTCTCTTTCGGCCGCGGCGCTGTCTCCGCCAAAACCAAAGAAGGCGACAGGGCGGCCAGGGCTCGCTCCAACGCCTGCACTCTCTCCTCCAACCGGCTCTCCCGCTCCAGGCTCTCGGTGATGGCCCGGAGTTCCGGGTCCGGCAGTCGGCCATGTTCCAGGTCCACGCCGGCCCGCACTGGCTCCTGGGGACCGGCGAGTCTCCCCGGCACGCCAACCACGGTGGCCCCGGGCGGCACCGGCTTGATCACCACCGAGCCCGCCCCGATCCGGGCATTGTCCCCCACGGTGATGGGGCCCAGGATGGTGGCCCCGGCGCCGATGACCACGTTGTTGCCGATGGTGGGATGGCGTTTAGTCTTTTCCAGGCTCGTACCACCCAGGACCACCCCCTGGTACATCAGCACGTCGTCCCCTATCTCCGCCGTCTCGCCGATGACCACCCCCATGCCGTGGTCGATGAAAAAGCGGCGGCCGATCCTGGCCCCCGGGTGGATCTCGATCCCGGTCAGGAAACGGTTAAGGTGCGAGAGGAGCCGCCCCAGGAAAAGCAGACGGTGCCTCCACAAGAGATGGGCGAGGCGGTGCAGCCACAGGGCGTGCAGGCCGGGGTAACAGGTGACCACCTCCCAGGTGGTCTTGGCCGCCGGGTCCTTGGCAAAGACGGTTTGGATGTCTTCTTTCAGTCGCTGGAACATTTCCACCTAGCCTTCAACTTCAAAGAGCTCCGTGCTCAGGTACCGCTCGCCTGTGTCCGGCAGGACCACGACGATGAGCTTGCCCTGGCTCTGGGGCCGGGCCGCCACCTGCAACGCGGCGTGAGCCGCAGCCCCCGAGGAGATGCCCACCAGGATCCCCTCCTCCTTCGCCAAACGCCGGGCCATGGCCGCCGCCTCCTCATCCGTCACCTGGATGATCTCGTCCACCAACTCCAGGCGCAGCACCTCGGGGACGAAGCCAGCACCGATGCCCTGGATCTTGTGAGGCCCTTTTTGGCCGCCCGACAGCACCGGAGACCGGGCGGGCTCCACGGCAATGGCCTGGAAAGAGGGCCGTCGGGGCTTGATCACCTGGGCCACGCCGGTGATGGTGCCGCCGGTGCCGACCCCTGCCACCAGCACGTCCACCTTCCCGTCGGTGTCGCGCCAGATCTCCTCGGCCGTGGTGCGGCGGTGGATCTCCGGGTTCGCGGGGTTCTTGAACTGCTGCGGGATGAAATAGCGCAGGTCGGCTGCCGCCAATTCCTCGGCTTTCCGTATCGCCCCTGGCATCCCCTCGGCCCCGGGCGTCAGGATCAGCTCTGCCCCCAGGGCCTGGAGGAGCCGCCGCCGCTCCAGGCTCATGGTATCGGGCATGGTGAGGACGAGCCGGTACCCTCGGGCGGCACAGGCGAAGGCCAGGGCGATGCCGGTATTGCCGCTGGTGGGCTCCAGGACAATGGTATCCCCTTTAAGTAGCCCGGCGCCCTCGGCGGCATCGATCATGCTGACGCCGATGCGATCCTTGACGCTGGATAGCGGGTTGAAGGACTCAAGCTTGGCGGCCACCGTGGCCCGCGCGCCCTCAGTCACCCGGTTGAGCCTCACCAAAGGGGTGTTGCCGATGGTTTCGGTGATGTCGTTGTATATCCTGGCCATTATCTACATCTACTCCTCTTCACGCAAATTGGGCAAGGTCTGGCCTCAGTCATCGTCCGGTTTCGGCCACGAGGCGATAGGGGAACCCAGGTTCGTGGCTGGTCTCACTAGTCTGCCAATTGGTACTGGGCTGACCGGCCTGGTCGCGCAGTTCCGCCAGGGTGACCGAATCAAGGGCTTCGACGATCTTATCCCCCAGCATTTTCCAGAGCCAGTAGGTCGAGCAGTCATCCACCTTAGGACAAGGGATCCGAGGGACGGCATCGACGCAGGGGGCCGGTGCCAGGGGCTCCTGCACCGCCCGGATGATGTCGCTGGCCCGGACCTGCCGCGCATCCCGGGACAAGACGTAGCCCCCTCCTGGCCCTTTCACGCTCTCCACCAGCCCGGCCTTGATCAGCTTGGCGAATAACTGGGCCAGGTACAGGGCCGAGATCCCCTGCCGTCGGGCGATGTCCTCGCGAGTGACGGGTCCCTCACTCGTGTGCAAGGCCAGGTCCACCATGGCCCGCACGGCATATCTCCCCTTGGTGGAAAGCCGCATCGCTTTTCTCCCCTGGCATGTTCTCGCGGGAGATTGTACTATGGTTTATTATTCTTGTCAACTATTGCCGATCACGAGACTCTTGCCCCAAATAGGCCAGTATCCTCTTTGGCCCGGCCGGCAGGCTATAGGCCCGGTAGCCGATGGCGTCGTAGATGGCGTTGGTGATGGCCGGCGCGGTTGGGATAGAGGTGATCTCCCCCAGGCCCTTAGCGCCGTACGGGCCCTCCTGGGTTGGGTCCTCCACCAGGATGGGCACGACCTCCGGCGTCTGCCCGATGCGTGGGAGCTTGTACCGGGCAAAGGAGGCATTCTTGGTGATGCCTTTTTCGATCCGTAGCTCCTCCATCAGGGCATAGCCCAGCCCCATCATCACCCCGCCGGCAAGCTGCCCCTCTATGGCCAGGGGGTTGATCGCCCGGCCCACGTCGTGGGCGGCGATGACCTTCAGCACCTGCACCTCCCCCGTGCCAGTGTCCACCTCCACCAGCGCCGCCTGGGTGGCATATCCGTAGGCGAAGTGGGCATCGCCGCCCTTGCCCAGGGGCACCGTGGGTGGCGGGGTATAGACGTGGGAGGCCGCCAACGGAAGCCCCCGTCGTTTTGCCAGGGCGGCCACTTGAGTTAAAGACAGCGATGCCCCGGTGGGGCCCAAGACCAGCTCGTTTTGGAACTTCAGGGCAGCCGGCTCCGCCCTGAGCGCATCGCCGGCAACCAGGGCCAGGGTCTCCCGGAGCTTTCGCGCCGCCAGGCGCACGGCGTTCCCGGTGACAAAGGTCTGCCGGGAGGCGGTGGTGGCACCGCCGTCCAGGGTGCGACCGGTATCTCCTATCACCAGCCTTACCTGGTCGTATCCGAGCCCCAGCTCTTGGGCGGCGATCTGGGCGGCTATGACCACGAGCCCTTGACCAACCTCCGCCGCTCCGATGCTCACGATGGCACTGCCGTCGTCGCCCAGCTCCACGGTGGCGCCGGCGCTGTCCGGCACCCCGCCGCCCAACCCCACGTTTTTAAAGCAACAGGCCACTCCCCAGCCCCGGCGCCGGTTAGGCGGCAAAGCGCTCTCTTCGGCCGTGATTCCCCTTTCCACCCGTAGCTCCTGGGCCACGCGGTCAATGGTCTCCACCAGCCCCACGCTCTCCCGAAGCACCTGGCCGGTGGCGGTGACCGACCCCACCCGCAAGGCGTTGCGCCGCCGCAGGTCCAGGGGATCCAGGCCCAGCTCGCGGGCCAGGATGTCCATCTGGCTCTCCATGGCAAAGGCAGCCTGAGGGACGCCGAAACCTCGCATGGCGCCGGCAGGGGTATTATTAGTGTAGACGGCGTAGCAGTCTATCTTGACATTGGCGATGTCGTAGGGCCCGGCCATGTGGGTGGCGGTGCGGGTCATCACGTGCTCGCTCAAGGAGGCGTAGGCCCCGCTATCCCCCCAGATGGTGGCTTGCAAGGCGGTGAGCCGGCCTTCTTTGGTCGCCCCGGTTTTCAAGCGTATGACCGTGGCATGGCGCTTGGGATGGGTCAGGATGGACTCCTCCCGAGAGAGGACCAGCTTCACCGGCCGGCGGGTGTGCCAGGCCAGGAGCGCTACGTGAATCTGCACCGAGATGTCCTCTTTGCCGCCAAAGGCGCCACCCACCGGCGTCTGCACGATGCGCACTTTTCGCAAGGGCAATCCCAGGGCCTCTGCCACCTGCCGCTGGTCAGCAAAAGGGATCTGCGAGCCCACGTACACCGTGACGTTTCCCTCTCCGTCCACCACCGCCACGCCCGCCTCCGGCTCCAGGAAGGCGTGCTCCACAGAAGGCGTCCGGTACTCGCGCTCGATCACCTGGTCTGCAGCGCGGAAACCGTCCTCCAGGTTCCCTTTCTCGATCTGGATGTGTTTCAATAGGTTGCCGCCCTCGTGGAGCTCTGGTGCCCCCGGCTCCAGGGCCTCCTGGGGCGAGAATACGCCCGGCAGGGGCTCGTACTGCACGCGGATCAGGTCCAACGCCTTGGCCGCCGTCTCCTCGTCCTCTGCCGCCACCAGGGCCACCGCGTCTCCCATGTATCGCACCTTGTCGTAGGCCAGGCTCGGCCAATCGGGACGCACCAGACCGTGGTTCCTGACCCCCGGCACGTCAGCGGCGGTCAGTACGGCGGCCACGCCGGGAAGTGCTTTGGCCCGAGCGGTATCTACCCCCAGGACGCGAGCATGGGGATGGGCGCTGCGTAAGGCTCGGCCGAAGAGCAGGCCATCGAAATGAAGGTCCGCGGCGAAGCGGGCCTCTCCGGTGACCTTGGCCCGGGCGTCCGGGCGGGGCAGCGGCGCACCTATAAGGTAATTTTCGATTTTAGATTTTTGATTTTCGATTGGCCCTTCCCAAACCAGTTCCTGTGGCCGGTAGGCCGCCAATCGCGCTGTCCTCCCCCCTCCTGCCGCCTCCACCGCCTCGAGGATCTTGACATAGCCTGTGCAACGGCAAAGGTTGAGCTCCAGGGCCCCGAAGATGTCCTGGCGGGCGGGGTGGGGGTTCTTGTCCAGGAGGGCCTTGGCGGCCATGATCATGCCCGGGGTGCAGAAGCCGCACTGGACCGCGCCGTGCTCGATGAAGGCCTTCTGCAGGGGATGCAGGCGGCCCTCCACGGCCAGGCCCTCAATGGTCTGGACCTCCTGTCCTCGAGCCCGCCGGGCCAGGTACACGCACGAGCGCACGGCCTCCCCAGCCACGATAACCGTACACGCCCCGCAGCGGCCGGCTCCGCAGCCGTTCTTGGTGCCGGTCAGGCGCAGCTGGTCCCGGAGCACCGATAGCAGGGTGGTCCGGGGCCCGACCCGGGCCTCCACCTCCCGTCCATTTACGCGAAACGTCATGGTTTCCATGGATCACACCCCTAGAGAACCTCTCCGTCCCCAGACACGAGCGCGGGAATGATAGCACACGCGCCCCACCGGTGTCAAAAGGCGAGCATTGTGGTAAAATCTACCTGTCCATATTGAGAAAAACGGTTGGGGAGAGCAACATGGAGATCTCCTATCTGGGCCACGCCTGCTTTCGCTTGAAGGGCAAGGAGGTCACGGTGATCACCGACCCCTACGATAAAAGCGTCGGCTATAACCTGGGGAGACCCACCGCCGACATCGTCACCGTGAGCCACGACCACCTCGACCACAACTACGTGCCAGGGGTAGGGGGCAACCCCAAGGTCGTCAAGGGGCCCGGCGAGTACGAGATCAAGGGCGTTACCATCACCGGCATCGGCGCCTTCCACGATGAACAGGGAGGCAAACAACGCGGCAAGAACACCATCTACCTGATCGGGATCGAGGAGCTGGTGATATGTCACCTGGGCGACCTGGGCCACCGGCTAGCGCAGTCCCAGGTGGAGGCTATGGAGCGCATCGACGTGCTGCTGGTCCCCGTAGGGGGCTTCTGTACCATCGACGCCGCCCAGGCCGCGGAGATGGTGAGCCTCTTGGAGCCGAAGATCGTCGTGCCCATGCACTTCAAGACCGAGGTCGCCAAGCTCGACATCGATCCGGTGGACCGGTTCCTGAAAGAGATGGGGTTAAAAGGGGCCGAGCCTCAGCCCAGGCTGGTGGTCAACCGTGCTTCCCTGCCCGAGGAGACCCAGGTGATCCTCCTGGACTACCGCCGGGGTTAGTTTCTACTAGCGAAGCGCCGCCTCAAACCGACGAGACGAACTCACCGCAGAGAACGCCGAGAGCGCAGAGATTTTCATTTATTCTCTGCGTCCTCTGCGTGCTCGGCGGTGAAAAAATCTTGTCTTATTTATTAAAGATTTACCTTATGAAGGTGCCTAGTAAAGAGGTCCCCGCGCTGCAAAGCCCATCAACTGCCGCCGCTAACCGGCAGTGCTAGCGGGGCAGGTAGCGCAGGGGGTTCACCGCACCGCCTCCGTAGTTGATCACAAA
>JBFMCB010000079.1:9252-13848 GCA_040754915.1 Chloroflexota bacterium | reverse complement strand
CTCACACGCGGAAAGTAGCCGACTCCTTCCCTCCCAGGAGCGCAGTGTACACCAGGCAGCCGAATCTGCAAGACCCCATGAGTTGTTAAGGTTCAAACCCAAGTCTCAGTATACAAGAACGCGGAGCCCGCAGAGTTCTCAATAATTTCTCAGCGGTCTCAGCGGGCTCTGCGGTAAAAACGGCTTTTCGGCTGCGCTTCTAGCGAAGCTTGGCCTCAAACCAACGAGAGATTTCACCGCCGAGCCCGCGGAGTTCGCTGAGATCTTTCCTTTCTTTGCGCCCTCGTGGCCGATCCCCCCACAGGTTCGGAACCTGCGGGAGGATCAAATAACTTTACTACGGGTAGGAGCCCAACCGCGTTGGGCAGCTCACGGCTAGTTGGTAGGACAAGATGCCATCTTGTCCTACTCTCTCTGCGCTCTCCCTTGAGTAATGACAATCGTTTTCATGCGTTGTGGCGCGCGGCGGTGCATGGATTGGTCTGATGTCCCGGAGTTGAACTCCGGGACATCAGACCAGAGGAGCTCCCTGCTCCCTGCTAGCCTCGCAGGGCAGCGATCTCCCGCCGCAGCGTTTCCACGTCTCCCACCAGGCCCTCTTGATCGCCCATGGCCCGCAGTTGGTGCTTGCGAAAAGCCAGTTCGCTGGCCAGTTGATAGAACCGCCCCAGCCGCGAGTATGGCTCCCAGCCCCGCTGCAGCAAAAGCCCATATCGGGCCTTTGCCCTCTGCCAAGAGGAGGTGACAGTCAGGTAGTCCGCCATGGTTATGGTGCCCAGGTCCACCTCCTCGCCCAGCTCTTTACAAAGCCAGCCTTTCTCCTGGAGATGGGACATGAAAACAACGATCAAGATCGCGCCGACGCCACCCCAGTCGCTGACAAGGCTCACCAGCAAGGTAAAGCAGCTTAGCTGCGCCAGGGCCGCGCCCAGGTTGTGGACGGCGTGGAAGAACATGGCCAGGGCGAACCCCAGGGAAACCCTAACCAGTTGGGCCAGCACGCCCCGGGACTGGCGGGCCAACCCCAGGGCCGCGCCGGTGACGGCGGTGAAGAAGGCGTGATTGAGGCCGAAGACGACTGCCCGCAGGAAGACTACAGCCGTCCAGCCCCCGAGGCCGCCCTCGAAATAGGCCCCGACGAAATACAGGAGATTCTCGGCGAAAGCGAAGCCCAACCCGATAAAGGCCCCGTAGACGATGCCGTCCAGGACGTCGTCGATCTCCTTGCGCGCCACTAAAAACAACAGGACGAGAAAGGCCCCCTTTGCCACCTCCTCCACTACCGGCGCTATCCCGCCCGTCTCCACCGCTTCGGCCAGGGTCTTGCCGAGCACCGAGACCGGCAGCCCCAAGGTGAGCTCGATGAGCAATGACAGGAGAATGGCCGGCACGGCGCCCCACAGGAACGCCAGGGCCAGGAGCCACCTGGGCTCTTTCTCGTAGCGGTCCATCCACCAGGCCAGGCCGCCGTAGATTCCGGCGGGAATGAGCCCGGCCAGCAGCGAGAGGGACAGGCCGGCGAGGGCGTTGACTATCTCCACCGGCGTAGCCTCTTGTTGATCTTGATCCAGGCGGTGGCCAGATGGGCCGTTGGCAGGCTCTGGCCCCCTAGCACCTGGGCTCCCCTCAGGCTCTCCAGGAATTGCTCTTTGCTGGCGAAGGCGGCCATCTTAAGGCACGTCCGGCCGATCTCCCCCGGGGTGTGGGCGTCGCTGCCGGCGGAGCCAGGGAGGCCGTGGGCTCGGGCAAATCTTTGGGCGGCGGCGTTGTCTCGGGCCAGGGTGGTCCGGGCGTTGGCTATCTCGATCACGTCAACGTCGCCGAGGATGCCCTTGAGCTCCGCCGTCTTCAGCCGGGAGCGGCGCAGGCGGTCGAAGGGGTGAGGGAGGCAGACCAGGCCCCCCTGAGCCTTGATCCGCCGCACCGTCTCCTGGGGCGAGAGGCCGGGGGGCACCGGCTCGGACAGGAAGTAGCCGATGATCTCGCCGGCGGCGGTCATGATCTCCTCACCCGGGATCACCGTGATGCCCAGGACCTCTGGTGCCCGCAGGGCGTTCCCCAGGTGGTTGTGGTCGGTGATGGCGACGCAATCCAGGCCCCTGGACCGGCACGCCGCCTGGATCTCGGCCAGGGTCATGTCGCTATCGCGGGATAGGTTGGTGTGAACGTGCAGATCGGCGAGCATGATGGTCAGGGGCAGAACCACAGATTGCACTAATTAATCGGTGAAATCTGCTACCTGCTACTAAAGATTGCACAGATTAACCCGTGAAATCTGTGAAATCTGTGGTTAATAGGTCTGGAACAATCGGCCCCAGGACGTGTTCAGAGCCTGCTGCGCCCGTTTCTTGCCCTTCAAAGGATACCAGAAGCCGTTGTAATAGAGATTGGATGCCGCGTAGGCCCAGGGCACCAGCGGCGTGCGCAGGAGCAGCTTCTCGAAGGGCCGGAGCGGCCCGTGGTAGATCAACTTCTGGCCCCAACTGGCGAAGGTGTCTCCGGTCCGGAAGTGCCAGTTGACCTCGGAGACGTCCTCGCCCACCACCTGGATCTGCCGCGGATCGCCCACCCCCAGGCCCCGGTCGTGGGCCAGGCGGATGAAGGGGAGGCTCATGGGGTCGAAACCCATGAGCCGGGCGGCGACGGCGTCGATGGCCACCTGATCCCCGGAGGCCAGGATAAGGTCCTTCTGGTGGATGTCCATGGCCCGGGGCCCCGGCCCCTCTCCGGCAAAGGTGCCGTCCATCACCGCGAAGATGCCAGTGTGGATCTCCTTCTGGATCATCAAGAGGTCCACCAGGGTCTCGTGGATCACCCCGTGGGTCCAGTGGCGTCTCTCCGAGAGCAGCCCACCGAAGGCGTTCTTCATGGCACCGGTGATGGTGGTGAACACGTGGGTCTTCAGGGTGGGGAAGTGGATGATGTTCCGACCCAGGAAGAGCCGGGGTATGCGCACGCCCTCCGGATAGATCTTGTCCAGGACCAGGTACTTGCCCTTGGGCTGGTAGGTGATCCATTCCACCCCCGGCTCGTAGAGGTGTATGTTTTGCAGTTGGTGCTTGTCCACCACCGCCTTGTGCTTGTTGTTCACCTCGCCCACGTGGGCGTCCACCACCACCGTGCGATTCTGGGCGGCGATGAGGCTTTGGGGGCCATATCCCCCCTTGAGCATCGTGCGCACGGTGCCGTCGATCTGCCAGGGGGCCGTGGAGCAGGCCGGGTACCAGTGCTGCCAGGAGATATTCAGCTTGAGGATCGTCTCCCTGTCCCGGGGCAGGTGCCTATCGTACTCCGCCAGGTGCAACAGCTTTTCGTAGTCGTCGAGCACGGTCTGTGGGCTGGTCTTGAGCACCGCGACCTTTGACAATTCATCGCTCCTCGAAGATTTAAGCTACCAGTGGGTGGTTGACGGAAGTCCCCTGAGCCCAATCTAGCCGCCACCTGCTCCCTGCTAGCTGCTCCCTGCTCCCTGCTGGCTGTTATCCGCCTCGCCAGGGGGCTGCCGCCTGGCCCGGGGGTGGGCCTGCATGTAGATCTTCCGGGCCTGGCTCTGGGTCACGTGGGTGTACACCTGGGTAGTGGACAAATGGGCGTGTCCCAAAAGCTCCTGGACTACCCGCAGGTCGGCCCCCCCATCCAGCAGATGGGTGGCGAAGCTGTGGCGAAGGGTATGCGGGGTGACCTTCCCACCTAGCCCCGCCAGAGCGGCGTACTTCTCCAGGGCCTCCTGGACGCTGCGGGCGGAGAGCCTTCCCCCGGACCGGTTGAGGAACACCGCGTTGTTGGCTTTATCACCGGCCAGCCGGGGCCGCCCCAACCGGAGGTAGCTCTCCAGTGCCGCCACCGCCGGCTCGCCCAGGAGCACAATCCGTTCCTTGCCGCCCTTGCCCCACACCCTGGCTTCCCTCAGCCCCCGCTCCAGGTTGCTCAGGTTGAGCCCCACGATCTCGCTGACACGCATGCCACTGGCATAGAGAAACTCCAGGAGCGCGCGGTCCCGCAAGCCCTGGGGCGTGGCCAGGTCCGGCGTCGAGAGCAGGCTATTCACCTGTTCGATGGTGAGAAAGGACGGCAGCCGCCTTTCCAGCCGCGGCGATGAAACGGCCTTCAGCGGGTTGGCTGCCACGACCCCCTGGCGCATCAGGTAGCGGTAGAACGATCTCACCTCGGTGAGCCGACGGGCCACGCTGGCCTTCACGTAGCCCTGTCCTTGCAGCCAGGCCAGGTACTGCCGCACCACCAGGCGGTCCACCTGCCCCCAGCCGGAGATGCCCCGCTCCCTCAGGAAGTCCAGGAACTCCCGGATCTCCCGGGCGTAGTTCTCCACCGTGCGGGGCGAGGCATTGCGCTCCACCCTCATGTAGGCGATGAAAGAGTTAAGCTGCTCCTCCATGACAGAACCTGAATGGGACAGAACCTGACTGGGACAGAACTGGAGCGAGACTAGACCGGAGCAGGGGCCGGTTCCCTGGCCGGCACCGCCTCCCAGGCCTCCAGTGTCTCGATGACATTACCGCAGGCGGTGCAAACGTAGGCCTTCTTCGCGGGAAAAGAAGCCACCAGCCCACCGCAGGCGGGGCACGGCTGGGCCACCGG
>JBFMCB010000079.1:0-9152 GCA_040754915.1 Chloroflexota bacterium | reverse complement strand
TGGCCGGCACCGCCTCCCAGGCCTCCAGTGTCTCGATGACATTACCGCAGGCGGTGCAAACGTAGGCCTTCTTCGCGGGAAAAGAAGCCACCAGCCCACCGCAGGCGGGGCACGGCTGGGCCACCGGCCTGTTCCACAGGGCGTACTTGCATTCCGGATAGCGGCTGCAACTGTAGAAAACGCGTTTGCGCCGCGACAGCTTCTCCACCAGCTCGCCCTCTTTGCACTGGGGGCACTTGACCCCGGTGCCCACTGTAAATGACCGGGAGTTCCGGCAGGCCGGGAAGCCCGAGCAGGCGATGAACCGGCCGAAGCGCCCGCGCTTGATCACCATGGGCTTGCCGCACTTCTCGCAAAGCTCGCCGGTGGGCTCGGGCTTGGGCGGCTCGATGTCCCCCATCTGAGCCTCGGCCTGGTCCAGGGTGGCCTTGAAGGGCTGGTAGAACTCCTTGAGCATCGGCACCCACTGGGCCTCCCCGGAGGCGATGCGATCCAGGTCGGCTTCCATCTG
The DNA here is from genome assembly GCA_040754915.1 of Chloroflexota bacterium. Lineage (GTDB taxonomy): Bacteria > Chloroflexota > DTOL01 > DTOL01 > JACQYG01 > JACQYG01. The sequence continues at coordinate 8,641 of JBFMCB010000079.1, read as the reverse complement.
CGCGGTGAAGCCCAGGTCCACGATCTCCGGGAAGTGCTTGACCAACTGGTCGTTGACGATAAAGCCCAGTTCCGTGGGGAGGAGTTTTCTGCCCTGGGCCCTCTCCACGTAGCCACGCTCCTGAATGGTCGAGAGAATCGGGGCGTAGGTGCTGGGCCGGCCGATGCCCTGCTCCTCCAGCGCCCGGATCAGCGTTGCCTCCGTATACCGTGGCGGGGGCTGGGTGAAGTGTTGCTCGGGCAACAAGGCCATGAGCTCCAGCAGGTCACCCATTGTCAGGGGCGGCAACGCTCTCTGGCCCTCCTCTTCCTCCTCCGGCACCTCGTCCTTGCCCTCGGTGTAGACGACGGTGAAGCCCGGGAACTTCACCGTGGAGCCCGTGGCCCGGAACAGATAGTCGGTGCCTTTGTCCTTATCCAAGGCCTGGATGTCCACCGAGGTGGAATCCATCACCGCCGAGGCCATCTGGCTGGCGATGAAGCGCTTCCAGATCAGGTCGTACAGCTTGAACTGGTCGCTGCTCAGGTATTCCTTGATGGCAGCAGGCTCCCGGTGGGCCAGGGTAGGCCGCACGGCCTCGTGGGCCTCCTGGGCGCCCTTGGCCTTGGTCTTATACTGCCGGGGCGAGGGCGGGACGTAGCCGGGGCCGTAGCGCTCGCTGATGTAGGCCAAAGCCTCCCGCTGGGCCATTTCCGCCACGTTGGTGGAATCGGTGCGCATGTAGGTGATCAGGCCCACGTTCCCCTCCGGGCCGAGGGGCAGGCCCTCGTACAATTGTTGGGCTACGGCCATGGTCCGTTTGGCGGTGAAACCCAGCTTGCGGGAGGCCTCCTGCTGCATGGTGCTGGTGATGAAGGGTGGGGTCGGGTTGCGCTGCACCTCTTTCTTGCGCACGTCGGCCACGGTATAGGTGGCCCGCTCCAGCGCCGCCACGTGTACCTGGGCGTCCTGGCCGCGGCGCAGATCCAGTTTTTCGCCGTTGATCTGGGCCAGGGAGGCCCGGAAGATGTCTTTCTTGGCCTTTCGGGACTCGGCCCTGGCCAGGTCCGCCTGGATGGACCAATATTCCTGGGGCTCGAAGGCATTGATCGCCCGCTCCCGTTCCACCACCAGGCGCACCGCCACCGATTGCACCCGTCCCGCCGACAGGCCGTTCTTGCCCATCTTGCGCCGGAGGAGAGGGCTGATGGAGTAGCCCACCAGCCGGTCCAGGATCCGCCGGGCCTGCTGGGCCTCCACCAGGCGGCTGTTGATCTCCCGAGGTGAGGCGAAGGCGTGATCGATGGCCTCCCGGGTGATCTCGTGAAACTCCACCCGGTGTACCGGCTTGTTTTTGATGCTGGCGTTCAGTGCCTCCTTCAGGTGCCAGGAGATGGCCTCGCCCTCCCGATCGGGGTCGGTGGCCAGGAAGACCTGGGCGGCATCCTTAGCGTCTGCTCGCAGCTCTTTAACGACCTTTTTCTTTTTCTCTGGAATGACGTAGCGGGGTAAAAAATCGTCGCCTACGTCCACCCCCATGCGGTTGGAGGGCAGGTCGCGGATGTGCCCCACCGAGGCTTTGACCACGTACTCGCCGCCCAGGAAACGGCCCACTGTCCGGGCCTTGGCCGGCGACTCAACGATCACCAACTTCTTGGACATCCAGGCTCCTCAGTTTAATTTTTTGTGCCCTCGGCTCGGCGGTGAGACGTTACCTCCTCAAGCCGCAGGGTTGATTCACCGCGGAGAGCGCAAAGTGCGCCGAGATCCTTTTCTTCTCCGTGCTCTCGGCGGTCTCGGCGGTGAGACGTTACCTCCTCAAGCCGCTGAGTAAAAGGCTGACCTGCCTTCTTCTCTAGCAAAGAAAGCAGGTCAATACTCGCCGTCGGGTTCCCGGCTGAAACATTTGGTAAAGACAAACCGCCGGGCACTCTCACTTGCCGATCCTGAACATCTTGGTGCCGCAGGTGGGACATGTGCCTGTCGTCGCTGCCTTGCCGTTCTTCATCGTGATGGGCTGAGGGTTCTTGATGTCCTTCTTCGCCTTGCACTTGACACAGTAGGCTTGCACGACTATCACCTCCTTTACCATGGATTCCGCCATAGATTCTCCCCGGGCGAGCACTGGTCACGCGCCTGTGCTTAGGCCGGTTTCATCCCAAGGAACCCCGATGGAAACCCTGGAGCGATCCCTGGAAGTGGTTCGGCCCGAGCGCTGGGCCCCCTGTCCTCGCCGTCGAGGGATTATGGCTATGCTTATACCACATTGCAGGGATTTCTGCAAGCGAGGCGTGTGCGGTCCCAGGCCGCTGCGGGTATCCCCACGCCCCCAAGGTTGAGGTGGTGGGGCGATTCTCTCGAAGGGCACCTCCGCCCGGCTCGCCTCCCTGGCCTGAGTGCCCACAGCCGGCAAGATGCGGTCGAAGAGGTCGGCGGGCGGCGGCATCAGCCTCAGCCCGGACGCGCTTGGCGGTGGCCTGGTGGAAGGTGTGCAGGAGCTCGCGCTGACGTTGGAGGAGGATAGGTTCGGACATGGGTTACCTTCCGGACGAGTACAGGAAAACGCTCACATCTTCTCCAATTCATCCCGAAATTGCTCCAGTGTTAGTTCAATCTCTCGGAGAATTTCACGGATCAGTGGGCGAGCAAGATCTCTTCCTGGATGATTTGGTACAGTGGTTGTCCTGCCGTCCGGGTGGCGGTAAAAGATATGGCTTCCTTTCTGTCGCACAGCGACAAAGCCCAGGCGAAGGAGCAGCGCATCCATTGTCTTGAAATTGACAACCGGAAGGCGGCTCATCCAACTACCTCAATTTGCTGAAGTCCCACGAAGCGCGGTAGGTCTTCGGTCGGCCCCTTATACTCCTCCAGGCATAATTCCAGTACCTCTTTGAGATTCTTCTGGAGTTCGTCTAAGGTTGCCCCCTGTGTATGGGCGCCTGGAATGCCCGGGACAATCCCGACATACAGGTTGGTCTCAGGGTCAAATTCAACATAGGCAGCGAAGATTCTCATGGCGCACCTCCACTATGGTAGCGTAATGGGTCTGCGAGCACAACGCCAGGCACCATGCCCGCCCTAGAAAACAAGCCGCTTGAAGGCCTCGGCGTAGGCCAGGCCCTGGGGCTCTCCCATCTTCTGGGCCCACTGGCGTATCCGCTCCTCCAGGTCGGCCCGCCCGCCCACCTGGCTCACGTGTTTGCGCAGGGCAGCGATGCGGCGCTCGATGCTGTCGGAGATGTCCACCCAGTAGTCCGGGCTGTCCGTCCAGAACAATAGCACCTCGCTCACCCGGCAGGGCTTCACCCCATTGGTCAGTTGCTCGGGGAAGATCAAGCGCTCCCGGGCCGAAATCACCGCATCGATGGTGGCCAGCCCGGCCGCCCGGTGGTCCGGGTGCAATTGGTAGTGCCGCCACGGGTCAATGGTCAGGACGGTATCGGGCTGGTATTTCCGCAGCACCAACACCAGTTCCCGCCTCAGGGACAGGTTGGCCTCCAGCACCCCATCGGGATGATGCAGGAACTCCACCCGCCGGACGCCCAGCTCCTTCGCCGCGGCCTCCTGCTCCTTTTCCCGCAGGTTGGCGATCCTCTCCGGCGTCATCTCCGGGTCATGGGTGCCCTTGTCCCCGCTGGTGATCATCACGTACCGGACATCGTGGCCCTGGGCCGCCCACTTGGCCACGGCCCCGGCGCAGCCGAACTCCGGATCGTCCGGGTGCGCCGCCACGACCATGATGCGTTTCTTCTCAGTTGGTTCCGCCATGAATTCTTTCCCAATACTAGAAGGTAGCCGCCCGCTTGTCCCCCTCCGGCAATCTGGCCACCTGGCGGAGCTCGCCGTACACCGCCAGGATGCTCTCGGCCACCCTGGCCCAACTGTATTCCCTGGCCCGCTCTACGCCCGCCTTTCCCATCCGGGCCGCAAGCTCGGGGCGGCGCAGGAGGGACTCCATCCGGTCGGCCAGGGCACTCAGGTCTCGGGGAGGCACCAGAAAGCCAGTGTGCCCATCCTGCACCGTGAACTGCAGGCCTCCCACCCGCGAGGCGATCACCGGCGTGCCACAAGCCATGGCCTCCATGGCCACCAGGCCGAAGGACTCGGAGTAAGAGGGCACCACGCACACGTCGGCCGCCGAGTAGTAGTAGGGCAGGTGTTGTTGTTCCACGCTGCCGATGAACTGCACCTCCGGGGCCACCCCCAGGCCGGCCGCGGTTTCACGCAGCGCCTGGAGCTTGTCCCGCTCCCGATCACGGTCTCCACCCACCACCAGCAACCGGCACGGTCCCGACGAGTGGTTGGCGCACAGCCTGGCGAAGGCACCGAACAGGACCTCAATGCCCTTGATGGGGTCCAGGCGCCCAACGAAGAGCACCACCCTGGCCCCGTCCTCCAGCTCCAGGTGGCGCCGCGCCTGGGCCTTGGGGATGGGGCGAAACAGGAGCGTGTCCACGCCGCCGGGGACGATGTGTAACTGCTCCGGTTTGGCGCCGTAGAACCAGATCAACTGGGCGCTCTCCACCGAGTTGACGGCGACGAGCCGGTCGGCCTGGCCCACCACCCACCGCTCGGTCTCGATGCGCAGCGGTGGCTCCCGGGGCGTGCCATCCTGGGCTACCAGGTTCTTGACCTGTCCCAGGGTATGGAACATCTGCACCATAGGCGTGCCCCAGCGCCCCTTGAGCTGGGCCGCCACCCAGCCGGAAAGCCAATAGTGCCCGTGCACCAGCTCGTAGGTCAGGTCTTCCTGGACGGCGAACTGGGCGATCTCGTCCACAAACCCCGGCAGGTGCTCGAACAACACGGCGTCGCCGCATCTGCCCTGGGGGCTGCCGGCCACCAGGTGAATCACCCGGGCCCGCTCGGCGAACCACACCACCTCCGGCTTCTCTGGATCCCGGAGACGTGTGTACACGTCCACCGCCACGCCCCGCCGGCTCAGCTCGCGGGAGAGCTCCAGGACATAGACGTTCAAGCCCCCGGTCTTGTACTTGCCGGGGACCGATAGAGGACAGGTGTGGGCCGAGATCATGGCTACCCGTCGCGGCCAGTGGTTCGGTTCGCTGAACGTCATCGCTTTTGGCATTTGATGTTAAAGATGGCCCGGTCTACAGCGCCGAAGTCGTATTTGTACGGTTCGTCGCCTCGTAAAAAGTCCATGGTCCGGCGTCCCAGGGCCAGGCAGTCCTGGATGCTGAAGGCCACCGCGGCCACTCCCACGCTCAGGTGGGCGAACTCTGGGTCGAAGCCCGAATTGTACAGGCTCACCGTCCCGCCGTAGTCGAACGAGAACGTGCTGGCTGCCCTCCGCCCCTCTATTTCCAGGAATGACAGCCGCAGCCACCCTTCGTCGAACATGGCTCGGGCCAGGCGGCGAAAGAAGCAGTCGGTCTCCTGGGTCCAGAAGGAATTCTTGTGGCTGCCGCTCTTGCGGTGTAGCTCCAGGAAAGCCTCCACCGCCGAGGGCAGTTGCTCGGCGCTCTCGACGGTGTACCAGGAATAGGCCACGCTATTTCGCAGCCGCCGCAGCTTGCGCCGCAACTCGTGTCGATCCTCCCGGGATAGGCCGGCCAGATAGCTCTCCCAATCAGCGGGGAGGTCCACCGCCGGGCACACCTCCTCCTGGGCTATCTCCACCTTAAACCCCTCTTCTTCCCCTAGGGCCTGGTAGAAAGCCAGGGTGGGCGAGCCGGCGGGGATGGAATGGAGGTCCAAAAGCTCCCAGCTCTGGCCTCGGAGGTAGTCCATAAAGGCGCCCAGGACCTGGCCTTCCCGGCCCCGCCGGGCGATTATCTCCAGGTAGTCGGCCACATCCACGCCGCCCACCAGTTGGAGCACCGCCTGGCCCTGGATGGTTTCGCGGTACAGGGGCATGAGACCCAATAGCTCACCCTCTTCCCGCGCCGTCAGGATCATTAGCTGGCGCCCCTGGCCAAAGCATTGCCACCAGACCTGCTGCCACTGCCAGGTGGAAAAGACCGTATGTGAGTGGCTGGCGGCCAGGAGCTCTTTCCAGCCAGCCTCCAGCCTCGAAAAGGCCTCCTGGTCCCCGTAGGCTTCAACCGTCAACGGTTGCATTTTTCTAGCAAAGATTAGCCTCAAACCGGCGAGGGCATTCACCGCGCAGATAGCAGGGAGCGGGTAGCTGCTAGCTCGGGTGTGGCCCATCCTCTCGTTAGTTCAGGAGTTGAACTCCTGAACAACAGAACCTGCGGGAGGATCAAACACGGTTCGTGAATCTGGCGCTAGTATAGCGGGTCTCACTGGCCTTCGCAAGTTGAAAACGGGGTACTCACCACGAAGGCACCAGGACACTAAGGATTCCTTTGCGCCTTGGGATCTTGGTGGTTCAACGGTGACGCGCTGTAGGGCTACCTGCTACCTGCTCCCTGCTCCCTGCTCCCTGCTGCCTCGGTCTCCGCAAGCGCCTGGGCGAAGACCGAGAGGCCGATCTCCGCCTCCTCTCGGGAGATCACCAGGGGTGGCGCAAAGCGCACCACGTTCTCGCCGCAGCCGATCAGGATCAGCCCCCGCCGGTAGCAGGCGGCCAGCAGGGCATCGCGCCGGGCCGGATCTTTCTCTTTGCTCTGCCGGTCCTTGACGATCTCCACGCCGATCATCAGGCCCATGCCGCGGACGTCCCCCATACACTCGTGGGCCTGGGCCAAAGACCTGAGCTGTTCCATGAAGATCGGGCCCTGGCGGCGCACGTTGGCCATGATGCCGTTCTGAAGGAGCACCACCGTCTTAAGGGCCGCGGCGCAAGAGAGGGGATTGCCGCCGAAGGTGCTGGCGTGGGTGCCGGGCCCCCAGTCGCTCGGGTCGGAGCGGTAGATGGTCACACCCAGCGGCAGGCCCGAGGCCAGGCCCTTGGCGGTGGCGATGATGTCGGGCATAACGCCGAAGTTCTCCACGGCGAACATCTTGCCGGTGCGACCGAAGCCGGTCTGCACCTCGTCGGCCACCAGGAGGATGCCGTGCTCGTGGGCCACCTTTTGCAGCTCCTGCATGTAGTCGGCCGGAGGCACCACGTAGCCGCCCTCCCCCTGGATGGGTTCGATGAAGATGGCGGCCACCTCCTCCGGGGCCACGGTCTTCTTGAACACCAGGTCCGTAAGGTACTTCAGGCAGGCCAGGCCGCAGTTCTGGTGGGCTAGGCCAAAGGGACAGCGGTAGCAGTAGGGATATGGGATGTGGGTGACCCCTGGCAGCAGAGGGCCAAACCCCCGGCGGTGGACGGTCTTGCTGCCGGAGAGCGACATGGCCCCCACGGTGCGACCGTGGAAGGCGCCAAAATAGGAGATGAACTGGTGCCGCCCGGTCTTGTACCGGGCGAGCTTCAACGCGGCCTCGATGGCCTCGGTGCCGGAGTTGCCGAAGAAGACCCGCTTGGCGAAGTCGCCGGGGGCCAGCTTCGCCAGTCGCTCGGCCAGGTCCACCTGGGGCAGATAGTAGAAATCTGTCCCAGACATGTGGATCAGCTTCGCTGCCTGATCCTGGACCGCCTTAACCACCTCCGGGTGGCAGTGGCCGGTGGAGCACACCGCGATCCCCGCGGCGAAGTCCAGGAACCGGTTGCCGTCCACGTCCTGGACCCAGACGCCCTGGCCCCTCTCCGCCACCACCGGGCACTGGGGCGAGCGGGTGTACGACTGGGAGACGTAACGATGGTCCCGCTCGATGGCCCTCTGGGCCCGGGGGCCGGGCAGGGCGGTCTTGATCTCGATCATCATCGATCCTCCGTATGGTCTGAATAGTATCAAGTATCAAGTAGCAAGTAACAAGTAACAGGCAGCCACTACCTGTTATGTGCTACCTGCTACGTGCTACCTGTTATGTGCTACCTGCTACGTGCTACCTGCTTCGGCTTCTCCGACGGGATGCGCCACTTGTCGCCCTCTTCGATGAGCATGATGGGGATGTCGTCGCGGATGGGATAGCGGCGGCCGCAGTGGTGGCACACCAGCCACTCCTCGCCCACCAGCTCTACCTTGGTCTTGTCGTCCGGGCAAACCAGGATGTCCAGAAGCTCCTTGCTGATCATCTCATGCCTCCCTTGAAAATAACATTAGCAGTCGGAGTGCAGCCTTCAGGCTGCCCAGGCTGAAGCCTGTACTCCAGTCATTTTGCTACAGCAGTCGGAGTGCAGCCTTTAGGCTGCCTGTGTCAGGGATCATCGCCCTTCAGGTAATCAATAACCGGCTAACGTTGCAGCAATCGGGCAGGCATTGACAGGCTAAAGCCTGTACTCCAGTCGTTTTGCTACAGCAGTCGGAGTGCAGCCTTCAGGCTGCCCAGGCTGAAGCCTGTACTCCAGTCATTTTGAGCGGTCTTAGTGAACTTTACATATCCCTTGAAAATAACCATCATTTTCATGCGTCGTGGCGCACCGCGGCGCATGGATAACTCCCTGGGCCTATGTTGTATACTGGCTATTGAAGGTCACGTATTCCTCGGAAAGATCGCAGCCCCAGGCGGTGGCCGAGCAGGATCCCAAATGCAGGTCTAGCCGCACCGCCACCTCGTTGCCGGAGAGGGCCGCCCGGGCCTGCTTGTCGTCGAAGTCCAGCCGGCGGCCGCCCTGGAAGAGCAGGACCTCCCCCACGGCGATGTCCAGCCGGTCCGGGTCCAGCTCGCCGCCGCTCTGGCCGGCGGCGGC
>JBFMCB010000078.1:0-13889 GCA_040754915.1 Chloroflexota bacterium | reverse complement strand
TTCAGGTAGGCCAAGGTCTTTGGAGCTTTCAGTATCCTAACCTCGGATCGTAGGGCTGCGACCTGGCTAAGCTAGTGGCCGCCACCAACCAGCAGGTCCACCAGGAAATGCCTCCGCTCCTGGAACGGAAAACACTCCTTCAGCGGGAAGTAGCAGAGATAAGGAACACAGCGGATGGCTTGATGTCCCGGTGGGCGACCTTAGCAGGCTCGGATGGGGGCATGTCCCTGAAGGAAAAACTCTGCCCTGTGCTGCACAAGGCTGTGCTCTCCGAGGAGGAAATAAAAATCGCCCTCTACGGGAGACCTCCTGAAGAAGGGCGATTCGCCCAGGTATTGGAAGCGGGTAACCCGCGCTTTTCGCCGTTAGCCCGGCTCACCAACCTTGAGGGAAAAAGGCCGTCTCTTGCACTCTGGTGAGGGAAAGGGATGGCCTTTTCGTTACATCAGGCGGGCTGGTCGGGTTCGGGCTGCCACTTGGGGCTTGTTGGGGTTTGAGGCCGACGGTTGCGTCCCGTGAGCCCGGAGGCCGATGGGCCTAGGGGAGATAGAAGCCCAGATCCTTGTCCTGGACGTATTCCCGGCCCAGGCGCCGGGCCAGCTCGGCCTTCTGCAGCTCGCCGCCCAGGTACAGGAGATGGCTGGGCATGACCAGGTAAGCGCCATCGGCGATCTGGGCGTAGAGCTCCTTGGCCTTCAAACCGCTGAATGTGGCCAACTCCTCATCCTCCGGGGAGTACAGCACGGCGACGATTCTCCCGTCTACCACGCTGACGGTGATATACCCCCGGGGATCGAGTTCGCGGCGGGGGTTCTGTTTGTGCCAGAGGGATCTGGCGTAGTACCGGTCGATGGTCTCCCGGGCGGCGTCCCAGTCATCGGCGTAGATGTGGGCCGAATGGGTGATCATGGTAACCGGGCCCAGGGGCAGGCCGATCCCATCGGCGATGAGCTTTTGGAGCCGGCGCATGGCGAACATGTTCCGGGGCCAACCGTGGTACATGTCCTGGGAGCGGAAGTGGGCGGTGAGGTAGAACCGATGGTCCTGGATGCTGCCCAATATCTGGGTCAGGCACGGCGTGTCCCCGGCCATGGCCGCCGGGGAGTCCACCGGCACGTCCCAGGTGCTGGCATAGAGCTTCTTGGAGTCGGGCCGGAGCTTGGCCAGGTTGATCATCTCCTGGACCTGGTCCACGCCATGGTGGTTGCGCAGCCGCTGGCCATAGGTATAGGCGAGGCCCTGGATCTCCTTGGGGGTCAAGACCTGATCGTAATAGCCGTCCAACTCGTCCTTGGGGAAGGGCAGGTACTCCGGAAAATAGACCTCCTCCGGGTCCTCGGCGGTCACCACGGCGGTCAGGTTGAGTATCTCCTTGAGCTGATTGGTATTGGTGTACCGCGTGGACTTGGGCCGGCCATAGGCCATGACGGTCCGGATGACCTTGAGCCAGGCCTGGGCCACGGTGAGGGACTCCACCCGAAACCCGGTCCTCTCGGAGGGGAAGTAGCGGGGGCTAGGCACGGCCATGGGAAAGAAGCGGGGCTCCGTGAACGGGGCGGCGGCATGCAACCCCTGGACCGTCTGGCGCAGGGCCTCTATGGGCTGGTTGCGCAGATCGATTACCCTGACTGCCTGGCGGAATAGCTCCAGGGACTCGCGGTCGATCTCCTTTTCAATCCTCCCCGGACCACCGGCTATCCGATGCTCGGCATCGACGCCGGCCTGCATGAACCGGACAAGGGCTTCGCCGGAACCAGACAGATCTTTTCCCCACAGGACGATGTGGCGGAGGCGGGGATTGGCGAAGATGTTGCGGATCATGGGACTGATGCCAGCGGCCCGGTAGAGGTTGCCGATGGCGCAGTAATCGGTCGGGTCCAGATGCTCCCGGGCCTTGTCCCGTTCCGTCCAGAGGGTGCACACGCCGACGCTGCTCTGGGGGTTGCCGAGCCTCAAGAGTTGGCCGTATAGTATCGGCCATTTTCCCGCGTTCGTTTCCACTTTGCCGAATCACCCTTTCGCCGAGGGCTTGGGCACCTGATGACAGCGGCGGCAGCGGGCCTGGTAGACCTCGCTAGCCCCTACGATCAGGAGGGGATCGTCCCAAGCGGCCGGCTCTCCGTCGATAAGCCGCTGGGTGCGCGTGGCCTCCTCGCCGCACACCACGCAGATGGCGCGGAGCTTGTCCACCACCTCGGCCTTGGCCAGGAGGGCGGCGATGGGGCCGAAGGGCTCGCCCTTGAAGTCCAGGTCCAGGCCGGCAGCGATGACGCGCTTGCCGCGGTGGGCCAGCTCCTCGCAAACGGCCACGATGCCGTCGTCGAAGAACTGGACGTCGTCTATGGCTACCACATCGGCCTCTGGGTCCACGCAGGCCCGGAGCTGGGCCGAATCGCTGACAACGGCGGCCTCCTGGGAGAGGCCATAATGGGTGACGATCTCGTTCAGCGAGTGACGGCTATCGCGCTCGGATTTCAGAAGCTGTACCCGGCGCTGGGCGATCTGGGCGCGCTTGACCCGGCGGATCAATTCCTCGGTCTTGCCCGAGAACATGCAGCCGCAGATGACTTCGATCCGGCCCTTGCCCTGGCTGGTGAGCATCCTCCCTCCACAATTGGACCCGTAATGTAGCTGGAAAGGGCGCAGGCCAGCACCCTGAAGCTGACTCGCTCCTTGGCCCGTGGGCGCGGTATTCGACCCTGCGCATTGGGCCACCGTTAGGTGGTGGGACTCTTGCCAGGCCCGCGATCCGCGGGCCTGGCCTCCAAAGCCGCCGACAGACGCTCGCTGCGCTGGTGCCCCCCCTGGGCCACCAATTCCCTCCGGATGATCTCCCACTCCGGGTCGCGGTAGAAGGTGCTGCCAGTGGGGGCCAAATATCCCGCATACTTGCTGGAGGCTTTGGCCCGGTAGGGTAGCCGGGTGTCGGGACCGATCTCGTAGAAGGATAGCTGGGCCACCCGGAGCATGGGGTAGAGCGGGATGGGCATCCGGGACACGTTTTTCAGCTCAAAGGTGATGGTGCCCTCGAAGCCGGAGGCCACGAAGCCGGCGGTGGCATGGACCTCCAGTCCGGCGCGCCCCCAACTGCTCCGGCCATCCAGCCGGGCGGTGAGATCGGCCGGGATCACGACGTATTCCAGGGTGGAGGCCAGGACGAACTCCCCGGGGTGAAGCACGTAGGCCTGGGTGCTTTGCAAGGTGTACTCGACCTCGTACTGCAGCTTGTCGGCCTCGATCTGCTCGGCCTGGCGCAAAGGGTCCAGGTAGATCAGCGAGGAGCTCTTTTGGGCCAGGAACCGCGTGCCCAACCGGACATCCAGGGTGCTGGAGCCCAATTGCTGAGGCAGATCAAGTATTGGGGTGACCACCAGGTCTTTCTTAACCAGCAGGCGATAGAGTATGGCGGTCTCGTTAAGCACCATGGGCCTCCCCTCGCCAGCGATTATAAGTCTGTTGGATGAACGAGGTCTCGATGGATTTTTGCAACAGGGCCTGGCGGTTTCTCAGGTGCCCGGCATAGGCAGCCAGGGCCTCCCGCAGGGTGGCAGCGGAGAGGAGCAATTCGCGGAAAATCTGGTAGCTCCGCAACAGCTTATAGGTCCAGCCCACCAACAGGATGTGGGCCAGGGTTGTGGGCCTTTCTCGGATGTCGCCGAGGAGATGATAAAACTCAGTCGGCGTGGCAGCGCCCTCCAGGCGCTTGATGGTTTCCCGGGAGAGGGTGGGGCAGAGTGAGTTGATGGGGATCCCAGAACACATGCGGGCGAAGAGGGCATGGAAATCCTCTGGGGATGGGATGGCTGCCGGCGCCACCCGTTGCCGGGCAATGATTGCGTCCAGGCAGTCATAATTCTCTAGCGCAACGGAGGGGTCCTGCTCGGAGCTTGATAGCCCGCTGGGTTCCGACGGTGCCGATAACCGGTGGCACTCCGAGACCAGGCGCTCGGCTAGGCTAAGGGCGTCCAGGGAAGAGAATAGCTCAACGTTGGCGGTCCGCCTCAGGCCTTGGCCATCAAGGGCTTCCAGGGGCTTAAGATGCCGCCGCAAATGGCCAAGCCGAAGCCCCAGTGGGACGCCCAGACCCAGAGGGCCACCGGGACGAAAGAGCAGGCCCAGAGATGCCAGGGAGAGGAAGTAGGCCGGCCCGGCCAACCTCTGGGCCAGGAGGTCGGCGGCCAGCTCCTCCGCGTAGCGGAGGAGGGCATCGTCGGATTGGGGCGACGTCCCGGTCCGGATAGGCAGATCGGCGCGAATGTGGTGGGCAACTTTGAAGTGATCCACAATGTAGTGGCCGATCTGGTGGGCCAGCATGGTCCACATCAGCGGGTTGCCCGCCTCGGCCTTGGGCAATAGCAACGACAGGCCCCACTCCGGCAGGCGTGAGGCAGTGCCAAGGGCCTCCAGGGGGGCGACCAGGGTCTTCCGGAGGTCGTGGCGGAAGAAGTCATATTCGTTGCCCAGACAAATATCAGGGGCCGGCAGGGCCTTGGTCCTGGCCTCGTTCAAGAGCTTGTGGACGAAGGTGTAGGTTACGGCGTGGGAACCATGGCCGGTGAGGAAGGCCAGGTTCTGGTGGGCTTTTTGGAAGGCCAGGGCGAAACGCTGGACCTCCTCCAGGGCCTGGGCACAGGCCTGGTCTTCCAGGCTGCCATCCTGTAGCGGCTTCCGCAGAGGGGCAATGACCTGGCGGTCGAGCCTTTGCACCAGGTGGTCTACGGCGGCGAGAAGGGCAACGATGAGCCCTTCGTTCTCCGCTCGGGCCCGGACGGAGGGCTCGGCCACGAATAATTCCAGTTGGGAGAGCCTTTCGCCGAGCTCGCACAATGAGGCCACTAGAAGGCAGCTCGGCGCGGTGTCCTGAAACAAGGGGCGGCTCCTCGCGTGTACCGTAGATTGCGCCGGATGGCACCTCGTGCCGCCTGGTGCGGCGGCCAGCGGCAGCGGCTTACCCTCTACACTCCTTTTCCACGCTCCAGCCGTCCTTAGGCCTGGCGGGGATATGGGAATAATAGCACATCATCACCCAGGGTGCAACCACATGCTCAGCTCGCCTCTTTGCCTGGGCATTTTAGTTGACGGCGATATCCTTCACAGTTATAATCTGTTAAACCTGTCGCCAATCAATTCCCGGATAAAGGCTCGTATGAGACGATCTCTCGTATTCCTTCTCGTGGCCGTGGTTTCCCTCTCGGCCCTGGCCCTCTGGCTGGATAATAGCACGGTAGCCGTTCGTGGCGTGGTCAGCGATGAGGAGACCGGAGCGGTCCTGGCCGGCGTCCTGGTCTCCTCCGGGGGGCAGGAGGTCCGGAGCGATGCCTCCGGCAACTTCCTCCTCCCGGCGGTGAAAAGGGGCGGGGTCCTGCGCTTTGAAGCTCTTGGCTATTTTCCGGTGGAGCTGACTGTGGAGGCTTTTTCCATTATCAGGCCCGTTATCGGCTCCATTGACCAGGTCGTGACGCTCCGCCCCAACCTGGTCACTGGCACCGTGACCGACGTTGAAACCGGCAGCCCATTGGCCGGAGCGAAGGTTGAGGCCGATGGACTCTCCGTCGTCGCCGACGATGCGGGCCATTTCCAACTCAAGAGGGTCAAGGGGGGCGCCCGGCTCGTCTTCGGCGCGCCCGGCTACAGGACCGCCCAGGTGCCATGGCAAGGGGGAAACCCAGTGAACGTGAGCCTGAGACCCAACGTGGTCTCGGGCACAGTGCGGGACCTGTACACCAATAGGCCTCTGGCCGGGGTCACCGTGACCGCGGGTGCGAAGGTTGTGCAGACCGACGAAGGCGGCCGGTACGTCCTCTCGCGGCTGGAGTTGGGAGAGGTCCTGGCCTTCCAGTTGGCGGAATACGCTGGGTGGGAGCTGACCTATCGGGGGGAGCCGGTGCTGGACGTCTCATTGCGCTCCAACGTGGTGCGCGGCCTGGTGCAGGATGCCACCGATGGAAGGCCGCTTCCCGGCGTCACAGTGAGCATCGGGCCGGCCTATACCGTCACCATGGCCGATGGCTCCTTCACGCTCAAGGAGGCCCCGGCCGGGTCACCCCTGATCATCAGAGCCCCCGGGTACGCCGTGCAACGCCTGGACCTAAACGCGGTCACGAACCTGAACGTGAAGCTAGAGCCGTTCGTGGTCAAGGGCCTCTATATCCCCTTCTGGCTTCTGTCCAACCCGGGCTATGTCAAAAATCTCGTGGCCTCATTGGAGCGCACTGAGCTCAATGCCATCGTGGTGGACGTGAAGGGCGACGAGGGGAACATCGCCTATCCTAGCTCGCAGCCGCTGGCCCAGAAGATCAACGCCCAGGCCAGAGGGCTCATGAGCCTGGAGGAGTTTATGCGCTGGACCAAACCCCGGGGCATCTACACCGTGGCTCGCATCGTGGCTTTCAAGGACAATCTCCTGGCCAAGGCCCGGCCAGACCTGGCGGTGAAGGACAAGCGCAACAACGATTACTGGGTAGACTGGGGCGGCCAGTATTGGGTGGACCCTTTCCGCAAAGAGGTGGTGGACTACAACGCCGGCATTGCCGAAGAGATGGCCCGACTGGGGTTTGACGAGGTGCAATACGATTACGTGCGCTTCCCCTCCGACGGGGCCGTGTCGAACTGCGTCTACGCCCAGGAGAGCACCCCGGCCTCCCGCATGGCGGCCGTCGATTCGTTCCTGGCGAACGTCCAGGCCCGCCTGCGACCTTACGGGGTTTTCCTGGCCGCCGACACCTTCGGGTGGACGCTCTTTCGGGACGACGACCTGGGCATCGGCCAGCGCATCGAAAACATGGGCCGCCACCTTGATTACTTGTCGCCTATGGTGTACCCCTCCACCTGGCGGCCGGGTGCCAGAGGCCTGGACTATCCCCCCGCGTATCCCTACGAGATCGTCTTCCAGAGCGTGCAGTACGGCATCGGCCGGCTGAAAGGACTTCCCGCGATCAAGGTGCGACCCTGGCTGCAACACTTCGATGACTATCAGAAACGCCGCCTGCCCTATGGGCCAGCGGAGTTCGAGTTGCAGCGCAAGGCCGCCGTGGAGGCGGGAGGCCTGGGCTGGATGTGGTGGAACGCCGGCGGCGTGTACCAGATGTCCGCCTTCGCGCCCCGGGGAGAGCGGTAGTGATCAAAGCAAAAAAGCCACGGAGGACTCCGCGGCTTTCGTGCTTTCGTGGTGGGCCTCGGAGTCGCTACCCTCGCTTCTTGGGCCGGAAGAAGAGGAAAAGCCCCAGCATCGCCCCCAGGCCGGCGCCGAAGCCCAGGGCGGCCTGGGGGGTGAAGACCGATTTGATCTCGCCTTCCAGGCGGTTGGCCACCACCAGGAAGGCGCCAGAGTTCTTGGCCTCGATCTTCTGGGCGGCCATGACCATGGCCGCGCCCTGATCCACCGAGATCCCATTCCTGGCCAGCATCCACTGGGCGCCGCCCTGCTCCACGTCGATGTTGTCGGCGAGGAGGATGCCGCTGCCGCCGGAGCCCAGGCTGGCCGCCTTGGCCTTCAGGATGGCTGCGCCGCCCTGGGTGATGCTCACTGTCTCGCCCTGGATAGTCAGGGCGCCCCCCTGTCTGATCTCCACGCGCTCGGCGTTGATGGAGCGGGCACAGCCCTGTTTGATCACCACGGTTTGGGCCGTTACGTCCTGAGGCTGGGCGCCCGCCTCCTGCTCCTGCGGCGCATACGGCCCACCCTCTGACCACTCCATCCCGGCAGGCTCCTTCTCAGTCATCGGGGACCTCCTTTTGGTTTAGAAATCATCTGCCTGGTTACCTTCGGTTAGACGATCTTCTCCCGGATCACCGCGCTGGCGTAATCCATGGCCATGACCACGATGGCGATGAGCCAGATGGCCGTGCCAGCCTGATTCCATTGCAAGAGATTGATGTACTGGATCAGAATAAAGCCGATGCCACCCCCACCCACCAGGCCGATGACGGTGGCCATGCGCACGTTGATGTCCCACCGGTAAAGGGTGAAGGCAATGAACTGGGGCACTATCTGGGGGACCACGGCGTAGGCGATCACTTGTAGCCGGCTGGCCCCGGTGGCGGTGATGGCCTCGATGGGCCCGGGGTCAATGCTCTCGATGGACTCGGAATATAGCTTCCCCAGGGCCCCGATGCCGTGGACAGCTAGGGCCAACACGCCGGCAAAGGGGCCGATGCCCACGACCACCGCCATGATCACGACGATGATCAGCACCTCGATGGAACGGAGCAGGTTGAAGAAGGTGCGGCTGAGATAATAGGTCGCTCGCCCGAAGGGGGTGCCCATCATCAGGTTGCGAGCGCCCAGGAAGCTCAGAGGGATGCTGAAAATGACCGAGAACGTGGTGCCGATCAGGGCCAGGAAAATCGTCTCCAGCATAAGCCGTAGGGAAAGGATCAGGGTCTCGCTGGGCACGTACCAGTTCAGTTCCCGGAAGACCCGGGCCTCGATCCAGTAATCGCCTTGGGTCACGTCACCGGGCAGGACCACCTTGGTGGCAAAGCTACCCTGGGCGTCGGTAGCTATCTTGCCCAGCCTTGTGTCGCCGACCCAGATCAGGTAGATCGCACCGGGCGTATCGGGCTTAAAATCGCGCCCCTTCACCTCTATGACGTCGCCGGGCTTCGCCACGCCAGGGTAGATCTCCACCGATGGCCCTGGTTTCGCTGGAGGTGTGGCCGGAGGGGGCTCTGGTGCCCCGCTCTCCGCCCGGACCAGAAACGGGGTATCCGCCTTCTGCATCTCGGTGGCACGTACGAAGAGGTCGGGCTGGAGGAGGCTGAGCACGATATGGCGCATGTTGGGCAGGCCGGTTACCAGATCGTACGGATTAACCTTGGTCACCCGGAAACCGTAAGCATAGGCCGCGGCGATAATTAGCACTAAGAGGGATGTGCGCAAGGGCCCAAGGTGGCTAGCCGGGTTTGTTGGCGGGCGTTGGTTATTCACGGTGCTTGCGTCGCCTCCTCCGGCGTCAGGTCCGGCCCGATCTCCACCTGGACCGCCTCTTCGCCGTAGATCTCTTTAAAGCGCCGGTGGTCGATCTCCTGGGGCCGGCCATCGAAGACCAGCCGGCCGTCCTTGAGGGCGATCACGCGGCTGGCGTAGCGGCGGGCCAGGGAAAGGAAGTGCAGGTTACAGATAACGGTAATGCCGTCCTCCTTGTTGATTTGCTCCAGGTACTTGAGGACGGAATGAGAGGTAGCCGGATCCAGGCTGGCTACCGGCTCGTCCGCCAGCATCAACTTGGGCTCCTGCATCAAGGCCCTGGCGATGCCCACCCGCTGTTGTTGTCCTCCGGAAAGGGTGTCCGCCCGGGCCCGAGCCTTCTCCGCAATGCCCACGCGCTCCAGATTGGCGTGGGCGCGTGCCACATCCTGAGCGGGGAAACGATAGACGAGGCTCTTCCAGGGAGACACGTAGCCCAGCCGCCCGGAGAGGGTGTTGGTTAGCACCGAGGAGCGCTTCACCAGGTTGAACTGCTGGAAGATCATGCCTATCTTCAGGCGAATCTCACGCAGTTCCCTTGGCGAGGCAGCGGTGATGTCCACATCGTCCAGGTAGATCTTGCCAGAGGTGGGCTCCACCAGGCGGTTGATGCAGCGTAGCAGCGTGCTCTTGCCTGCCCCGGAAAGGCCCACGATGACCAGGAACTCGCCGTCGGCCACGGTGAGGCTGACGTCATCCAGGGCCTTCGTGCCATCTTCGTAGATCTTGGTCAAGTGCTCGATCTTGAGCATCGATGTCTCCTCTAAGAGGAACCAGGCCTCATCGTCTGATTACCAGGAGGGGAACCGGGCCCCTCCGCCTTTGAGCCGAGAAATGATTGTCCCGCTGGCCAGCGGCACCTTGCGGAGAAAGCAATAAGGAAACTGGGCAGAGGCCCCTCTGCCCAGTTTCGATGGGTCAAGGTCGACGTCTTGGGACCAGGATTGCCTCTTGGTTATTTGGGTGGCTTCGCCGCTTCCGCCTCAAGGTCGATGCCCAAGGCCTGCACTGCCTTGCGGATCGGGTCGTAGTCCGGGTCCGCGCCCGGCACCAGGCCGTCGATGTCGTAGAGCTCCTTGAGGGCCTTCTTGCCATCATCGGTCTTGGCTATCTCCAGCAAGGCGTCGGTGATCTTCTTCACCATATCCGGGGGCAGGTCTTTGCGGAGGCTGACGGTGTCATTGGGGATGGGCTCAGTCTTGGCGATGATCTTCGTCTTTTCCAGGACATCCGGGATGGTCGTCTTGACCCGGAGGCGAGCCTCGCTGGGGCCACCGTCATAGGTGGCGCCGGCGTCGGCCTGTTTGTTATACACGGCAATGACCACCTTGTCGTGGCCGCCGGCCATCATGGTCTGCATGTCCTTGTCCGGGTTGATGCCGTTCTGGATCATTAGGGCCTTGGGATACATGTATCCGGACGTGGAAAGGGGATCCACAAAGGCGAACTTCTTGCCCTTGAGGTCGGCCAGGGTGTTGATACCGCTATCCACGTGGGCGATGATCTGGCCGCTGTAGCTCTTAGACCCAAAGCGGGTGGTGGTGAGGATCACCTGGGCGCCGATCTTTTTGTGAGCCAGCACGTAAGAGAAAGGTGCAAGCCAGGCCACGTCGACCTTCTTGGCTCCCATGGCCTCGATGACCGCGGCGTAGCTGGTGGGCACGGAGACCTGGAATATATACCCGGTCTTTGCCTCCAACATCTTGCCCAGCTTCTCCCCGCTGGTCAGCACCCGGGCAGTATCCTGCGAAGGCACGAATGCCATCTTCACCGGGTTGTCCTTTGATCCCAGAGGCGCCGGGCCGCAGCCAGTCAGAAGTGCCGGCGCCAGAAGCCCTACAACCAAGGCAACCGTGAGCAAGGGATATAACTTGGCCCTCATCTCTTTCCTCCTGAGTTTAGTTGGTCGCCGGAGTCTTACGGGCGGCTCCCACCTCCTTCCGTACATGAGAGCGTTGAAGTCGGCCTTCGTAATGCCTGGTACCGAATGGGCACCACGAATGCGAGCCAATCCCCCAACAGCCTCGACCTCTGACCCCATACACCTAGGGCCGTGGGACAAACCGATCTCGGGAACGAGACCATGGGCCAACCACGATCCCGTGAGGCTTTCTGAAGCTCCAGGCCAATGATAAGCTAAAAAGGTAACCTTGTCAAGGAGGGTCGGCTCGGTACTCTGGCTTGAGAAGCCAGGCATTGGTCGGGCCTGGCCTCGGGTAACGGAGGTTCTTCGTCCTTCAGGTTGCCAGGAGAAGCAGGCAGGTAGCGCCCAACAACGTGTGACGTGTGAGATAAGCGAGTGGGGCTAGATGGGGAGCGATTGACGCCGGCAGACCACCGGCTTCAGGTCCCTCAGGCCCCGCCGTAGCCCACGGTGACCTCCTTGCCCCGGACGATCACCGGCACCAGGTGTCGCCCGGCCAGCCTGTATGCCTCCTCCCGGGCGCCGGGGGTGGCGTAGACGTCGATCTCCCGGTAGGCGAGGCCCTGGCGCTGGAAATCCGCTTTGGCCGCCTGGCAATAGGGGCAGCCCGGTTTGGTGTAGATCACTATCTGGTCTTCCGTGGATAGCCTCCCGTTCTATGTCTTAAGTTTCTCCCTGGGGCACTGGCGTGGATCAATTGAATAGGGAGATGAATGTCGCAGTATAGGTCCTTGTGGCCGTCGTGGCCTCAATTGTAAAAAGCCCACAGGGTGCCACGCCGCTAGCATCGACTGCAAGGACTGACACGGCGGCGCTAGGTGTCTGCTAGTCATCCGCCAGGGACCGGGCGAGGTTAATCAGGGTGCGCACGGCCATGCCCCGGCCACCTTTTGGGTTGTAGGTCTTGTCTTTGTCGGAGAAAGAGGAGCCGGCGATGTCTAGATGAACCCAAGGGGTATCATCCACGAAGTTGGCCAGGAAGTGGGCGGCGGTGATGGCGCCCCCGGCGCGACCGCCCACATTCTTCATGTCCGCCACATCGCTCTTGATCAACTCCTTGTAATCAGGGTGCATGGGCATGGCCCAGAAGTGCTCCCCGGCCTCTTCGCCAGCCTTGAGCAGGCGGTCAATGAGCTCCTGGTTGTTGCCGAAGGCGCCAGCATACACCGGACCCAGGGCGATGGAGCAGGCGCCAGTGAGAGTGGCCACGTCCACCAGGGGCGAAAGCCCCAGTTTACGGGCGTAGCAGAGGGCATCGGCCAGGACCAAGCGCCCCTCAGCATCGGTGGAGAGTATCTCGATGGTCTTGCCGCTCATGGCCCGCAGTATATCGCCGAGCTTGAGGGCCCGGCCGCCGGGCATGTTCTCGGTGGCCGGGACGATGGCGGTGACGTTGAGGGGGAGCTGGAGCTGGGCAATGGCGCCCATGGCCGCCATCACTGCGGCGCCTCCGGCCATGTCGCCCTTCATCGCGTCCATAGCCTCTCTTGGCTTCAAAGAAAGCCCGCCGGAGTCGAAGGTGATGCCTTTGCCAACCAACCCCAAAGCCGGTTTCCGGCCCCGTTCATCTCCCCGGTAGCGCAGCACGATGAGCTTCGGCGGCTGGGCACTGCCCTGGGCCACCCCCAATAATGCGCCCATGCCCATCTCGTGCATCTGTTCCTGATCCAGAACCTGGCACTCCAGGCCATCGGCCTGGGCCAGGCGTTCCGCCTGACGGGCCCACTCCGAGGGGGTCAGATAATTGGCCGGCTCGTTGATCAGGTCCCGAGCCAGGTTGGTAGCCTGGGCCATGACCTTTCCACGGCTTAAACCCCGCGATACAGGCTCAAGGACGGCCGGATCGAATGCCACCAGAGAGAGCTCCTGGATCTGCGGCTCTGGCTTCTTGGTGCTGTATTTATCGAAGGCGTAGAGGCCCAAGAGGGCACCCTCGGCGAGGGCCTGGGCAACGGCCTCGGGGTGCAGGCCGCCCTGGCCGGCGCCGTGCAGGACCGAAGCCACTCGCTGGAGGCCCATTTTCTGCAGTGCTCTCAGGGCCTCGGCGATGACGCCGCGCACTCGATCCAGGACAAACCCCTCCTGCTTTCCCAGGCCGACCACCGTCACCCGATCGGCCGGGAGCCTGCCGAAGGTATGCAAGACGGTAACCTGGTAGAGCTCGCCGGTGATCTCCCGGGCCTGGATCAATCGGGTGATGAGACCATCCAGGGCATCGTCCACCACCTTGGTGGCCCCGCTGGGCGGCCCGGCGCCCTCGAAAAGGCTGACGATGATGGCATCGGCCCGAACCCCGGATATATCACCTGCCTGAACGTTGATCTCCATGGCGGTTTCTCCTGGCTGAATGCTTGCCCTGGCCAATCCCTGGGATCAGAGCGGAGCGACGCAACTATTATAGGCCTATTTCACCCTTTGTCAACCGGATGTCGGTCTCCGAGGAAAGGATGCTCCTGCCCATGGTAGCTTTTGTCGAAATCCTTGACTGGGAGGCCCGGGCGGACTATAATTCCCCCCTAGCGACCTCCAAAGGGCGGCCCTGGAGTGGCCCAGGCGTCAGGACGAGCACTGCCGGCTGGCAGCAGGGCCAGCGAACCAAAGTCAAACACGAGGCGATCCCTTTATCATGGGAGCCTGGGCCGGACCATCGCCTGGCGGGCGGGTGAGGTGACCTCAGCCCGGACGGCTGCCCGGGTAGGTGAACGGCTGGCCCCACGGCCGTCATGGGCCGGTGGAGCGGGAACGGAAGACCACGATGCTTGATGGGACAGTGAGGGTTCGGGCCGAGCGCCTGAAGGACTTCGTGGCCCAGGTTTTTGGGCGGCTGGGTGTTCCCTGGGCCGATGCCCAGATTACGGCCGAGGTGCTGGTGGCGGCGGACCTGCGAGGCATCGAATCCCACGGCGTCCAGCGCCTGAGCCGTTACGTGGGCCGCCTGAAAAAGGGGCTGATCCAGCCCGTGGCAGAGGTCAGGCCGGTACGGGACCGGACGGCAAC
>JBFMCB010000077.1:4960-14003 GCA_040754915.1 Chloroflexota bacterium | reverse complement strand
TGCTGCCTAACGGCGAGGTTATCTGGACCGGGTCCAAAACGGT
Source organism: Chloroflexota bacterium (assembly GCA_040754915.1). Taxonomy (GTDB): domain Bacteria; phylum Chloroflexota; class DTOL01; order DTOL01; family JACQYG01; genus JACQYG01. The sequence continues at coordinate 13,960 of JBFMCB010000077.1, read as the reverse complement.
GAAGAACGTCTCCGGCTACGACCTCACCCATCTTTTCGTCGGTTCCGAGGGTACCCTGGGGGTGGTGACCAAGATCATCGTGAAGCTGATCCCTCTGCCTGAGGCGAAGATGACGCTTTTGGCCATCTATGATCATATCGATGATGCCGCCAGGACCGTCTCATCTATTGTGGCCCGGCGCATCATCCCGACCACCCTGGAGATGCTGGACCGAGCGACCATGGAGCTGGTCGAGGCCTACAAGCCGGTGGGGCTTCCCCTGGACGCCGAGGCCGTGCTCTTATTGGAGATCGACGGCTCAGAGGCAGAGGCGAAGCGCCAGGCCTCCCTGGTGGAGGAGGCCTGTCGGAGCTGCAAGGCCCGGGAAGTGCGGGTTGCAAGGAGCAAGGAGGAAAGCGACCAACTCTGGTCGGCCCGGCGCTCGGCCCTGGCCGCGGTAGCCCGGGGCTGTGTTACCATGATCATTGAGGATGCCACCGTTCCCCGTTCGGCGGTGCCGGAGTTTGTGCGGATAATTGGGGAGCTGGCGAGGAAGCACCGCCTGCGAGTGCCCTTGCTGGCCCATGCTGGCGATGGCAATATGCATCCCATGGTCATGACCGACTTCCGCGATCAGGAAGAGATGGCTAGGGTCGACGCGTTCGCCGACGAGCTATTTCGTGCTGCCTTGGACCTGGGTGGCACCCTGTCTGGAGAGCATGGCATTGGCACCCTGAAGGCCAAATACCTGGCCTGGCAATTCGGCCCGGCTGGCGTGGCCGCCATGCATGCCATCAAGCGCGCCCTTGATCCGAACAACATACTCAACCCGGGCAAGATATTCGTGAGCGATCAGGAGGGGGTTTAGTACTATCTTTGAGCAGAACCGCTGTCAAAAAGTAAGGGTGATGTTAGCCAGACTTGGTGATTCACAAAACCACCTCTGTCCTGTACAATGCGGGCCAGGAGGTGGGGACATATGCGGTGGAAAACAGCAGCGGCGGTCGCCATCGGTTCCCCTCTGGGGGCAGGTGTGGAGATGAAGACGCCCGCCACCACCAGGTACGCTTATCCCTGGTCCATTTCACTTCCCGTGAGACTCCTCTGCCTCGTCTTCGCTCTTTTCCCTGCTCTCCGCTACTTGCAAACCATTGTCCGGCTCTCTTTGACGACATTCCCCGCGCTGGGCCAATTTCTGGCCAATTCACCGGTGGCGGCCATCGCCGCCGACCTGGCCAGCCAGCCGGTCCCAATAGGGGAGCTTTTGGCGGCCCACATCTCCCTGTTTCTGATGATCGCCCTGGTTAGCTTCATCTACGATCTCTTTCCTGGGCTTCGGGTGACTGCGGATGGGTTAGTTGTGCAGCTCTTGGGTGATCGGCGGGTGGTGCCCTGGCAAGACATCGTGTCCATCGCCTCAGCCGAAGCGGGAGGAAAGGGGCGCCTGGTGGTCTTTATCCGGGTCGCCAGGAACCTTGGGCTGTGGAGCAGGCTGCAGGGCCTCTTGTACGGCGTGGGCTTCGTTCCTGGAGCTTTGGTCACCACTGACATCAAAGGGTTCGACAACCTATTGAAAGACATATTGGTGCGAACCAGCCTGGTCTCGGCCCGGGGCGGCAGGTGGGTGGAATCGGAAAGGGTCATGGAGGACTACTTCTCCCCGGTCTTTCAGATGACCCTGGCCCCCCAGCAGGCCCTGGAAAGGGTAACCGTCATAGACAAGGGACTGGCGACCCCCCGGGGAGCCACGGTGGCCACCCTCTTTCTGGCTTTAATACCCCCAACATTGTACATCTTCAATGCGTCGGTAATTGGCCGGGCGCCTGGCACTGAAGGAGCATTGGTTCTCTTCGCCATCGGCTGTCTGGAATGGGTGCTGTCCAGTCTCTTCATCTTCGGGGTGCTGGAGATCATTGGTTTCTATGAGTCTTTCTGGCGCATCCTGACCCTTTATCCCTATTCTCAGCTCCCCCGGCTGATGCTGGGATTTCTCGCCGCCCTGTTCGTAGTAGCCAGGCTGCCTTTAATATACTTTGGTATGGTTTGGATTGCCGGCGTGATCTGGGGCACGCTTCTGGCCATTGCCCTGGCCAAACAGATCACCCACCTGCCAGCGAGAAAGGTGATCGCCAGCGGCTTTGCCACCTATGTTCTGCTCCTGACCGTCTTCGTATTCTACACCATCTGGCGTTGAACGGGGTTGATCTTAACCCGATCAAGGCCATGCTCCAGGGAGCGTCGTTCCGCATGCTGGACATCTCCCCTTCACCATCCAAACCCCAGTGATCTTCAAACCAAAACGTCTGATCAGCAAACCTCCGCACTCTGGGCAGAAGGTGTTCTCATAACGATGACCGGGGACATTCCCGAGGTAGACATAGCGTAATCCAGCCCGGCGGCCGATCTCCCAGGCCTGTTCCAGGGTCTTTACCGGGGTTGGCGGAGCAGTGAAGCGGTACGCCGGATAGTAGGCGCTCAAGTGCCAGGGGGTATCTGGTCCCAGGGCCTGGACAATGCGCTCTGCCAGTCCCGTCAGGCTATCGTTGGAGTCATTCACGCCCGGGATCACCAGCGTGGTGACCTCCAGGTGAACCCCTGAGGCCTGGGCGTCCCGGCAGTTACGCCAGACCGGCTCCATATCCGCGGCGCAGAACCTCCTCACCGCCTGGTTGTCGCCTTTTAGGTCCACGTTCATGGCATTGAGCCCGGCATCGACCAGGAGGGCCAGGGCCTCCCGCGTCATGTAGCCGTTGGTGACAAAGGTATTGTAAAGCCCTTTCTGGCGTGCCAGCTCGAACACGTCCACGGACCATTCCAGGAGCAGCGTGGGCTCGTTGAAGCTGATGGAGGTGCCCTGGCAGCCCAGGCGCAGGGCTTCCTCCACGAACCACTCCGGGGAGATGTAGCGTGCCCTGTCCATGGAGGGAGCGCGCTTGGAGATGTCCCAGTTCTGGCACCATGGGCAGGCAAAGTTACAGCCCCAGGAGCCAGCGGTGAGGGCCACGGTGCCAGGGTAGAAGTGGTACAGGGGTTTCTTTTCGATGGGGTTGGCCGAGAGAGACGAAACGTCGCCGTAGATCAAGGTGTGGAGAACGCCACCGATATTACGCCTGGTCTGGCAGTAGCCGGTTTGGCCTGGGGCCAGTCTACAGCGCCTCTCGCAGACCAGGCACTGAACCCGAGAGTCCATGGATCGCTGGCAAAGGGATGGCCTGAGACAATAGCTTGACACGTGATGACCGTCTTGTGACAAGAATAGTCAGGGTTAAAAATGTCCTCGTAGTCGCCCATGTTCATTCTACCGCTTGCGTGGCTCCGAAGCAAGGCCTCTGTTATTTCGTGACAAAGATAGCAAACTATGTTATCATTAAAACCGCTTTCTTAAGAAAGCGTTCCAGACTACCGACGCGAGCTGCCCTTTTGATGCCCCAGCTTTCATACTCGTGAAGAAGGCCAGAGGATCAAGTGGTAGACGAAAGGGCAGTCGGTGAGACTCGAGGAGGTGGCCATGATCTCCATACGCCCAATGACTGATGGCGACGCCTCTAGTGTGGCTCAGGTGGATGCGGTGACCTTTGCCGATTGGGCCGCCCGGTCCACGGGAAAGGCAGAGGTGATTCAACCTCGTCGAACAGAGGACATACTGGCCAACTGGGCCAAGGACCCCCAGGGATGCTTCGTGGCGGCGAGCGAGGCAGGACAGGTGGTGGGTTTTATCTTCTCTCGCACCTGGGGGACGACCGGATGGTTCGGCACCTTCGCCGTCTTGCCGGAGCATCAGGGGGCCGACATCGGGCAAAACCTGATCAAGGCCAGCCTGGGCTACCTGCGCCAGAGGGGCTGCAAGACCATTGGGTTGGAGACCATGCCCGAGACTATCTACAACCTCGGCCTTTATCTGAAACTGGGCTTCCGGCCTGTTTTCTTGACCCTTCTTTTGGCCAAGGACTTGCAGCCCCAGCAAGCGCCCATCCGCCATGGCAGGATCAAGGCCTGGAGCCAGGAACCGGAGCACACCCGGAATCAGGTTTTGGCCGAGTTTAAAGCCATCACCAACTCCATCGAACTCGGGTTGGATTACAGCAAAGAGGTCATCGTCATAGACAAATTCGGTTTCGGCGATACCCTGATCTGGCATGAGGGGGCTCAGGCCCTGGGTTTTGCTGCCATCAACCTCAGGGGTTCCCGGCCAGGTTCCGAGGAGCTAGGAACCGTCGAGGCCTTAGCCATGTCCCCGCTGCATTGCTCCGAGGCGGACGCGTTGGCTTTCTTGATTGGGATAGAGAATTATGTTCTTGGACAAGGAAAGGCTCAACTCGTGGTGCCGGTAAATACAATATACCTGCGCATGCTAACCCTTTTGGTGGAACGAGGATATAGGGTGTTCAAGTCCCGGGCGAGGATGATGCTGGGCGAGCTGCCTGATCCCCGGCGGGTTCGGGACATGGTGAATCTGTCCAGTTGGGCCGCATAGGAATGGGGGGTTTCGTGGTTCCCCAGGCCCAATGTTTCGTCGGCACGTCCGGTTGGATCTATCCTCATTGGCGTGGGATATTCTACCCCGCCGATCTTGCCCAAAGCGCCTGGTTTGGCCACTATGCCCGTTTTTTCTCCACCGTTGAGGTCAACTTCACCTTTTACCGTTTCCCCTCGGAGAAGGCCTTTCAAGCCTGGAAGGATAACTCGCCGGGGGGTTTTCTTTTTGCCCTGAAGGCCAGCCGCTATCTAACCCATGTGCGCAAGCTCAGGGACCCCGAGTCTCCTTTGGCCAATTTCCTGGGTCGGGCCCGGCTTTTGGGTGAGAAAATGGGGCCGGTGCTCTATCAGTTGCCGCCCAACTGGCGGGTTGATCTGGAGCGCTTGCAGGCTTTTCTCGAGCTTTTGCCGGGCGATTTGACGCATGTTTTCGAATTTCGAGACCCCTCCTGGCTCTGCGAGCCGGTCTTCCAGTTGCTTGAGCATAAGGGCGCCGGATTTTGCATCGCCAGCATGCCCGATTTCCCCTGCCCGATCCGCGCGACCGGTCCTTTCGCTTACCTCCGCATGCATGGCTCTCACGTAATGTACGGCGACAGGTATACCCTGGATGAGTTGAGGTGTTGGGTGGAGAAACTACGTGGCTTTCTGGCGGAGGGGCGCGACGTCTACGTTTACTTCAACAATGACTGGGAAGGCCATGCCGTACGAAACGCCCTGGAACTGAAGGAACTCTTGGGCGCGTAGATAGGATGGAGACGCGCCGGCCCAGTCTCCGCATCATCCGTGCGGGCGACACCTAGCGAACTGACAGGGCCGAGACGTCTTTGTTGGTAAAAAACGGCGCGGCCCTTTTCCAACCCGGCCCCGAATTCCCCTTTCCCCAGCCGGAAGCACTGCCTACCGCCCCGCCAGAGCCCTCAAGGTGAGAGCCTTGTCCGTGCTCTCCCAGGGGGCATCGATGTCCGTCCGGCCAAAATGGCCGTAGGCTGCCGTGGGCCGATAGATGGGCCGGCGCAGCCGCAGGTCCCTAATGATGGCCGCCGGGCGCAGGTCGAAGTGCTCCCTGATCAGCCCCAGAATCGCCTCATCCGAGACCTTGCCGGTGCCAAAGGTCTCGATCATGATCGAAAGTGGCCTGGCCACGCCGATGGCGTAGGATACCTGGATCTCGAAGCGGTCGGCCAGCCCCGCCGCCACCACGTTCTTGGCGATGTGGCGGGCGGCATAGGCCCCTGAGCGATCCACCTTGGTGGGATCCTTCCCTGAGAAACACCCGCCCCCGTGGCGGGCCACGCCGCCATAGGTATCCACGATGATCTTGCGGCCAGTCAGGCCGGCGTCACCCATGGGACCACCAACGACGAACCGGCCCGTGGGATTGATGTAATACTTTGTCCGTTGGTCCAACAGTTCCGCCGGGATCACGGTCTTGATCACATGCTCAGTGATATCGTCCGCTATGCAATGGTGATCGGTCTTGGCATCATGCTGGGCTGCCACCACCACGGTATCTACCCTTATCGGACTTCCCTGACGGTATTCCACCGTGACCTGGGACTTGCCATCCGGCCGCAGGTACGGCAGGATCTTATTCTTGCGCACATCGGCCAGACGTTTGCTGAGCCGGTGGGCCAGCGTGATGGGGAGCGGCATCAGCTCCGGCGTCTCGTTGCACGCGAACCCAATCATCATGCCCTGGTCACCGGCCCCGATGGCCTCGATCTCCACATCGGTCATCTCACCGGTCTTGGCCTCCAGGGCCTTGTCCACGCCCAGGGCGATGTCGGGAGACTGCTCCTTGATGGCCGTGACCACGCCACAGGTCTCGTAATCGAAGCCGTACTTGGCCCGGGTATACCCCACATCGCGCACGGTTTCCCGGACAACCTTGGCCATGTCCACATAACAGTCGGTGGTGATCTCACCCAGCACCATGACCAAGCCGGTGGTAGCACAGCTCTCACAGGCCACCCGGGCATCCGGGTCCTGAGCGATGATCGCATCCAGGATTGCATCCGAGATCTGGTCGCACAACTTGTCCGGATGCCCCTCCGTCACCGATTCTGAGGTCAAGAAGACCTGGGGAAGCCGCATAAAGCTCGTGTTCGTGGCTGCCTGCATTCTTAAACTCACCTTCCTTTTTTTAGTCCGGCGCCATATTGCCTCGCGGGAAAGCGGTTACAATATGGCTTTTGTCACAAACCGCTGGGCTATGTTCCTTCCTTCCACGAGGCCAGGTACTTCGCCTGTTCGGGCGTCAAGACGTCGATGGCTATGCCCATGGACTGTAACTTCAGACGGGCGATCTCCCGGTCGATCTCCTCCGGGATCACGTACACCTGGGGGCGGAGCTGTTTGCCCTGGGCCAGCATGTACTCGACGCCAAGCGCCTGATTGGCAAAGGACATGTCCATCACCGAGGCCGGGTGGCCCTCGGCGGCGGCCAGGTTGATCAGTCGCCCATCTCCCAGGAGATAGACCCTCCGGCCATCGGCAAAGGTGTACTCGTCCACGAAGTCCCGGACGCGCCGTTTCGCCTTTGCCCTTTGCTCCAGATAGGGGATATTGATCTCCACGTTGAAGTGCCCGGAGTTGGCCAGTATCGCGCCGTCCTTAAGCCCATCGATGTGAGGGCCGTCGATGACGTTTACGTCCCCGGTGGTGGTGACGAACACATCGCCCACTCTCGCCGCCTCGCTCATGGGCAGCACCCGGTAGCCCTCCATCACCGCCTCCAAGGCTCGAACGGGATCCACCTCGGTGATGATAACCTGGGCGCCCATGCCCCGGGCGCGCATGGCCACCCCGCGCCCGCACCAGCCGTAACCGGAGACCACGAAGTTCTTGCCCGCCAGGAGGATATTGGTCGAGCGCAGGATCCCGTCAATGGTGGATTGCCCGGTGCCGTAGCGGTTGTCGAAGAGGTGTTTGGTCTTGGCCTCGTTCACCGCCAGGATAGGATACCTGAGCGCCCCATCTGCGGCCATGGCCCGCAAGCGAATCACACCGGTGGTGGTCTCCTCGGTGCCGCCGGCGATGTTCGCTATGAGGTCTTGATGCTCGCGGTGCAACACCGCCACCAAGTCTGCGCCGTCGTCCATGGTGACATTGGGCCGGTGGGCGATGGCCGACCCTATGTGCCGGTAGTAGGTCTCCCCGTCTTCATCCTTGATGGCAAAGGTGGGGATGCCGTACTCGGCGTTCAGGGCCGCCGCTACGTCGTCTTGGGTGGACAAGGGGTTAGAGGCACAGAGCACCACGTCGGCGCCCCCTGCCCTCAACGTCAGGGCCAGGTTGGCCGTTTCGGCGGTGATGTGAAGGCACCCGGAGATCCGGACACCTGAGAGCGGCTTTTCCTTTTCAAATCGCTGGCGGATCAGCCGCAGAACCGGCATCTGGCCTTCGGCCCACTCGATTCGCAGCTTACCTTTTAACGCCAGGGAGAGATCACGGACGTCGCCTTTCAATCCAGTCATTCCAAACTCCTGCTCACGGAAATTATAGGCTCACCATGGTGTGGGCTTGATCCCCAGGATCTCCGCCCTCACCACACGGCAAACTCGCCCCGGGCCAGCCGCCCGGAGTAGTCGTAGATGTCCGCCAGCTCCCGGTTGATGACGCTCTCCACCTCGCCCCGGATAGCCTCCAGCTTCACCCCAGGCTCCAGGATCAATTGAGCCGAGGCGATGAGTGGCTGGTCGATGGGCTGGCCGATCTGGCTGCAAAGCCAGATGTAAACCTCCCGCAGGCCAGGCACTGACTGGTACACCTCGTCGGCGATGCGGTGGGTCAGGAGGTTATAGATCTTGCCCACATGGCTTATGGGGTTCTTCCCGGCCGCCGCCTCGGCGCTCATGGGTCGGTTCAGAGCGATGACGCCGTTCACCCGGTTGCCGCGACCCACCTGACCGCAGTCGGCCCCCTCCGCCGAGGTGCCCAGGACGGTAAGGTACATGCCGTCCTCGCCTCGGGCCGGATCGTCCAGCGTATTGATCGCTACGGTGATCCTTTCCAGGTTTCTCTTCTCCCCGACGGCGAACTCCTCCAGGGCCTGTTTGATCTCCTCCTTGCGTCGGAAATAGCCCCGAGGGCTCTCCACAAAGCGATCTACGAAGGCCATGGCCACGGTGAGGGTCAGTTCCCGGTGGCTGCGGTAGCCCATCACCTTGATATCCTCACCTGACTCGGGAAATCTCGCTTTGAACTCGGAGGAGTTCAAGAACTTCTCCGTTGCCAGGACCAGGCGCTCCGTCTCGGTCAAAGGGGCATAACCCACCGCCGCCGAGGTATCGTTGGCGCCTATGACTTGTCGATCGAAGATGTCAGTGAGCTCCGGCGAACCCTCTTTGATCTCGTTCTGAAAGACCAGATGTCGGTCCGGGTCCACAAACCGCAGGTTCCGGCGCAGCCACTCCTTCGCCGTCTCCACCGCGATGTCGCCCACTGGCACCACCTTGCCCTTGTAAGAATAGGTGGCCCGATCGCCGAAGACCAGGCGCATGGGCTCGTCCACTCTGCCGCCGCCGATCTTGGGGCTGGTCT
>JBFMCB010000077.1:0-4950 GCA_040754915.1 Chloroflexota bacterium | reverse complement strand
CCCCGCCACCAACAGGCCCTTGTCGATATTGTGGTGCTTGACGCTGCCAAAGACGTTCAGGTACTCGCGACATAAGGCCACCGATACCTGCTCCATGATGGCGTCGCAGATGGAGTCGGGATGTCCTATGCCTTTGCGCTCCACTAGCTCCACCTGATGCTCCTCAACCGGCGTGTCGTTCAGGCTTTCCATCAGGATATTGCGCATCTCGTCACCTCCAAGAGTACTTTATTTTTGATGAAGCGATCAGCCGCGTCAGGCGGCGGTAAGCCAGTGCCACAGGGTCGACAGGATATGGCCGAACTTCCGGCAGCCCAGGGCCTCCACGTAACGGCAGTGCTCTTGGAACCCCAGCCTGGTGTAGGCCTTGATGGCTGGCCAGTTGTCCTCGCGCACGTTTAGCACCACTTCCGCACAGCCCTTTCGTAAAAGCTCCTGCACCACGGCACTGGTACAGGCCGTGGCATAGCCGCGATTGCGGTGGCCCGGGTGGGTGAGCACGTTGCCCACCGCGGCGATGCCATACCCGGGCGCCACCACGTGGGTTCCTGCCACCGAGACCAATTCCCCATCTACCCTGACCCCGAAGTAGACCCCCTTGTCCAGTTGATACGGTGTGAAAACCGAGCCACCCCCGCCGATGTGGTAGAGGCGATTCAGGTCGTGGATATCAGCCATTCCCAAACGAACCATCTCGGTGGCCACCGGCTTGAATCTCTCCGCCGTCACCGCCAGGCGGATCAGGCGTTCCAGCGGTCCCAGATTGTAAAACTCTCGCAGTGCCGGAAGATGTTCGTACCGGCTGGAGAAGTAGGCTCGCCAGGGGCCCAGAGCGCCAGAAAGGATGGCTCGCACCCCCTCCTCCTCGCCCACGGTGAAAAAAGCATTGGGATAGAGCCCCCTGTAGTGCAAGCAAAGGGAAACGACACGGCCAGCACTTTCCGCCCCATACCAGGCACATTCCTCGAAGAACCCCGGCTCCAGGTCACCGATGGCATAGGCCGCATATAGCCTATCCGTCGAGAGGACCTCCAGGATCTGTTGACGCTCCGTCAGTTTCTTGATTCTTAAGTGACGTGAGCAGTGACCCCTTTGCGCCCCAAGCCCAGCTTCTTTACTGGCAAAAGAAGCCGACCCCTGACCCCAAGGAGCCCCAGGCGACCCTAGCTGTTCAGCCATTCCAGGTCGTCCTCCGCCGGTAGCCGGAGCATCTCGCAGGCATCGGCGTGCACGCAGAGGTGCTCGAAGTGCGTGAAATGCTTGAACTCCTGGTATCTCTGCAATACCTCGCCCTTGTGCAGGCTCCGCAAGCGGTCTATGGAGAAGTCCTCCACGACAAACGACGCGATCACGGACCCGTGAACCACGGCCCGCTTGAGCTCGTCGACGGTGATATTCCGAACCCGTGACAGGTAGCCGATGAACCCTCCCGCAAAGCTGTCCCCGGCGCCAGTGGGGTCTTTTATCTTCTCCAGCGGGTAGGCCGGGGCGAAAAAGTAGGTGTGATCGCCTACGAATGACCCGTTCTTCCCTCCCACCGGGTGGCCGTCGCCGTTATCCAGCCTGTAGAAGAGCACCGCACCGTATTCCCCTTTCTTGATAACCAGGGCCTTGGGGCCCAGATCCAGGATCTTGCGGGCCGCCCGGATCAGGCTGAAGGTGTTGCTATACTGCCTGGCCTCCACCTCGTTGATTAAGACGATGTCCACCAGCGACAACGCCTTGGAAAGCGCGTTCTTTTTGTAACTGATCCAGTAGTTCATCGTGTCCAGGACCGTGAGCCGCGGGCTCTTCACCTGGCGCAGCACTTCTACCTGAAGATCGGGATCGATGTTCGCCAGGAATACCAGGTCCGAAAGCTCATATCCCTGAGGGAGACGCGGGTGAAAGTCGGCGAAAACGTTAAGTTGGGTGTCCAGGGTCTCGGCAGCGCCCATATCGTAGTCGTAGCGCCCCGACCACCGGAATGTCCGTCCCTCCTTAACCTGGAGGCCGCGCAGGTCTACCTTCTTGCTCTCTAGGAACTCCAGGTGCTCGGGCGGGAAATCGGTGCCCACCACGCCCACCAGGTTCACCTGGTCGTACAGGCTGGCAGCGGCCGAGAAATAGGTGGCGGCGCCGCCCAAGGCATCCTTGACCCGCCCGAATGGCGTTTGCACCGAGTCCAGGGCCACAGAACCCACGACGAGTATACTCAAGCCCAGCCTCCCCAAGGATAGTTGAGGCTAGCGCTGCAATCGGCACTGGCGCCCCTATCCGTATCTCTCCCTCAGCGCCTTGGCCACCCCGGCCACCAGACTCAAAGCCCGCTCGGCGGCTGCCGGTGACAGGCCCCTGAGGCCACAGGAAGAGGTAACCAAGCAGGCTGCCAGAATGTCGTCCTGGTGAACGCCCTTCTTAATCAGGAGATTCATGGCCGCCTGGAGCCTCCCCATCAACGACTCCACTGACTCCCGCCACACCGCTTGCTCGTTGTCCGCCGGGACTATGCCCCAGGCGATAGCGCCTCCCCGGGCCAGGAAGGCCCGCACATCCTCCGGATAAAGGGCTAAAGACTCCGCATAGCTGTAAGCATCGAAATTGATTACGTCCACCGCGGTGGACGCCAAAATCGACCAGTCGGTATTGCCACAGCAATGGACTCCCTTCAGGCCCTGGATGGCTCCAAAGACCTCGCCCAGATAGCTCACTACCTGTTCCCGGCTCAGCGAGATAAAGGCCGAGCCAAAGGCGCTTAAGTATGGCTCGTCCACGAATACCACGGTGCTGGGGTGGATCTTCCGGAGCTCGCCCTCCAGCCAGCCTGCTTTTAACCGAAGCAGTTTCACTGCCGCATCGGCCAGCGTCTCGTCATACAGGACCGGCCGGCGGTTCTCATCGGTGACGGTGAGGCCCCAGCTTATGGGTCCTGTGACCTGGCCCTTCACCGCCCTGGGCTGGACCTGGCTGGCCGCCATCTCCAACGGCAGCCAGGCCAGCCCCGCGCCGTACTCGGGCGAAACTGCGGCGAAGGACACGTCGTTTTCTAGATAAGCCGAATAAAGCTCCTCCAGGCCCGGATTCAAGTCCACGGACCGATCCACCCAGATGCGCTCGTTGGCCTCGTCCAGCACCACTCCAGGGAAACCCTCTGAGAACTGCACGTACATGTTCTCTTTGAATGAACGCCGGGGGAGCTGGGGCCAACTCGGTATCTCCGGGAAGTTCTGGATCACCAGGCGGCAGGCAGCTTCGGGGTCAGAGTGGGGTAGGCTGCCAATGCCGGTGGCCAGGAGATTAAGCGGGAACGGCACTCTTGTCCTCCTCGCATGGAATTGAAACCATGCACCAATGGTAGTAACGGGCTATAGCCGCCAGCGCCTCGCTCGGTGTACAGCTCGCCAATTAATAGGGATGAGCCCCCTTGCCCCCTCCCGACCCAGGTTTAGTTGCTGGTAGTGGATGGGAGTATCCTCCTCGCTTGAGCCTGGGCCACGGCCTTTCGCAGGCCCTCTTCGAAGGGCGGGTAAATCACGCCTTCCTCGGTGATGATCGCCGTCAGATAGCGATTAGGCGTTACATCGAAGGCCGGATTGGCCGCCCGTGTACCCTCTGGCGCGATGGCGATACCCTTGATGTGGGTCACCTCCCGGGCATCTCGCTCCTCGATGACGATGAGATCGCCCGAGGGGATGGCTAGATCAATGCTGGACGTGGGTGCGGCAGAATAGAAAGGGATATTATTCTCCTTCGCCAGCACCGCCAGGGAATAGGTGCCGATCTTGTTGGCGAAGTCGCCGTTGGCAGCGATGCGGTCGGCCCCCAGGATCACCAGGTCCACCCGCTCTAGGTGCATGAAATGGCCGGCCATATTGTCGGTGATCAGGGTAGCTGGAATGCCAAGCTGCTTCAGCTCCCACGCGGTGAGCCGCGCTCCTTGCAGATGAGGCCTGGTCTCGTCTACGTAGACGTGTATGCGTTTGCCCTGTTCGTGGGCGGTGCGGATAACCCCCAGGGCAGTGCCGTAGTCCACGGTAGCCAGGGCGCCGGCATTGCAGTGGGTTAAGACCGAATCGCCATCCTTGATCAGCGCTGCCCCAAAGCGACCCAGGCGCTGGTTCACTGCCACGTCCTCCTCGGCCATACGCTCGGCCTCAGCCAGGAGGGCCTTTTGAATCTTCCCCGGGTCCCTCTCTCCACGGGCAACCTGGTGAGCCCTCTTCAGCATGCGCTCCACCGCCCAGAAGAGGTTCACCGCCGTGGGCCGCGTGGCCCGCATGAGCTCGGCGACCTGCACGACCTGCCCAAGCAAGCTGTCGCCCGAGCCCTGGGCCCACTGATTGGCCCCCAAAGCCATGCCGTAGGCCGCCGCCACCCCGATGGCCGGCGCGCCTCGGAGTCGCATCTCCTTTATGGCCGCGGCCACCTCCCGGTAGTCCCGGCATTCCAGGATAACCATTTCCTCGGGCAGCCTGGTTTGATCAATGAGCTTTACGACGCCGTCCTCCCACCACACCGTGCGCAATTCTCGTGTGTCCCCCTGTTTGGGCAAAAAAAAGACCTCTCTCCGATGAGAGAAGTCACGCTCTGTAACTTGACTCTCATCTTTCAGGGCGCTTTCGCGCCCTGTCGGAATTGGCACCATAGCGCGCTGCGGAGCCGGGGTATCGAAATATCAGGACGTTATGGAGATCCCTTCTGTCCTGTATCCTGGTACTCCCGGTCCCCGCCGGCCTGGTTGCCGGGCTTCATCGGGCCAGTCCCTCCGCCCGTCTGGATAAGAGCACGCATCCTATTCAATTGCGTAGGATTATAGCATAGGCCTTGGCCCTTGTAAAGACCCTGATGTGCGGGGGCCAGGACATACTATACACTCCTCCGGCTACGCTGAATACGTGCAGCTTGTGTTAGAATGGTCGGGTCGTAGGCGTATCACCGAGGAGGATGCAAAGCAGTATGAGACCTGGACCC
>JBFMCB010000076.1:0-14081 GCA_040754915.1 Chloroflexota bacterium | reverse complement strand
TATTCTGTCTTATAAAGCAACCTCTTCACCGAAGGGAAGGCCTCCAGATTTGTATGGGGCATGAAAAGCGCCGAGGTGTATTCGTTCATGAAGGAATTGTCGGCGGAAAGCTCCAGATAGGTCATCTTCCGGGCGATGTCCACCACCGCCGCCCGCATATCCTTGCAGAGCAGCGCGGTGAAGGCGCCCAGGGCCGAAGTATTGCCCAGATAGTGAAACTTCTCCCAGGGCAGGTCCGGTAACAGGCCAATCTGGATGGCCTTCTCCACGTTGATGTACTGGCCGAAAGCCCCTCCGATGAGGATCTGCTCCACGTCGGCCAGCTTTGCGCCCACGCTGTTGCACAGCACCGAAAGCCCGGCATAGACCGCGGCCTTGGCCCGGATCAGGTTGTTGATGTCGGCCTCGGTGATCACGATATTGTTACCGGAGGCGGTCTCGGCGGCCCAGGCGACGACGTACTCCGGGCCATGGTCGCCCATGCGCACCCGGGGCGTGGGGAGCTCCCGGCGGATCTTCCCGGCCTTGTCGATGACGCCGGTCACGAACATCTCGGCCAGAAGGTCGATGAGCCCAGAGCCGCAGATGCCGGCGGGGGAGACGTTGTTGATCACCCGGTAGGTTGGTTCGTAGTTCTGGGGGCTGATCCAGATGTCCTCGATGGCACCGGCGGTGGCCCTCATGCCGTGGCGCACCCCGCCGCCCTCGAAGGCCGGGCCGGCGGAGCAGGCACAGGTGATGAGCCAGTCCTTGGTGCCCAATACCATTTCACCGTTAGTCCCCACATCGATGAACAGGGTCAGCCGGTCGGTCTGGAACAGTCCGGAGCTGAGCACGCCGGAGGTAATGTCGCCGCCGACGTAGCTACCCACCGCCGGCATACAGTAGACAGAGGCGTTGGGGTTGATCGCCAGCCCCAGGTCGCCGGCGCTAACGCGAGGCGGCACGGTCATGGTCGGGATGTACGGCTCCTCCCGGATGTACTTGGGGTCTAACCCCAGGAAGATGTGGGTCATAGTGGTATTGCCGGCCACCGACGCCTCGTTGATGTCATCGGCGTGGATGTGGTTGTGGCCGGCCAACTCGGTGATCAAATCGTTGATGGTCTTGATAACCAGCCGCTGCAGGTGATTCAGGCCATCCCGGCGCTGGGAATAGATGATGCGGGAGATCACGTCCTCGCCACAGCTCACCTGGGCGTTATAGGCCGAGGCGGTGTCCACCACCTTTCCGGTGATGAAATCCACCAGATATACCACCACACTGGTGGTGCCGATGTCCACGGCCAGACCCAGGTTGGTGGAGGTCTCATCGCCCGGAAGCAGGCCGATAAGCCGGGGCGGGATGTTGCCGCCGGGCAGCCAGTTGCGCATGTCCAGGACGACGGTGACCCGCCAATCGGCCTCTCGCAGCGTGCGCGACAGGCTTCTCAGCATGGGCAGGCTCACCACCAGGTCCTTGCTGCCAAGCCTCTTGGCCAATTCCCGCTTGAGGCGGTCCAGGTCGTTGGTGTTATCGGCCAGGGAGGGCGGTGGTATCTCCAGGTAGAGCTTCTGTATAGCCGGTTCCCGGCGCCAGTCGCAGACGAAGGGTAGGGCGATCTTCTCGGCGGCGGTCTCGATGGCGGGGCGACGCTGGATCTCCTCCTTGGTGGGCACCACCAGCACTACGTCGCCCTTGATGACAGTCTGGCAGGCCAGGGCATAGCCCTGGCTTTCGTCGGCGGACGAGAGCATGGGGTTAGTGCGCCGGGCCACCTCTCCGTATTCCACCAGGACCTTGCAGCGCCCGCATCTTCCCTGGCCACCGCAAGGCGAATTCACTTCTACCCCGGCCAGTTGCGCCGCATCGAGCAGAAGGGTACCAACCTCCACGTTGGCCACCGTGCCAAAGGGCTTGAAGACGGCGATGGCCTTGGAGTTGCCAGGCCTGACCTCTTTCGTGACGATCTTTTCCTCTTGCATCCTTCGTTTGATCTTTCCTGATGCGGATAGGTGGGGCGGTGTTACGAATCTATCACCCCACCAGCAAAGGTTATGCCGCTTTCCAGACGGTCTTAAGATAAGAGGGGATATCCACCGCCTCCCGGGGTCCCACCAGGATCTGCCATCCCGGCAGCTCCTCCTCCACCTCGCCCGACAACGTGGCCACATAGCCGGGGATCACCAGCTTGCGGTGGCCCAACTTGTCGTCCATGCCGGCGGATTTCACCGACTTGGCGATCTTCTCAGCGTCGAACTTGCCCGCGGCCCAGGCAGTGAGCACCGACATCCCCTCGGAATCGGCGATGACCAGCCAACTGGGCACGCCCGAACCCTCCACCTCGCCCGCCACCGTGAAGTAGGTGAGGGAGAAATTGGTGGTGATGAGCAGCGGTGACTGCTCCCCCGGCTCGCCGAACTTGTACAGGCCGGGACTCACCTGGATCGGCTTCTGGGGGTCGGTATAGATATTCTGGCGCAAGGTCAAGAGCGGATAGATTCCAGTTGGATCGAAGTGACCCAGGATCACGATGCCGGCGTATTTGGCGATCAATTCGGTGGCCAGGATGGTCTGCTCCTCCAGGGAGCTGTTCTCCCCTCCGGCGAAGGCCAGGATGGGGAAGCCCAGGAGGCGCAGGTTCTTCTTCAGGGCCAGGCGGCGCAGTTGGGTCAGGCTGGCCAGGGAATCAGCCAGGTTGCGAGTACCTGGGTCCAGGACCAGGTCCGCTACCCCGGCCTTGATCACCGACTCGGCCAGGCTGCCCAGGCGGGAAAGGTCGCCCGAGTCGGTGATGGCCAGCGGGCAGGCGTACTTCTTGGCCAAATCGGCGTAGGCCTGCCAATTCTCAGGTGTGGCGGCGTACACCAGGGGTTTGTCTGGGCCAGCTATTTGCAGGGCGGCATCCATGGCCGCAGCGTTGGCGCTCATCAACACCAACGGCAGCGCTGTCTTCTGTCTCACCAGTTGCACTGCCTGGGCGAACCTGGCGGCATCGCCGGAGGCGTTCTCCACGGCGATGCCGTTCAAGGTCAGCTTCATCCCCACGCGCTCCACCACGTACCCGTCTACCTGGGAGACGACCTCAGCGATTTTCTCCGGCTCCCAGGAGTCAGCCACCCGGACCACCAGGCCAGGCTCGTGGTAGAAGGTCTTCTCATGGCGGAAAAGCACCACCTCATTGCCCACTACGATCTTGTTTTCGCCCGCCCCGATGGTGATGAGGCGGATGGGCGGAGAAGAGGCCGCCTCCAGGGCTGCCTTGGCCTCGTCGGAGACGTAGGGACAGGCCGAAAGCTCGGCCCCCTTTTGGGACAGCTTCATGGCAAAGGCCAGACAGGTGGGAAAACCGCACTCCTTGCAGTTGGTCTTGGGAAGGAGCTTGTAGATGTCCAGTCCAGAAAGCGCCATTGCGTTCTCCTTAATAGAGTGCTTAGAGTGTTTGGTATAAGGCCACGCTCAGAAAGCCAAGGCCCGCGGCAACGAAGCCCACCGAGCCCAGTCGCCAGCGGCGAAGGATGCGCTCCCTGGAGCGTTGGTCCTTGATCTGGCTCAAGTCCAGCCCCCATACCAAGCTCGGCTTCCAGAGCCCCAGGAGGCCCAGGATCACCAGAAACGAGCCTCCCAATACCTCGATCAGAAGGGGGTTCATGTTGAACTCGACATAAGTGTATCTATGGTCTCTCTCATGGTCTTTATGGTCTTGGGATGGCGGAGCACCAGGATGTCCGCGCCGGACTGGAGCAGCGCCATAGCCGTGGCCATCTCCCAGAGGGGGCCGCGTTCAACGAAATTGCCCCAGAGGGGGGGAACACCGTCCTTCACCTTGGATTCCTTTTGACGCCAGGACTCCTCACCTACGGTACAGATCATAGGCTGTTGGGTCATGCTGTCCCCCATGAGCGCGGCCAGGCGCAGCCTTTCCATGACCGAGTAGGTGTACTCGATGCCGTAGCCCAGCGCCCCAGTAGTGGGATCCATCAGGACCCGGTCCAGGGGCAGCCCCATATCGCTGATGAGTATGTTGAGCTGCTTGGCCAGGTTTACGTCAATGGGGGTCTTGGCCACCACCAGGTGGCCGTGGGCCAGGGCGCCGGCCACGATGGTGCGATAGTTCTTGTCCTCGCAATTGCCCAGGGCCAGCCGTTCTCCCGCGGCAGCCTCCGCCACGGCTACCAGTACCTCATTGTCCTTTTCGGCCAGCTCAGGACCGTAGACGATCAGGGGAACGCCCACCGCCCCCAGTACGGCCTTCACTGTCCCCGCCGCCTCGGCGGCGCTGCGGTTCTGTCGCTCCGGGTGGGTGCCTCGCAACTTCACCGCCAGGGCGTCGGCGCCCAACTCCACCGCTTTCTTGGCCCACGAGACCGGGTCATTGGCAGCGGTGTCCCAGGCCTCTCGAAGCGTGGTGGACCAGTCATGGGGGGGCACGTCTTGTATCTCCACCGCAATGGCCGGGCGGTGGGGTATACTGCCCTCGAAGTGCAAGAAAGGCAATGTAGTCTCTCCGCCCACCGTCACGGTGGAGGCGCGAGTGCCCCCCTGGGCCGGAGTGGCCCCCAGGGTGATCTCGCGCACCTTGCCGTTCCACTTTTCCTTCGGGAGCTCAACGGTAACTGGCATGCGAACACTCCTTCGTGAAGGTATTCCTCATCTTCGGTTTTCGGGCCTCGCGCATTATATCATAGAAGACAAAGGGGTGTAAACCGAAAGGGGAGAGCTCTAGCGCCCTCCCCCGCAAGTGTAGTAGTTAGGTAGTCTGATTGCCTAGAACAACCCCACCGTCTGGCCCTGATCATCGATGTCAACGTAGGTAAAGGCCGGCACCGAAGGCAGGCCGGGCATGGTGCGCATCTCGCCACAGAGTGGGTAGAGAAACCCCGCCCCGACGGAGGCACGCACGTCACGGATTGGCACCCGGTAACCTCGGGGGCGCCCCTTCAGGTTTTGGTCGTGGGACAGCGACAGGTGGGTCTTGGCCATGTTGATGGGAAGCCGGTCGAAGCCCCACCTGGTGTAGAGCTTGATCTTGTCCTCCGCCGCCGGCAGATAGTCCACCCCATCGGCCCCGTAGATCTTGGTGGCGATGGTCTCGATCTTTTCCTTGATCGGGGCATCGAGAGGGTACAGGAAGTTGAACGTCGAGGTTTTCTCGCAGGCCTTGACCACTGCTTCGGCCAGCTCCACCCCGCCCTTGCCGCCGTAGGCCCAGACCTCGCTGACATAGGCGCCCTCGGCCCCCGCCTCCTTTGCCTTGCGCTGTACCAGGGCGATCTCCTTATCCGTGTCCCAGGTGAAGCGATTGACCGCCACCACCACCGGCACACCGAAGAAGAGCGCGTTTTCGATCTGCTTTGCCAGATTCTCGCAGCCCTTCTCCACCGCCGGCAAATTCTCCTGTTTCAGAACCTCGGCCAGGGGCTTGCCGGCGACGACCTTCGCCAAGCCACCGTGCATCTTCAATGCCCGGATGGAGGCCACGATCACCACGCAATTCGGCACGAGCCCGGAGTAGCGACACTTGATATCCATGAATTTCTCCATGCCGCAGTCGGCGCCGAATCCGGATTCGGTGATCAGGTAGTCGGCCAGCTTCAGGGCGATCTGGTCGGCCAGGATGGAGTTGTTGCCGTGGGCGATGTTGGCGAAGGGGCCGGCGTGGACGAAGACCGGGGTATGCTCCAGGGTCTGCAGGAGGTTGGGTTTGATGGCATCTTTCAGCAACACCGTCATGGCGCCTGCCACTTTGAGGTCTTCGGCGGTGACCGGCTTGCCGTCCTTGCTCGTGCCGATGACAATGCGCCCCAGCCGCTGGCGCAGGTCGAACAGGTCGGTGGTCAGGGCCAGGATGGCCATCACCTCGGAGGCGACAGCGATGTCGAAGCCGGTCTGGCGGGGTCGGCCGTCATCCTTGGTGCCCAGGCCGATGATGATGTTCCGAAGAGCCCGGTCGGATACATCCACCACCCGGGGCCAGGTGATGCTGTAAGGGTCGATCCCAAGCTCATTGCCGTGCATGATGTGGGCATCGACGGCGGCGGCCAGGAGGTTGTGGGCCAGGGCCACCGCATGGGTGTCGCCGGTGAGGTGGAGGTTGAAGTCCTCCATGGGAACAACCTGGGAGTAACCGCCGCCGGCGGCGCCGCCCTTGATGCCGAAGACCGGGCCCAACGAGGGCTGCCGGATGGTGGTAAAGACCTTCTTGCCAATGTGGGCCAGTGCCTGCGAGAGGCCGATGGTGGTTACGGTCTTGCCCTCGCCTAAGGGGGTAGGAGTAATGGCAGTGACGTCGATGTACTTGCCGTTAGGTTTGTCTTTGAGCCTTTTCAGGACGTCCAGGGAGACCTTGCATTTGTACTTGCCGTAGAACTCGATCTCGTCGTCCAACAGGCCTGCCTGCTTGGCGATCTCCGCAATGGGCTTCATCTTCGCCGCCTGGGCGATCTCCAGGTCGCTGGGCACTTCTGGCATCTGTTTCCCCTCCTTAAAAATTAAAAAGCGCTGATCATCTCCAGCCCGCATGGCGCAAGACTAATGAGCGCTTGTTCCCTTTTTCACACGTCCGATATACTATCACAGGCCCTTGCAAGTTGTCAATGGGGAAATGTGCGGGGGCCAGGAGGCACTGGATGATAAGGCTATCGCCAAGGCGCTGATCACCCAGGCCCAGGAGAAAAAGGCCGTCCGGCCCACCTGGTGTTTCTATGAGAGGATTGCCAAAGAGCTGTTGGGGGTGTTGAAGTGACTGCGCCAGCGATCGTGCTTATTTTACTTGTCCTGTTCCTTGTCAACCTCATCATAGCCATCTTGCTGGATACCATGTAGGAAAGTGATATAATTGTCCCATCCAGTCATCCGAATGCACTGGATGCCCGCTACTTGCTCTCCTGGCCGTTACCCCGACCGGACTTGCACCGGCAAGTAGACGATGGCTTTCAGGGCACACCAAGCGCTTGTTGGGCAGCGTCATCCTTCGTTTGCGCGCCACCGCCACCAACCTTTTAGCAGTGTGGTCATAAGGATTTCCAGCAAAGTCACCGTATATATCAACCTGAGCAAAACCACATCCTGTTAGCAACGAACTCAACTCAACAGCCGAATAGAGGTGTAGCGATAACCTATGCTCAACCCGCTCGTTCTCCCTAAACAGTACCCAACGGGTCTCAAGCCAGTCCCAGCATTTGCCAAGTTTCCGCTCTTCTAGGATGAGAGAACCGTTCTCTTCATGCCAATCTCTTTCGCGAAAAACTCGGGCAAGAACTTCTTTGCCCATCATGTCGATCAGAAAGACGCCGCCAGCCTTGAGGGATTGATATACGTTCGTCACAACTTTGCGATCATCTTGTGAATCTTCAAAGTAGCCAAACGACGTGAAAAGGTTTATAACGGCTTCAAAGGCACCGAGCCTGCAGAAGTTTCTCATATCATCTTGAACAAACTCAACGCTTAACCCTTCGGTCTTTGCTTGCTTGGATGCCTGTTCCAAATACGCCCGTGTTCTATCCACTCCAGTGACATGAAATCCACGCCGTACCAATTCCAGGGAATGCCTGCCAACCCCACAACAAAGATCGAGAACATGCATTCCTGGCTCGAGTCCAAGCAAGGAAACTACTTGGTCAACTCCTACAGGAGCATTTGACCGCCGTCGCTGGCTGAACAGGATGGGCGCTACCGTTTCCCAAAAGGCATCTTGTTCATGCCAAGGTTCTGTCTCTCTCATGCCTCACCAATTTGCACGGGATGCTAGCCGCCGTCGCGGTAGAGAGAGCGGTTACCCACCCTCCCCCTGACCGGCAACATTATATCTTTGACCCACCCTCCGGTCAAGCCATTTGCAGATTCCTGGAGGAACCAGCCAAGGTGACAGTTTCAGCGGGAATTTTTTGTGGGGGACAATATCGCTAAGGAAGTAAAGCCCCTAGCTGAAGAAGCAGGGATCGGACTAGAGGAGGTCAGCATGGCCAAGCACCGGCTGGCCGTACCAACCATCAAAAGTTTCCTAGGTCAGAACCTGCGTGAAGAAGCCAGGGCTGTCGTTATCTTAGCCAGGGATGTTACCTGGCGGGAACTTTACATAAAGCTCACGGGCAAGGATCCGCTCACCCGATTGGGTTACAGTGCTAAAACAAGGTGAATGGATAGCCCCAAATCAATCGCTGATTTAGGGTATGCCGGAGCGGTTGCAAAATCGGACTTGTTGGGGTATAATTTGGGCATCGATCGTGGAGATTCCCCTCCATCTGGGCGCACCTGGTTGCCTGACCAGGGGATCTCCTTCCTCCGGAGAGCGAGGGCCATGTATCTCACCAGGAGGGCCTTCTTCAAAGGCACGGTGGGCGTTCTATCGGCCTGGGCAGCCGTGGGGCTTGTCTCAAGGTCCGAGTGGGCCAGGCTGGCCCAGGCCTTCGAGCTCCGAGACGTGGCAGCGGCTCAGGGAAGCGACGACGATACACCCGAAACCCTCCTGCGGACCGCCCTGGAGCCCTTGGGCGGGATCGAGCGTTTCGTTTCCCCCGGCCAGTCGGTGGCGATCAAGCCAAACATCACCTGGGCCAACCCGCCGCATACCGCCAGCTCCACCGACCCGGATCTTCTGAGGGCGGTCATCCAGGCGGTGCAGCGGCGTGGGGCCAGCCGCATCATCGTCATGGACCATTGTACGCTCTCCGACAATCTCCCGGCTGACACCCTGCGCATCTCTGGGATCGGCAAGGTCATCGAGCAGACCGGGGTGGAGAAAGTGGTCCTGGCACCCTACGAGCCAGCTTCCAGGTGGGCTTCCGTGGAGATACCACGTGGCCAGCTCTTCGCCCGGCGGGGCGTGATTAAGGAGGCCACTCAGGTCGACGTCCGCATCAACATGGCGGTGGCCAAGAGCCACATCGTCACACCGGTGACCTTGTGCCTGAAGCACATGATGGGGTTCTTGCAGGACCCAGCGGGCCTGCACGCCACCCCAGGGTTGGAGGGCATTGCGGACATCAATACCGCCCCGGCCATCAAGTGCCAGCTCCATATCCTGGAGGCCATTCGCGTCAGGCTCACCGGCGCCGCCTACGGTGATGGGACCGACAAGACCGACCCCAAAAGGGTGAAACGCTTCAACCAGGTCATCGCCGGGACAGATCCGGTGCTGATCGACGCCTATGCGGCCGAGACCTTCTTTAAACACAAGGCTCCGCCTCGGGACATACCCCACATCTACCTGAGCTATAAGGCCGGCGTGGGCGATATCGATGTGGCGAAGGCCCTGGCCTCCGGGAAGATGGGGCTTTTCCAGCCCTCAGCGGTGCTGGCAATGAAGCCCGGCCCTGAGCCCACCAGCAGCTCGGCCGGGCGGCCTCTATTGTCGACAAACCAGGAGTTGGAGGCCTGGAGGCAAGGGCAATTCCTCGATTTCAAGGCTCTCCTGTCTGACCTGGCGGTGCCCATAGTCGGCATCGTAGCCCTGGCCGGGCTGTTTGCCCGCTGGCATCTCGTCCGGGCCCAATTAAAGGCACAGGCGCGCACCTCGGTCTCCAAAGAGGGCGAGGCCAATGACCGATAAGCTGGCCCGGAAGCTGGTGCAGATCTCCTTTCTCCTGGTATTCCTTTTTCCTTTTGTTCCGCTGTTTTTCAACCGCCTGTCGCGGACCTACACCTGGGGCCTCTTGAAGCAGTCTCCCGGGGCTGGGCATCTCCTGGAGTCCCTCGTCGAAAAGGAAGCCCCCATCTACTCCGGCAGCTGGCTCTTGCCCATTGATCCCTTGCTCAGCTTAACTCAGGCTTTTCGCCAGACGGCCGCAGTGACGCCCCTGACCCTACCTCTCTTACTTTTGGTCCTGGCTTTCTTCGGTGGCCGGTTCTTTTGTGGTTGGGTCTGCCCGTTGGGCACCCTCCTGGACCTGGTCCGGCCCCTGGCCCTCTGGTCCTGGTTCCAAAAGAAACGCTACAAGCGCCGCCGCCTGGGCCTGTTGCTTCCCATCCTTTCTCCCCAGGGTAACAGCTATCTGAGGTACTTCCTGCTGGTGGCGATAGTCGTGCTTTCGGCCTTCTCGTTGCAGTTCGCGGGGTTCTTTGACCCCCTGGTGGTTTTCAATCGCGCCGCCGCCAGCGCCATGTCGGATTTCTTCATGCTGGACAACCTGGGCTTCAACCTTTACTTCTCGTTTTCCGCGCTGGTGGTGGCGATACTGGTGATGGAGCTCTGGCGACCCCGCTTCTGGTGTCGGCATCTTTGCCCTCTGGGCGCGCTCCTGGGGCTCTTCTCGCAGTTCACCCTGTTCAACCGCAAGGTGGGGGCCAATTGCAACCGCTGCCGCCTGTGCCAACTGAACTGCCCCATGAACGCCATCCCTGAGGACCCCCGAGAAACCAACCGGCGGGACTGCACTCTTTGCCTGGAATGTCAGCCAGTCTGCCCCAGGATGTGCGTCTCCTTCGGTTTCGGCAACCTGGCCCTTTTGGGCCAGCCATCCCCGGCCGGGATCGGCCAAGAGCCTCAGGCGCAGGGGGGTCCCGGGTTGGCCCGCCTCGGTGGTCTCCTCGTCTCTCGGCGGCAGTTTGTGGGCGCCGCCGTCGCCGGCGCTGCCACCCTGGCTCTGCCGGGCTACCTGCGGCCTGACCCTAAAGTGAACCTGGTCCGGCCCCCGGGCGCCCTGGTGGAGGAGGAGTTCGTCCGGACCTGCATCATCTGCCAAGAGTGCGTGCGGGTTTGCCCTCCCCAGGGGCTTCAGCCGGCCTTTTTCGAGGCGGGATTGAAGGCGATGGGCACGCCTTATCTGGCACCCCGGCGGGGCAAGCCCGGCGGCTGCGAGCTAAACCGGAATTGCCCTCACCTTTGCGCCCGCGTGTGCCCGGTGGGCGCCTTGCAGTTGATCGAGAAACCGGACGTGCCCAAGAAAATGAAAATGGGCACGGCGCGGCTGGATAGGGATCATTGCCTGGCCTGGGAGCAGGGCACGGGCTGCCGAGTCTGCGTGGAGGCCTGTCCCACCGGGGCGGCTCAGTCCTACCTTCGTAGGGTAGTCGTCGATGCCAATCTCTGCTCAGGCTGCGGCATCTGCGAGCGTGTCTGCCCGGTGGTCAACAGCGCCATTCACGTTACGACGGAGGGGGAAAAGCGGTTCTTGCCTGCCGGGAGAGGCTTGGCGCCGTGAGAGTCTCACCAAGTAGAATAGCAGGCGCAGAGTAGGTATCATCGCCGCGTGAGGGTTGAGTTGGCTTCAAAAAGCCACCCCAGGCCCGGGCGGTTCTTTGACCAGTAAAGAATAGGCCAGGATGGTGCCGTCCCTGGTGGCCACGTACGCGGTGCTTTCCACCACCAGTGGCGCCACCGCCACCCACTCGCCGGTATCCAGCTTCCAGATGGGGACGGCCGATAACTGGCCGGTTTCGGAGCGCACCGGACTCTTTGATAGGTCGAAGGCGAAGACCCGGGAATCCCGGTCCGCGGTCAGAAGCAAGGTTGACTCGAAGAGCACCGGCTCCTTTAGAAACGACTCCGCCTCATGTTTCCAGCTCCACCGCTCCTGTCCATTGAAGGCGTTGATCGCCACCAGCTTGGTGCTGCCCGAGGAGGACAGGACGGTCTCCTTGAACACCGCCAGGCGGCCATATTCTGCCTCACCGGCGCTGGCCACCCAGACCAGCCGGCCGTTAGCGCGGTTTAGGGCATAGATACGACCGTTGTTGGCGCCAAAGTAGATGCGCTCGCCAGCCACGGCAGGCGTGTATTCGACGGCATCCAGCATTTCCTCAGCGCCCTCGGGGGGGAACTGCCATCTCAGGGTCCCCTTTCGGGCATCCACGGCGTAAAGGTGCTTGTCCACGGAGCCAAAATAGACCATTCCCTCGCGGACGACCGGACTGGCATGTATCGGCCCACCGGTAGTGTATTTCCATCTCAGGTTCCCATCCTGCAGCGAAACCGCGTACAAATTGCCATCGGCGGAACCGAAATACGCAGTATCGCCGCCCACCGCGGGCCCAGCGAAGACCTGCCCTTTTGCGTCCTCGAATTTCCAGGCTGGCTTTCCGTCGGAGGCCTGGAGCGCATGCAGGGCATTGTCATCGCCACCAAAGAGAATCAGTCCTCCCGCCACCGCCGGTGCCCCGGTAATGCTTTTCGCGATTTGTCCCTGCCAGAGAGCGAGGCCGGTCTGCAGATCCAAGGCGAAGACCTGGCCGCGGTGGGTGGTGACAAGGAGCGTGGACCGGCTTGCTGCCAGTCCCGCCGGGACGTTGTCGCCTCCCAACGTGCGCTGCCACCGTAAAGGCAGTGGGGATGGGGCTTTAAGTTGGTCAGCCAGTTTCACCCCGGCCTGCGCGGCGTCGGCATCGCCCAGCCGGGCCGCTTGGCGGTAGTAGACAACGGCCATGCGGCGACGCCCCTGCCCGGCGTAGGCATCGGCGAGCTTGTGCAAGGCCAGGGCATAGGCGCGGTCGGCTTGAAGTACCTTATTGTATTCCCCCTCGGCTTCCTGGTCCTTGCCCTCCCGGGCCAGGCGCTCGGCCTGGCCCATGATCGCCGCAGCCGGGCTTACATCCACCGCCTTGCGATACGCCAACACCGCGCTCTCTACCTGTCCCTCCTCGAGCAGGCGATCACCCTCGGCGATGTATCTCTCTGCCACGGTGGACTGGTAATTCCGGCGGATGACCTCCGCCCGTTGCCGAAACGCATCGCTGCAGCCGGCGAGGCCCAGGGCAAGTGAGAAGAGAAGGACGAGATATAGGGTGCTCTTCTGCATGGATATCTTCGAAAGCGAGGCCGGGTTCAGCTAGGCCCTGGCACCGCCATCGGCCTCCTGAACCCGCTGAGCTGGTGGTGCCGGCGCGCAAACGCTGGTCATAACAGTCCTTCGATTGGCTCAACGATCATTTTACCCCGGCCAAGATCGACCTCTTTGACCACCTGGGCGATGGCCGGGATGAGCAGCTCATGACCCTGGCCCTTCACCACGTACACGTCATTGGCGCCAGTGGTCAGCACCTGATCGACGACGCCCAACGTCTCTCCAGCCGTCGTCTCCACCTTCAGGCCGATGATTTGATAGACATAATAATGACCGGCGGTGAGGGTGATAGCCTTTTCCAGCGGTATGTAGATGTATTTGCCGCGGAGTTTCGCGGCCTCCTCAGGGGTGTTGACGCCCTGGAACTGCAACAACACCTGTGCGCCGCGGAGACGAAAACCCTTCAGGGAAAAGGGGAGGTGCCCCTCTCCGACATAGACCACCTGAAGGTGAGAAAAGCGCTGGGGAAAGTCGGTCAGTATCTCGGCCTTCACCAGTCCGTCGGTGCCGAAAGCGGACAGGATCTTCGCCACCGCCAGGTATCTTGGCGCTTCAATAGGGGTCACTTTTCGCTGCCAGCCCGGGATAGCCTACCAGACTGGGCGGGTTGCACTCCGCCCGTGCCGGCGGTGGCCCGTCGGTCACAGTATCTCCAACACCGCGTGCTTGCCTTCTTTGACTGCGGCCACCCGCAGGAGAACCCGGAGGGCATTGGCGATGCGCCCTTGTTTGCCGATCACCCTTCCCTTGTCCGCTGGCGCTACTGAAAGCTCATAGATCACGGAATGGGCACCTTGGATCTGGTTTACTTGCACTTTAGCCGGGTCATCAACCAGCGCTTTCGCCACGTATTCGATGAAATCGCGCATCATAGCTCTTGTCTCGGCCTTAGCCCGCGGCCTTGGCCTCAATGCCAGCTTTCTTCAATATTTTGGCCACGATGTCTGTAGGTTGGGCACCACGCCGCAACCACGCCGCGGCCCTCTCTTTGTCTAGTTCTATGATGGCGGGGTTGGTCAACGGATTGTAGAAACCCAGGGACTCTACAAAACGGCCGTCCCTGGGCGAGGCTGAGTCGGCTACCACCACCCGGTAGCTGGGCTGTTTCGTCGCACCAATCCGGCGCAGTCTGATCTTGACCACCTATTTCTTCCTCCAGGCCAGAATTTGTCCCTTAGAGCGGGCGTAAATATACCACGTTACATGGCTGCTTGTCAATTTAGCTTTTGTGCGGGGGCCAGGACATACTATACACTCCTCCGGCTACGCTGAATACGTGCAGCTTGTGTTAGAATGGTCGGGTCGTAGGCGTATCACCGAGGA
>JBFMCB010000075.1:0-14151 GCA_040754915.1 Chloroflexota bacterium | reverse complement strand
GGTCAAGCAGCTCAAGCGCAAGTACTTTGAAGGGAAACCCATCAATGTTCGCGGGGAAGACGGGAAGGTCCAGTACCGAATTCGCGAGACAAGGCGAATAGATGATGTGTGGAGAATCAGCTGTCTCCAACCGGCAGATAGGGCGGAGAACACTGGCTTCGAAACGCAAAAACCAGAACGTTTGCTACAACGAATTCTCGAGGCATCCTCTAACGAAGGCGACCTCGTAGCCGACTTCTTCTGCGGCTCCGGAACAACGCTGGCCGTCGCGGAGAAATTCGGCCGGCGCTGGATCGGCTGCGACCTGTCCAAGTGGGCGATCCAGGTCACCCGCAAGCGGCTGCTGCAGATCGAGGGCTGCAAGCCCTTCGAGATTCTGAACCTGGGCAACTACGAGCGCCATAAACTCGCCGCCAATGGCCATTGGGGGCGCTATGTCCAGTTCATCCTCGACCTCTACCGCGCCGAAGCCGTGACCGGATTCAAGACCCTGCACGGCAAGAAAGCCCGCGCGTACATCCACATCGGCAGCGTGGATAGCCCCGTCACCATGCGGGAGATTCGCCAGACGTTGAAAGAGGCGCACGAGGCCGGCGTGCGCGAGGTTCACTTCCTCGGCTGGGATTTTGAGATGGGCCTGCACGATCTAGTGAACCAGGTGGGCGACGACTATGGCGTCAAGGTGCGCCTCGTGTCCATCCCCCGCGAGTCCCTCGAAGTCACCAATCCCGCCCGCGAAGAGGTGCGCTTCTTCGACCTTAACTACCTGGAACTTGAGCATGAGGTCAATGGCAAGAGTTTCACCATCCGTCTCAAAGATTTCATCGTGGCTAACCCAGAGTACCTGCCGGATGAGGTGCAGGCCAAGATCAAAAAGTTCAGCGACTACATTGACTACTGGGCAGTGGACTGGGACTACCACGACGACACCTTCCACAACGGCTGGCAGTCCTTCCGCACCCGCAAAGAGCCAAAGCTGGAAATGAAGGCCATCCACACCTACGACCAGCCGAGGATGTACAAGGTGTTGGTCAAGGTAGTGGACATTTTCGGGAATGATACGACGAAGATGGTGGAGATTCGCATTCAAGGCTAAAAGGAGGCCGATTCTAATGGGTAGAAGGTACAAGAACGCACCGATTGTTGAAGCGCTGTGCGAATTCCGATTTGATCCGGGCTCGCCTTGGGATCTTGCCATTCCAGGCTTAGTGTATGAAAAGGTGCGGAATGGGTTCCCCAAAAGGCGGCTGGTCAAAGCCTTCGAGGCTAGCATCTCAGGTGGCCCCGAAGGCATCGAACAACAAGTGAAAACGACTGATCGAATGCAGTTCTTGCGAGAGGACGAAAAAGCTCTTGTTCAAGTGGATCGGCATATGCTGGCTGTTAACCACCTGAAACCGTATCCTACCTGGCAAGAGTTCCTGCCTTTGATTCGGCAGGGCTTCGGCGCCTATATCGAAGTAGCCAACCCAAAAGGGGTCCAACGCATCGGGCTGCGATATATCAACCGCATCGAAATTCCGGGCGAACGGATTGAACTGGAAAACTACTTGGAGTTTCGCCCCTTTATGGGCTCTAGACTGCCTCAGGACTTCGGCCCGTTTATTGTAGGAATTCAGGTGCCGTATGAGAACTCGAGAGATATGTTGAGGATGACACTGACGAGTGCCGAAGTCATGGAATCTGGCAAAACTGCTTTCATGCTTGATCTGGACTATTTTCTCGCCCAACCGGGACATGTGACCTACAATGATGTTTGGAGGTGGGTAGACGTCGCTCACAGCCGTGTTGAAGAATCCTTTGAAGCCTGTATCACGGCACGGCTAAGAGGGATGTTTGAGGAGGTGACAGAGAAATGACCTACGCAGCCAAGATCCAACGAATAGCAGAGCGGGCAGAATACCAGCCGGCTGTTTTCCCTTTACCTGTGCAGACGGGATGGTCATCAATCTTCCCAGTCGAGCAAGTTTTGCTGCTTTCCCCCCCGTTCCGCACGCCCTCCTCAGGAAGCTCTATAGTCCTACCTGCATTTTCAGAGGTAACGAACATCTGGCAAGAGATAGAGGCTTCTACAGTTCGCAGATTTGAATTTCAGGTTCGGTGGGTTAAGCAACTTTATAGCTTCAAAAAGCCAGAAGAAGTATTCCGGTATCTCCAAGCCCACCCGTTTCTCATTCCCCTACTCGTGGAGGCACACAGCAGAATTGAAGATTACTTCGGGCCGCAACCTCAGGTCGTTCTTGAGGTCGTCAGCGATCCAGAAGTTCACGGGTTGGTCAAAATGTTTGGTTATATTGTTACCACTCTGATGCCCGAAGAAGCAGGGCAACGACTCCGGCTATTCGACCGAGAGTGGTTCTTGCTACAAGTCCATCGTGCGGAGGGGTTGCTCAACTTTGATGTGGAGTTCCGATGAGTTTCCTCTGGGCCGATTATCTCAACGTGGCGAGGCATCTCACAGAGCATAGCGACGCAAGCGACTATTCGGAAGCCTGTCTCCGCTCAGCCATTAGCCGCGCTTACTATGGCGCGCTCAATACGGCGCGGAACTTGCTGAGAGACCACTGGGGAATTGAAGTACCAGAAACGGCGGAGATTCATCAATTTGTTCCCCGATGGTTTATGGATGAAGAAGACCTAGATTGTAAGGAAATTGGCACGCTTTTGGATCGCCTGCGTGACCGACGACGGAAGGCAGACTACAGTGATGAAATCACAAAGACATCCTCACTTGCCAAAAGATCAATTGCAGATGCACAACTTTTGATCGACCGTATTTCAACTATGTGAGACCATGGCACTGATTCCACTCGACCACAAAATCAAATCCGCCGTCGCCGCCTGGCGGGAGAAAGGCTACGAGCGGGCCAGCCCCGTCACCCAGCGCCTGCTCGAATTCTGGTTCAAAGAGGAGCACTGGCTGAAGGACGGGGACGAGTTCAAATTCTGGCGCGCCCAGCGCGAGGCCATCGAAGCCCTGATCTACGTCTACGAGGTCTGCCGCTACCATAACCTCTACAGCCTCTCCCGCAACTTCGATGTCAGCCTCACCTTCGATCCCACCACCGACAACTGGCCCAAATACTGCTTCAAGATGGCCACCGGCTCCGGCAAGACCTTCGTGATGGCGCTGGCCATCGTCTGGCAGTACTTCAACCGCTTCTTTCGCACGGACAACGGCTGCCGCTACACCTCCCACTTTCTCCTCATCGCCCCTAACCTCATCGTCCTGGATCGGCTGAACGAGGCATTCGAAGACAACGTCATCTTCCAAGATTTTCCTTTCATCCCACCTGAGTGGGAGGCGGATTTTGACCTGCAACTCGTCTACCAGAGTCAGGTCACCGCACCCCATGCCTTCGGCACCCTGTACCTGACCAACGTCCAGCAACTCTACGAGGACAGGGCCGGCGAACCAGTCAATGTTCTTCAAGACGCCCTGGGCCCTTACGTGGTCAAAGGTCAACAGTTGAGTCGCGTTGACCTGGAACGCACGCTCTCGCAACACCGAGACCTTCTTGTCTTGAACGACGAAGCCCATCACGTCCGCCTGGACGACGACCTAGAGTGGACCAGGGCCATCGCCCGCCTGCATGACACAGGGTCCGCCCAAGGCGGGCAGGGGCTGGTGATGCAACTCGACTTCTCAGCCACACCGTACACCGGCACCGGTGATCACAAGGTCTTCTTCCCCCACACCATCTACGACTACCCTCTGGCAGCAGCCATCCGGGACCAGGTGGTCAAGCGCCCCAAGATCGGCGAGATCGAGCACGCGCCGGAGCCTCTGACCAAGGACTACGTCAAAAGGAACCGCCTGCAAATTGATACCGGCGTCGAGGTCTTTCAGCGATTCCAGCGCGACTTCCAACCGACGGGCAAGAAGCCAGTCCTCTTCGTGATGGCCGATCAGACGCGCAACGCCGACAAGGTGGGCGATTACCTGGGGCGCGAACATCGGCTCCAGACACTGGTCATCCACACTGACACCGCTGGGGTCATCACCAAGAAGGACCTGGAGAAGGCCCGAGAGGCCGCCCGCACCATTGACTCTAACAAGTATCAGGCGATCGTGAGTGTAATGATGCTCAAGGAAGGGTGGGACGTGAAGAACGTCTGCGTCATTGTCCCTCTCCGCTCCTACGAGTCGGCGATTCTGGCGGAGCAGACCCTGGGTCGGGGCTTGCGGCGCATGAGCCCGCCGCACACGCCGTGGGAAGAGAAGCTCATCGTCATTGACCACCCCCGCTTCCGCGACCTGTGGAACGCCGAGATTCAGAACGAGGATCTGGACATCGAGATCACAAGTGCCCATAAGGTCTATGAGCCTGAGAACCTAGTGCGGGTAGACCCCGCCAAGATGCAGTACGATTTGTCCATTCCCGTTCTCGCCGGCGGCATCACCCGCGATGTGCGCCGCATCTCAGATCTAGATGTACAGTCCCTACCGGACGGCCTGTTCCGCTTTGCTGACATTACGCTGCCTAAGGTGATGTACCGGGAGAAGGACCTGCTCACTCAAAAGACAGACCTGGAGCGAGAGCTATCCTTTGATTACACCGACCGGTATGACATCTATCTTGCTAACATCACCAAAGCTATCCTCTCCCGATGCGCTGCCTCCGCCCAGTTCGCCGAGGTGGTACCTAAGGTACGGCAATACATCGAGCAGCGCCTCTTCGACTCGTGCGTGGATATGGCGGAACCGGACACGGTCCGCAAACTCAATCACCTGCCAGTTCGGGAGAAGATTCGTGATGTCTTCGCGGATGCCATTTTGCGCTTGCAGGTGGTCGAGGAGCCCTATCAGTTAGTCGAGCGGTTCGCGGCGAGCCGGATGGAGCCCTTTCATACTTCGGAGCCGGTCTATCCCGCGAAAAAGACCGTCTTTGAAGCCTTGCCTTATCCGCGCGGCTCTGAATATGAGAAGCACTTCATACGTTATCTCGATGAACAGGAGGAAGTGCTGGCCTACACCAAAGTGCTGCCGCGAATGCCATTGCGCATCCCGTACCACGACACCCAGGGTTACCTGCGCCACTATACGCCGGATTTTGTGGCCAAAACGACTGGCGGCCATTTCCTACTGGAGCCGAAGGGCGTCGGATGGGATGGGCAAGAGGATACGCCAGCGAAGGTCGAGGCTGCTACCGGGTGGTGCCAGACGGTTTCGGAACTAACTGGCGAGCGCTGGACATTCGTGAAAGTGCTTCAGCCGGATTTCGAGCGTTTTCGGGATTTGCCGTTCAAGCAGCTAGTATCAGCCTGTTCTGAACACAAATAGATGAGGGGCTTCAGGCGGTCCAAGATGGCCAGGTCCTGGCGCGTGCGCAGCCTCTCCGAGGGTGGCAGGTCGAGCTCTTCCCACCGGGGGCGGTGACAGGGGGCGAACAGTTCGCCACTGGGTGGCACCAGGTTATGGCGGTGCAGGGCACTGTGCCGATGGCGCCGGTGAGCCACCGGGGCCCGCAGTTCTCGCACCTCCCCTGGCGGGACGCGGCGCTGGGGCTGGTGGTGTGTCACACACCGATTCGGGCTTGGCTTACGGCAGCCATCCCAATTGGTAGGTCCGGAAAGGGGACAGGCTACTTTTTCATCCCATAAACAAGACCGTCAGCCAGGCCTCTCGCAATTCTCGGCATCACTTAATCCTTCTAACAAAAAGTAGCCTGTCCCTTTCCTTACTTAATGAAGGACTTATACGACATTTGGCCTCACAGGAGGTGAGCAGATGGCTTCTCCTATCGCTGAATCTTGGATATACGCTACTATGCTGATTGAGAACGAATGGGGTGGGGGTGGTACCGGGTTTCTAGTTTTCCGAGCAATAGATGATACGAAAGGCCGAATCTTCCTTGCGACAAACAAGCACGTTCTTCACGAGAAGGCTGAAAAAAGACGCGGTGCCACCCGGGTCGTTTTATATCTCAATGTCAAGAATGCAGACGGCTCTATCACCGGGCAGACTGCAAAGCTCCCCCTAAACCTTGACGATGGCTCTAAGCGCTGGCGTGAGCATCCTAATAGAGATGTGGATGTTCTGGCTTTCGACGTCACACCGCTGCTTGTACAGTATCCACAGATTGAGAAGCGATGGGCTGACTACTCTCTTTTCGTTGACCGAGAGAAAATGGAAGAGCTTGACATTACAATGGGGGACGAAATAGTGGTAATTGGCTATCCTCTGGGGCTCCGACAAGGTGCAACCAATGTCCCCCTTCTGAGGGGCGGAATTATCGCCACCCGCATCGGTGAAACCCTTGAGGACGATTATCGAGAATCAGATGGTACTCTACGTAAGCGGATACTGCGGGGCTTCCTAATTGATGGAGCGACCATTCCTGGCTCGAGTGGCAGCCCTGTCGTGCTCAAACCAACTACGGGGCGCTTTGTCAAAGGCAACAT
The DNA here is from genome assembly GCA_040754915.1 of Chloroflexota bacterium. Taxonomy (GTDB): domain Bacteria; phylum Chloroflexota; class DTOL01; order DTOL01; family JACQYG01; genus JACQYG01. The sequence goes on along the minus strand of JBFMCB010000075.1, from coordinate 7,746 downwards.
AGTGATGGGTTGTCCTCCGCCTATCCTTCTAGGCATCGTAGCTGAAACGAGATACGCTCCCGTTCGAACGCCAGTAGGCGACATCCCATCCTTTGCAGGATTGGGTCTTGCCTTCGATGCGGAGACAGTGAGGGAGACAACTGAATTGTTTTTCCAATAGGTTCGGCCAACTTGGTATACCGATGAGTTTGCGACAATGCCTCGGCTACGCTCCGGCACCGCATAAATGCGCCGGTCGTCAGGCGCAATGCCTGGGATTAGGAGACGAGGGGATAGAAGTGAGGAAAGCACGATGAATAACACTATCATTCGTACCGAAGGCCTGACGAAGTTCTACGGCAAGCAGCGGGGCGTACTCGATATCAACATCGAGGTCCGGCGGGGCGAGGTGTTCGGCTATCTCGGCCCCAACGGCGCGGGCAAGACGACAACCATCCGCCTGCTGCTGGACTTCATCCGCCCCACGCGCGGCCGTGCGACGATCTTCGATCTCAATACGCGCCGGACCAGCCGCGAGATAAGGCAGCGCATCGGCCACCTGCCCGGGGAACTGGCGCTGTACGAGAACCTGACCGGCGCGGAGTTGCTGCGCTACGTGGGCCACTTGCGCAGGGGCATGGAGTGGAGATTTGTCGAGGAACTGGCGGCACGGCTGGATTGCAATCTCTCCCAGCCCATCTGCTCGCTCTCACACGGCAACAAACAGAAGATCGGGCTGATCCAGGCGTTTATGCACAAGCCGGAACTGCTCATCCTGGACGAGCCAACTCTCGGCCTGGACCCATTGATGCAGCAGGAATTCTACCGCCTGATCGCCGAGGCCAAGGCCGAGGGGCGGACGGTATTCCTTTCGTCGCATATCCTGCCAGAGGTGGAACGGGTATGCGACCGCGTGGGGATCATCCGCGAAGGGCGGCTGATCGCCGTAGAGACCGTGGCGGTGCTAAAAGCCCGCACCTTGCGTCAATTGGAGATTCACTTTGCCACACCTGTGCCCCGGGAGGTTTTCGCTCGTCTGGCCGGCGTGCGCGATGTGATAGTGGAACATGGTGTGCTGCGTTGCACGGTGATTGGCACCCTGGACGCGCTAATCAAGGTCGCCGCACAGTTCCAGGTGGTCAATGTGATCAGCCACGAACCAAGCCTGGAAGAGATCTTCCTGGCCTACTACGCCGGAGGTGAGGGCCATGCTGCGTAACGTCTTCTTGAAGACCTTGCGCGATCAGCGTCGTGCCCTACTGTGGTGGGGAATCGGCCTGCTGGCAATAGCCCTATTCACTGGCCTGTTGTATCCCAGCATCCGCCAAATGGCGCCGGAATATGACAAGCTGCTTAAAACAATGCCAGAGGCGCTGATAAAACCATTCGTGGGCGAGTTCTCCGACTTTGCCTCGCCCGAGGGCTATCTCAACAGCAGCCTATTCTTCCTTATGTTGCCACTGCTGTTTTTGGTCTTTGCCATCGGCTTCGGCAGCAATGCCATCGCCGGGGAAGAGGAACGTGGCACAATGGATCTGCTGCTATCCAACCCGTTACCCCGTTGGCGGGTAGTGGCGGAGAAGTTCGCCGCGCTGGTTGTTTCTACGATCTTGCTGGCATTTGCCTTCTGGCTGGGGTTGGCCATCTGCGCGCTAGCGGTCGAACTCGGGGTCAGCTTAGGGCGAATGGCGGAGGCCACGATGAGTGGCGCCTTGCTGGGGTTAGCCTTTGGTGCCTTGGCTTTAGCGGTGGGCTGCGCCTGTGGCGACCGAGGGCTAAGCCTCGGCGTGGCGAGTGCGGTTGCCGTGGCAGCCTACTTCCTCAACTCACTCGCCCCCGTGGTGGAAGTTTTGGAGCGTTACCGCAGGTTGTCACCATTGTACTACTATATTGGCGCCGATCCGCTGAAAAACGGGCTGTACTTGGGGCACGCGGCGGTGCTGATTGGGCTGACGGGGCTGTTGTTGGTCGTGGCCCTGCTCGCTTTCGAGCGCCGGGACCTGGCTGTATAGCGGTGTAAAAAGTCCACTGCCCCAGTGGTGGCGTGCGCAACATCGGATTGCTGTAAAGGCTCTGATAAATGCGGCTCGTCTCTCTCCTGTATGCTCCTAGCACTTAGCACTTCGCAAACGCACAGAATGTCAGGCGAAATTTATGAAGAACACCTAAGGGGAAACAAGAAGCGAACGAGGCAATATGATTGAGAAAGCGTGCTTCGACGATGCGGCAGAGATTCTTTTGGTAATCAATACGAGCAATCGAGAAGCATATAAGAACATAATCCCGCAGGAGCATTTCAAAGAGCCTGTCCTATCTCTCGACAAGCTCTTAGAAGATTTTGAGAGGATGACGTTTTACATTTATAAAAGTGAAGGTAAGATTGTTGGTGTCGCGGCTCTACAAATTGAAAGTGAGGAAACTGGAAGGATTCGTTGGGTCTACATACTTCCGGAACATCAAAGGAAGGGAATCGGAACTGCCTTAATAACCCATTTGGAACGGAAAGCCAGGAAGATAGGCCTCAGAAGACTTAGACTCCTCACGGTAGGGAAGGCGAATTGGGCAGTCAACTTCTACAAGAAGTTAGGATATAATTTGGCTGACAAGATCGAGAGACCTTGGGGCTTTGACGTCTTCATGGAAAAAGACTTGGCGGCGGGACACCTAAGCAGTGGATGACGGCGGCAACGGCGGCAACATCGGCCACAGCGAGCACGATAATTGTAAGAAGAGTTAAAATGCCTTCGGCACTTCACAAGCAGGTAAGCCGTTAGCCCAAGTTGCCTTGTTCATGGCCGGTACGAGAGCACGCGCAGCCCCCAGAGGGTCAGCAGGCCGCCGCGGGGCTGCACCCCCTTCGATAGATCGCGTAATCTGATTGACAATTTCGTGCCTGTACGCTAGAATGGCCCTGCTTTTCGTGGCAGGAGCCACGCCGATGGTAGCACCTGTAGACTGTGGGATTGCTCGAGGGAACCATGCTCACCCCGCCGTGCCCGCGTCGGTCTACGTGGAACATGGCTGCTAAACGGCCGAGTCACCCTGCAATATGCCCGCTGGAGCGGTGGCCGCCCGGGCCTGGTTTGGCCCGGTGGCAGCCACCGCTTTTTTGTTAGACCGGCGGCGTTTCCTTACTAAAAGAACGAAGGAGGGACTGAAGTGAAACGATCGGCATTTGCAAAGGGGCGCCATGCCCCCCTAACCCCCCTCATCCTGGTCGGCCTGGCCCTGGTTGTTCCGCTGTTAACTCTCCAGTGTGGCCCGAAGCCAGAGGCCAAACGCATCTCCATTGCCACCGGCGGCACCGGCGGCGTCTACTACCCCTACGGTGGCGGCCTGGCCAAGCTCATCTCCCAGTACGTGCCCAATACCGAGGCCACAGCCGAGGTGACGGCGGCCTCGGTGGACAACTGCAAGCTGATCAATGACGGCAAGGCCGACCTGGCCCTGATCATGGCCGACGTGGGCTACGATGCCTTGCAGGGAACCGGCAAGTTCAAGGAGACGGGCAAGATGGCCCTGCGCACCCTGGCCAACCTGTACGGCAACTACATGCACCTGGTCACGGCCGAGGGCAGCGGGATCAACACCGTGGCCGACCTGAGGGGCAAGAAGATCTCCACCGGCGCCCCGGGGAGCGGCACGGAGGTGAAGGCCCTGCGCGTCCTGGAGGCCTACGGCATCGACCCGGCCAAGGACACCAAGCAGGAGAAGCTGGGCGTGTCGGAGTCGGCGGCGGCCATGAAGGATCGCAAGCTGGACGCCTTTTTCTGGGACGGCGGCCTGCCCACGGCAGCCATCCTGGACCTGAGTGCGACCCCGGGCTTCAAGATGAAGCTCATCTCCCACGAAGACGCCATCCCCAAGATGGTGGAGAAGTATGGCCCGGTGTACTTCAAGCTGGTCATCCCCAAAGGCACCTACGGTGGGGTGGAGGCAGACACGAGCGTGGCCGGTGTGGCTAATCTGCTCATCGCCAGCGATAAGTTCGACGAGAAGCTGGCCTACAACATCGTGAAGGCCATGTTCGACCACAAGCCCGACCTGGTGGCCGTGCACAAGGAGGCGGAGAAGCTCACCCTGCAGAGCGCAGTGGTGGGTTCGCCCTTGCCCTTCCATCCCGGGGCCATCAGGTACTACAAAGAGAAGGGCGTCTGGAAGTAGAGACCAGGTTTGACGATGCCCCAAGACGGCCAATGCGATTGGCCTGCTACCCCTAGGAGTGCAGCCTTAAGGCTGCATTCCCAGCCCAACCGCGTTGGGCGATTTGCTACCGGCCACAAATTTGGAGGTCATGGGGTATTGAGGTCAGGGCGCTGCCTGGGCCTGGCGGCCACGGGACTCTTGTTGGCCTTTCTCGTGGGGCTCGCGTTGAGCCCCACGAGTGTTTTGGAGATCCTTGAGGGGCACGAGGGCCTTGTCCTGGTCCGCCTGCCCATCGCTCCAGGGCAGGCCTTCACACTCTCCTACACCCATTCCATGTACGAAGCCCAGGTGCACGAGGTCTACCGCTTCGAGCCAGGGCAGGGATTGGTCCTCGATTCGGTCGTGAGCAGCCCGGCGGCCCTGGAGTACTATGCCCTGACCCAGGCAACGCCGCTGCCCGGCGGCATGGCTCGAGCCTCCGGCCTGGGCCGGCCTTTGGGGGAGGTGCGGGTGCGGGTGGAGGGCATCGGCCGACCGCGTTTGATCCACGATGGACGGGAGATCCCGCTGGAGGGCCTGGTGGCCGAGGGCCAGGCGGTACGTTTGCGGATCGCCCGGGTGCCCAGAGCGTTGATGGGGCTGCCACGAGGAGCAGGGGAGAGCACCTCTGCACCCCAGCATTTCAGCACCCCGGCTCAACAGTGAAGGGTCGGACTAAGCGGGCCTTCTCCACGGGATTGTGGTCCAGTCAGGGGGCGACAAAGACGGAAAGGAGAGGCGATGGCGGAAGAGATTCGGGAACCGGCAAAGGACGTGGAAGAGCTGATCGAGGAGTTCGAGGCGCCGACCCGGCAGCTTATCGGGCGCATGGGCGCCCTGGTGACGGCCCTGGCCGTTTTCCTCTCGCTCTACAGCCTCTACGGGGCCCGGGAGACTATCATCGCCCACGTCTTCCGAGCGGCGTTCCTCCTGCTGGCATTGGTCCTGACCTTTTTCCTGTACCCCTCCAGTAAGAAGTGGCGGACGCAGGTGCCCTGGTTCGACTTTGCCCTGGTAGCGGCCGCCGCCGTGGCCATCGGCTACATCTTCGTGGATTTTGAGACCTTCATCTACCGGGCGGTGACGCCCAACAGCCGGGACCTGCTTTTCGGTGCCATAACGATCGTGCTGATCCTGGAGGCCACCCGGCGCACCGTGGGCTGGCACCTTTCGGCCCTCACCGTGCTCTTCCTGGTATACGCTTACGTGGGGCCATGGCTGCCTCCTCCCTGGACGCACCGAGGGTATGACATCGGGCGGCTGGTGGGGCACATGTACATGACCCTGGAGGGCATCTTCGGCGTGCCCATCGACGTGGCCTCCTCGTTCATCATCCTGTTCACCATCTACGGGGCAGTGCTAGAATTCTCCGGAGCGGGCAGGTTCTTCGTGGACTTCTCTTTCTCCGCCCTGGGCCGCAAGCCCACCGGTGCCGGGCGCACGGTAACCCTGGCCTCTTTTCTCCTGGGCGGCCCCTCGGGCAGCGGCGTGGCCACCACCGTGACGTTGGGCTCTATCGCCTACCCTATGCTTAAAAAGGCCGGGTACGACCGGGAGTCAGCGGGGGGCATCCTCTCCGCCGGCGGCATCGGCGCCGTGCTCTCGCCGCCAGTCTTGGGGGCGGCCTCGTTCCTCATCGCCGAGTTCCTGAAGATCTCCTACCTCCAGGTCATCATCATGTCCCTGGTGCCGACCCTCCTGTACTACCTTTCGATCTTTCTGATGATCGAGCTGGACGCCCGCAAGTTCGGCATTAAGGAGGTACAGGTGGAGGCGCCTCGCCTCCGGGAGCTCACCGCCAAGTACTGGTACCATTTCACGTCGCTATTCGCCATAGTGGTCTTCATGGTCATGGGCTTCACCGCCATCTGGGCGGTGTTCTGGGCCAGCATCCTGGCCGTCGTCTTTAGCGTGTTGCGGCTGGAGACGGCACTGGTGTCCCGGCGGTGGCTCCTGGGCTTCGCCGTCGCCAGCCTGGTCATCGGCCGGGCCTCCCAGTCCCTCACCGGTGAGGTCGGCCTCCCGGCCCTCTTCTCGTTGTTGGGGCTGGTGGCCCTGGCGGCGGCCCTGGGGCGGCGCCGTGGGGAGGAGGCCTGGGTGCCCACGAAGCTGGTGAAGTCCCTGGACAGCGGGGCCAGACAGGTCCTCTCAGTGGCGGCAACCTGCGCCTGCGCCGGGATCATCGTGGGGGTGTTCACCCTCACCGGGTTGGGGCTGAAGCTCTCCCTGATCATCGTGAGCCTGGCCGGCGGGAGCCTCTTCCTGACGCTGGTCTATGCCGCCATCGCCGTCTGGCTCCTGGGCCTGGCCCTGCCCATCACCGCCTCCTACATCGTGGCGGTGGTGATGATCGGGCCGGCCCTGATCAAGCTGGGGGTGCCCGACTTCGCCGCCCACATGTTCGTGTTCTACTACGCCATCCTCTCCGAGGTGTCACCGCCGGTGGGGCTCTCGGCCTTCGCGGCGGCGGCCATCACCGGCGGCAACCCGTACAAGACCATGATGATGGCCTGGAAGTACACCCTGCCGGCCTTCATCGTGCCCTTCATGTTCACCATCAACCCGGCGGGGGTGGCGCTCCTGCTGCAGAGCGACCTGGGGAGCAACCTCTGGATCAGCTTCACGGCCATGGTGGGGATCACCGCCCTGGTGAGCGGGGTGGGAGGGTGGCTCTTGCGCCGGGCCAGCCGGCCGGAACGGGTGCTCCTGACGGTGGCCGGGCTGCTCTTGATCTACCCGGCCCAAGCCACGGACCTGGTAGGCGTGGCCCTGTTCGCGGTGGTAGTGCTCTGGCAGTGGTTCACGGTGCGCCGGCAGAGGGGGCGGCAGGAAGGCCCTGCCGTGGCCTAGGGACAACCAGCCTCGATCAGAACTGCACGAACTGGGCCGAGTAGCGGACCAGCTCCACGAAGGGCTGGGGGTAGAGGCCGATGACGAAGGTCATGGCCAGGGCGATCAGGAGAGCCCAGCGCAGGGGCACGGTCTCGGCGATGGGGGAGGTGTCTTGGGCGGGCAAGAAAAACATCTGGCGGACCACGTTGAAGTAGTAGTACACGGAGATGACACTGTTGACCACGCCGAGGATGGCCAGCCAGACGAGCTGCCCCTGGATGGCCGAGGCGAAGACGAAGAGCTTGCCGATGAACCCGGCAGTGGAGGGGAAGCCGGTGAGAGACAGGAAGAAGACGACCAGGGACACGGCCAGGAAGGGGGCCCGGCGCATGAGACCGGCGTAGTCGGCGATCTGGTTGGAGCCGGTGGCCCGCTCGAAGACGATGACGACGATGAAGGCGCCAAGGTTGGTGAAGAGGTAGCCCAGAAGATAGATCAAGACGGCCGGCGTGCCGAATTCGTTACTGGTCAAAGAGCCCACGGCGGCCAGGCCGATGAGCACATAGCCGGCCTGGGCGATGCTGGAGTAGGCCAACATGCGCTTCACGTTGGCCTGGGCGATGGCGATGAGGTTGCCCATGGTCATGGTGGCCACGGAAACCACGGCGATGAGCAGGGCCCAGTCCACAGCCACGTGAGGTAAAGCGGTTATGAAGAACCGCAGGAGCACGGCGAAGCCCGCCGCCTTGG
>JBFMCB010000074.1:0-14175 GCA_040754915.1 Chloroflexota bacterium | reverse complement strand
TCCTGATGTCCCGGAGTTGAACTCCGGGACATCAGGGCACAAAACGTATGGAGGAGGATGCCATGGACGAGACCAAGGTTCAACTCAGCGAGAGGGAAATGCCCAGGGAATGGTACAACATCGCCGCGGACATGCCAGAGCCACTGGCCCCGGTGCTGCACCCGGGGACCGGGCAACCCATCGGCCCGGCCGACCTGGCCCCGCTCTTTCCCATGGAGCTCATCGGCCAGGAAGTAAGCCAGGAACGGTACATCCCCATCCCGGAGGAGGTCCAGGCGATATATCGGCTGTGGAGGCCCACGCCCCTGTATCGCGCCCGGCGCTTGGAGGCGGTTTTGGACACCCCGGCCCGCGTCTTTTATAAGTATGAGGGCACGAGCCCAGCGGGCAGCCACAAGCCTAATACCGCCGTGGCCCAGGCCTACTACAACAAGAAGGAAGGTGTCAAGCGGCTTACCACAGAGACCGGCGCCGGCCAGTGGGGCTCGGCCCTGGCCATGGCCTGCAACTTCTTCGGCCTGGAGTGCAAGGTTTACATGGTCAAAGTCAGCTACCATCAGAAGCCCTACCGCCGGGTGCTCATGGAGACCTGGGGTGCCCAGGTAGTGCCGAGCCCCAGCCAGGACACCAACGCCGGCCGCGGGATCCTGGCCCAGGAGCCTGGTTCGCCCGGCTCTTTGGGCATAGCCATCAGCGAGGCGGTGGAGGATGCGGCGTCCCGGGATGATACTAAGTACTCCCTGGGCAGCGTGTTGAACCACGTGCTCCTGCACCAGACCATCATCGGCCAGGAGGCCCGGGCCCAGATGGAGAAGGTCGACGCCTATCCTGACGTCGTCATCGGCTGTACGGGCGGGGGAAGCAACTTCGCGGGCATAGCCTTTCCTTTTCTCAAGGACCGGTTTGCCGGGCGGGCGATCCGCTTCATTGCCGTGGAGCCCGAGGCCTGCCCCAGCCTCACCCGGGGCGTATACGCCTACGATTTCGGCGATACGGCCATGATGACACCACTGGTCAAGATGTACACTTTGGGCCACACTTTCGTGCCCGCCGGCATCCACGCTGGAGGCCTGCGCTACCACGGCATGGCGCCCCTGGTGAGCGCCCTGTACCAGCAGGAGGCCATCGAGGCCGTGGCCTGCGGGCAGCGGGCGGTGTTCGAGGCCAGCGTCCTCTTTGCCCGCAGCGAGGGCATCGTCCCGGCCCCCGAATCGGCCCACGCCATCCGGGTGGTGGTGGACGAGGCCCTGAAGAGCAAAGCAGAGGGCAGGAGCAAGACCATATTGTTCAACCTGAGCGGTCACGGCCACTTCGACCTGGCGGCTTACGAGCAGTACCTGGCCGGCGAGCTGGAAGACTACTCCTATCCGGTGGAGAAGGTGCGGAAGGCCCTAGCTACGCTTCCCAGGGTAGGCTGACCCGAGTCGAACGATGTCCCGGAGTTGAACTCCGGGACATCAACGTTCTAACGTGGAACGTTTCATAGAGCATGCCGATGAAATACCTGCTTTTGATCGGCGACGGCATGGCCGACCGGCCCATCCCTGAGCTAGGGGGAAAGACCCCTCTGCAGGTCGCCCACAAGCCAAACCTGGACCGCCTATGCGCCCGGGGCGTGACCGGCCTGGCCCGCACCATTCCCCCAGGGATGGCCGCGGGCAGTGACATCGCCATCCTCAGCATCCTGGGCTATGACCCTCGGGTCTGCTACACCGGCCGGGGCCCCCTGGAGGCCGTGGGCATGGGCATACCTCTGCCCGATGAAGCGGTGTCGTTCCGCTGCAACCTGGTTACCGTGGTGGATGGGATACTGGTGGACCATAGCGCCGGGGGTATCAGTTCTGCCGAGGCCCGGGCCCTGGTGGAATACCTGAACCGTTACCTGACCGGGCGGGTGGCGCCGCCAATGAGCTTTCACCCCGGTGTGGGCTACCGGCACCTGCTGGTTGTCTCCGGCGGGGACAGCCTGGACCAGGAATGCCCTCCGCCCCACGATATCCTGGGACGGCCCTACCGGGAGGCCCTGCCCCCGAGCAGTGCGGGTGAGTTCCTGCGCCAGTTGGTGGAGGCCTCGGGGGAGCTTCTGGAGAAGCATCCCGTGAACCTCGCTCGTCGGCGAGAGGGCAAGAGGCCGGCTAACCTGATCTGGCTCTGGGGCCCGGGGCGCCGGCCTCACTTGGTGCCTTTTGCTCAGCGCACGGGCCTCCAGGGGACTGCCATATCGGCGGTAGACGTGGTGAGGGGTATCGCCCTGGAGGCCGGCCTGCAGGTGATGATCGTGCCCGGGGCTGATGGAACCCTGGAGAGCAATTTGCGGGGAAAAGTGGAGGCTGCCCTCCAGGCCCTGAACGACGGCGACTTCGTCTTGGTCCACGTGGAGGCACCGGACGAAGCGGGGCACGAGGGCGACTTCCGCAAGAAGGTTCGGGCCGTCGAGCTCTTCGATCGAGAGGTCGTCGGCCCGCTCGTTCAAGCCTTGACCCAAGAGCACGTAGGCTTTCGAGCCCTGGTCATGCCCGACCACGCCACCCCGGTGGCCCTGCGGGCCCACACCCCGGAGCCGGTGCCTTTCGTGTTGTTCGATAGCATAGAGCATACGGCCCAAAACACCCACACGGTCTTCCACGAATTCCCCCCAGATGAGCGAACCCCGGTCCTGGAGGCCAGCCGCGACCTGTTCCGTGCTTTCCTGCAGCAGAGCTGATCGTGATTGCTTTTTGCCCCCCGGTTTGCTAAAATACCCTGGCTGCCACATCGGCATTGCGCGGCGTAGAAAGGGCGATGCTCATGCATAGGCTGGCAAGAGACCTGTTCATGGCGATACTGGCGGCCGCGGTGATAACGGCCGCCTTTCTTACTGGTTACGGCGCCGGTGGCTCCGGCACGCCCGGTGCCCAGGGTCCGGGTTCACCGGAGGTGCACCAGCGCTTTCGCGTCTTCTGGGAGGCCTGGGAGGTGGTCAACCGGGAATTCTACGACCGAAGTTCCCTGGACCCTCAGAAGATGACCTACGGCGCCATCAGGGGCATGCTGGAGTCCCTGGGCGATAGCACCACCACCTTTTCCCCGCCGGCCAGCACCCGTCGGGAGGCCGATCAGCTCCAGGGCTCCTTTGGCGGCGTGGGCGTGACCGTGGAGATGAAGGACAAGCGCCTGATCGTGGTGGAGCCCATCGAGGGCACCCCGGCGGCCAGGGCCGGCCTCAAGGCCGGGGACGTGATCCTCAAGGTGGACGATCGGGACATTGCCGGCCTCTCCAGGGACGAGGCCATAGACCTGATCCGGGGCCCGGTGGGCACCAAAGTGAAGCTTACGGTGGCCCGGGGTAACCTGCCGGACCCTATATCTTATGAGTTGGTTCGGGCCAAAATCCCCACCCCGACGGTGAAGGCCAGGATGCTGGAGGAGAACGTGGGCTACGTCTGGATCTCCAGCTTCAGCGAAACCACCCCTGGCGAGCTCTCTAAGGCCCTGAGTGACCTGCGACGACAGGGTGCCAAGGCCCTGGTGCTGGACCTGCGCAACGACCTGGGAGGCTACCTGCACATTGCCGTGACGGTGGCCAGCCAGTTCTTGAACGACGGGGTGGTGGTATGGGAGGACTTTGGCAGCAATAATAAACGGGCCCACAAGGTGGCACCGGGCGGGATGGCCACCGATCTGCCCATGGCCGTGCTGGTCAACAAGTGGACCGCCAGCGCCGCGGAGATCGCCGCCAGTGCCATCCAGGAAAACGGCCGGGGGATCCTCATCGGCGAGAAGACCTTCGGCAAGGGGACGGCCCAGGTCTCTCGTGGCCTCAGCGACGGCTCCAGCGTGCACGTGACCATCGCCCATTGGCTCACCTCTAAAGAGCGGCGGATCCACGGCCAGGGCTTGGTGCCAGATCTGGAGGTCAAGGCCACCGAGGAGGACGTCAAGGAGAACCGGGACCCCCAACTGGCCAGGGCCCTGGAGTACCTGAAAAGCGGGCTATTAGCCAAGATCCCGGCCACTCCCCAGCCCACCGTGGTCGGTCGGTAGCAAGCGGAGCTAATTAGAAACCAGGCTTTTTAAGAAACCTGGCCCTGATGTCCCAGAGTTCAACTCTGGGACATCAGGGGGTTGATGTTTGTTTCCAGTACCTGAAAGGAATTACCGGTGCGAACGCTAGCCAAGATCTCTATCCTGGCACTACTAGTGCTCACCGTCTCGGCGGCCTGTTTCGGGTTCGGCTGGGCGGCCAACACCGCCCTCTCGCCGAAGCCGATCCCCCCGGCAACGCCCACCCCGGCGGCCAGCGGCGAGGTGCCGGCCGGCATGGAGGAGCAGTTCAAGCTCTTCTGGCAGGCCTGGAACATCGCCGAACAGGACTTTTACGGCAAACCGGTGGACCGCCAGAAGATGCTCTACGGCGCCATCAAGGGCGCCCTGGAGGCCCTGGACGACCCCTACACCACCTTCCTGGATCCCCAGGTCACCGCTATGACCCGCCAGGACCTGAAGGAGGGCAAGTTCGAGGGGATTGGCGCCGAGATCGGCAAGCGTGAGGGGCGCATCATCATCGTGGCACCCATGGCCGGCACCCCGGCGGAGAAGGCCGGGTTGCGGCGAGGCGACGCGATCCTGAAGATCGACGGCAAGGACACGGCCAGGATGAGCGTCTTCGACGCGGTGATCCTGATCCGGGGGCCCAAAGGGACCAGCGTCAAGCTAACCATCCAACGAGAGGGCATGAAGGAGCCACTGGAGGTGGTGATCACCCGGGCGGAGATATTGGTGCCCAGCGCTGTCGGCAAGATGCTGGACGGGGACATCGCCTACGTCAGGTTCAGCCGCTTCGGGGACAAGTCTCTGGTCGAGCTGGTGGACGTGCTGGAGGGCCTGCTCAAGAACAACCCTAAGAGCCTGATCTTGGACCTGCGCAACAACCCCGGTGGATATCTACAAACCTCCATCGAGGTCGCCGGCCTGTTTATCCCCGAAGGAGTGATCGTTTCCGAAAAGACCAGGGAGGACGAGAAGACCTGGCAATACGCGGACGGCGGCAAAACGCTGGTCTACAAGAGCAGCAAGACCGGTCAGGAGAAATACCGGGCCAAGGCCAAGCCCATAGCAGCGAAGATACCGCTGGTGGTCCTGGTGAACAAGGGCACGGCCAGCGCCTCGGAGATACTCTCCGGGGCTTTGCAGGATAGTGGGAGGGCGATCCTCATCGGCGAGCAGACCTTCGGCAAGGGCTCGGTGTTCCTGGACCACAGCCTGTCCGACGGCTCCAGCGTCCACATCACCAGCGGCTATTGGTACACCCCCAAGGGTCGGCAGATCAACGAGCAAGGCCTGGCCCCCGACATCGTCGTGACCATGACCGAGGACGACATCCAGGCCCAAAGAGACCCGCAATTGGACCGGGCCCGGGAATACCTCAAGACGGGCAAATGAGCGAGAAAGTCGTCGCCACCAATCGCAAGGCCTACCACGACTACTTCGTGGAGAAGTCCTGGGAGGCGGGCATTGCCCTCACCGGCACGGAGATCAAATCGGTGCGCCTGGGCCGGGTGAACCTCCGTGACAGCTTCGTGAAGGTGGAACAGGGCCAGGCCTGGCTGTGGAACGTCCACGTCTCGCCCTACGAACACGGCAGCCGCTACAACGTGAACCCCACTCGCCCCCGGAAGCTCTTGCTCCATAAGGACGAGATCCAACGCCTGGCCCAAAAGCTTCAGGGCCGCAACCTGACCCTGGTGCCGCTACGCATCTATATCAAAGGCAACCGGGCCAAGGTAGAGGTCGCCTTGGCCAAGGGCAAACGCCAGTACGACAAGCGCGAGGCCATCGCCGAGCGCGACGCCCAGCGCGAGATAGAGAGGGAAATGAAGGAGCGGGAGCGCGGATGAGGAGGATGTAGGACAAGTTGGCAACTTGTCCTACATTAACGCCAGAGTAAGCCCTGGTGTCCCCACACTCGATGGATGACGGCTTCCATCTGCCATCTGCTATCAGCCGTAACTGCTATCCGCTATCTGCTATCCGCTTCTCCTCCATGGCAGCCACCCACTCAGCCAGGTCAAGGCCTCCGTGAAATGCAGGCCTTGATGTCCCGGAGTTGAACTCCGGGACATCAAGACGCCCGGGCCGCGCTTACCCGGGCTGCCCAAGGCCCCCGGTGTTCCTGGCGATGTCCCTCCTCTGAAAATAAAATTAGCAGTTGGAGTGCAGCCTTCAGGCTGCCCGTGCCAGAAATCATCGCCCTCCAGGTAGTCAATAACCGGCTAACGTTGCAACAATCGAGCAGGCATTGACAGGCTAAAGCCTGTACTCCAGTCATTGCAGATGGCAGGTAGCGGATAGCAGAGCTGCTATCGGCCATCAGCTATCAGCCATTGGCCATGACGCCGGCCAGGTTGCTTGCTCTTGCCTTAGCGCCGCCTGGACTGCTGGCATCTTCACCCACCGCAGCCCGGTCCCACGATCAGCGGGACCCCCGCCATGCCCATGAATTCGCCCACGCCACACCTCCTAGTCGGCCATTTCAGATTGCAGATTGCGGATTTAACACCGGACACGCTCAAACCTGAAATCTCAAATCTGCAATCTATAGTCGGTCAGAACGCCGCCCCAGGCCCCGCCCGAGCCGGGACATTCGAATAAAACTCATCAAGATCGATCACAACCGGACCGTCCGCCTCATCCGGATCAGGCCACTCCTTGAAGGCATCCGCCGCCTGCTGCGCCGCAAGCTCCTCCTCATCCCACCTCGAGACACGCCGCCTGGCCTGCCGCTCACCCCTGCCCTGGCTGCCAGCCGCAGGCGGCCCGCCAGCCTTGAACCAGTCCAGCACCCCAGCGATATTCACTGGGCTGTGCCCAGCCAGCCGCCAGGCATCAACGCACAACTTCCACCGCTCCAGCAGCGCGGCATCCCCGGCAGTAACCGCCCGGTCAATCGCCTCCCGCTGGACGCTGTTCGGCAAGGCGCCCAGCCGGGCGCGGGCATACTCAACAGGAGCGCTAAACTGCCTCCGGTTCTGTGTCGAGCCCCGTGGCCGCGCGGGGGCGCGCTCATGCGCCCCCTCATGATTCTTGTTAGTGATTCTTGTTACTGGTTCTTGTTCCAGGTGGCTAGGACGCCTAGTGTTGGTGGCTGGGCCACCTAGTGTCGGCGTCCTAGCCACCTGGTTATGGGTACCGGGTGTCTGGGCCACCAGGTCAGCCGGGGGCTCTGTCAGCGCGGGCTGTGAAGAGGGCTTTGCATCCAGGAGAACGATTAACGCCGAGGTGCCAGGCCGGGGCTTGAGGGAGATAAGCCCCACTGCCCGCCGAGCCTCGGGCATTGGGTTAAAACCGCTAGCCCTCCGGTACGCTTTCAAGCCTTCAGAGCCAGGGCCACCGCGGGGGGAAGCAACGCTTCCGAATGCGGAGCATTCGGTTAGTTGCTTATCTGTAGAGTTGTTATCTGTACTATCAAATTTTGACAGTTTTATCGCACGCGAATTGACAGTTTTATTTGGTAAAACTGTCAGTGGATTGACAGTTTTCCCTGCAGGCGGATTGACAGTTTTATCGTCTAAAACTACCGGTGGATTGACAGTTTTCTCCGTTGGCGAGTTGACAGTTTTATTTGCCTCTTGTTCGGCAGGGCTCCCCGATACATCGGGGTCCGCCGCCTCTGGCTGGCCGCTCGCCCGTCGGCCGCCCCGCGCCTCCAACCACTCCCAGTCAATATCCTCGGCCCTCTCCACCAGGGTATACCGCGTGACATGGCCACGGCCACGTAGCTTGCGGGCCGCCCTCACCAGGCGATCGCCAACCACCACAACGGGATAGAGGATGTTGGCACGCTCCAGGGCGGTCAGAGCCGCCCGGATAGTGTTCACGGCCAGGCCGGTGCCACGCCGGTAAACGTGGTCACCAGCCCGAACGCCATCGGCGATCTGGGACAGGGAAATGAGGTCAGTGCGCTCCGCCCGATGCTGGCTGTAGCCCAGGATCGAACGGCAGGCGTAGAGGAGGACGCTGATCTCACTGGGGAGGAGCAGGGGGAAAAGCCAATCGAAGTAAAAATCGGGGATGATGACGCCATAGGGTCGCGTGGGTTCGACTTCATTCCGGGCTGCCTGGGCTATCGCCTGGCCACAGCTCACTAAACCACCTCCCACAATTAATGCGTACGAATTTCGAATTTCGAAATCTGTTGGATGTGGATCTGATGTCCAGAACCTGCACTCCGCAGCCTTAAGGCTGCACTCCAGGACATCAGAGAATGGCCAATGCGTACGAATTTCGAATTTCGAAATCTGTTGGGTAGGAGCCCAACCATGTTAGTGTGGATCTGATGTCCCGAACTTGCACTCCGCAGCCTTAAGGCTGCACTCCAGGACATCTGCTATCTGCCGCCCGCGGCGGTCCACCAGCTTAATCGGTCTCACGCACCACCTTGTAAGGGCAGGCCTTGTGCCGCCTTCTAGAACAGACGTTCTACCAATTATACCAGCAAAGCCTTGAAAGTCAATATCCTTCTGCCATGTTGTC
Organism: Chloroflexota bacterium; assembly: GCA_040754915.1. Lineage (GTDB taxonomy): Bacteria > Chloroflexota > DTOL01 > DTOL01 > JACQYG01 > JACQYG01. The sequence goes on along the minus strand of JBFMCB010000074.1, from coordinate 5,664 downwards.
CAGGTCAAATGAAAAAAATAGGTGTTGACTTTCTCCCAACGGGATGTGGTTCAGACGAACCATCACTTCGAAGTCATCTTCCTGGACACGTTCATGGCCGGGTGCCCGATTCTCATAGGAGGTCAGGCCTTTATCTCCATTGGCCAGCTATTGGGGGAAAAGGGCGAGGTGGAGTTCGCTGGCCATGGGGCGGTTCAAAGACTTATCCGTCGGGATCTGCTCCAGCCCGATAGGGCTATTGCTAAGACCTTGATCGCCAGGGCGATAGAGAACGAGGATGTTCGCCCTAGCCGGTACTTCCACGACATGATATGCAAAGAGATTATGGATGTGTTAAAATGAGCGTGCCAGGCAAAAACGGCGGGAGCGAAAACATGAAGGAACTATTGTGAAACTGTGTCAATTGCTACGTCGTTTGGGATTTGAGGAACGGGTCCGCGGCAGCCACCATATCTTCACCAAAGAAGGTGTTGAGGAAATCCTGAACCTACAACCCAAAGGAGCAAAGGCGAAGCCGTATCAAGTGAAGCAAGTGCGCAATGTAATTCTCAAATACAAACTGGGAGACGAAGATGATTCGGTATGAAGTAATTATCTATTGGAGTAAAGAAGACGAGGCCTTTATCGCGGAGGTGCCCGAGTTGCCAGGTTGCATGGCGGATGGTGCGACATATCAAGAAGCGCTTGCTAATGCGGAGGTTGTGATTCAAGAGTGGATTGAGACCGCACGAGAATTGGGGCGTCCAATTCCTGAATCGAAAGGGCGACTGGTTTATGCATAGAACTTTCGGTATATGAATCATTCCGGGGAGCCGGATGCATGAGATATGTTTGTCTGGTTCTACAAGGAGTCCGCGGGGTAACCTGCGGTCCTACTCACCAAACATGCGCTACGCGACCCCTTCGCAAACCCCGGCGTCCCGTTGTGTATCATTCGGCTTGATGGTCAGGCGAAGCATCGGGTACAATCGCAGCAGGGAGCATCAGAATGACGACACAAGTCTTCCCCGTAGTTCTTCACAAAGAGGAAGACCTGTACGTCGCGGAATGCCCTGAAGTTGGAACAGTCAGCCAGGGATACACCATTGAGGAAGCTATCGCCAGTCTCAAAGAGGCGACGGAGCTCTACCTGGAAGAATTCCCTTCACCGGAAGTGGCTCGCCCTTTACTGACCACCTTTGAGGTGGCCGCTCATGCCTAAACTGCGCCGCGTAGCGGGACAGGAGGCTGTCCGCGCGTCGGAGCGTTTGGGCTTCGTACAAGTGCGGCTACGTGGCAGCCATGTCGTGCTCAAGAAACAGACACCCGAAGGTTAGGGGCGAGAAGTTGGCTGTTTGGTGTCCAAAGCCGGAATACTATACTTGACTTACTCCTAAGCTTTCTGAACCAGAGGGTTTGTTATGAAGGCTCATGAGATACAAAAGGTATGGTGGCTCCATGATGCCCTGTGGTACCAAGGGGCAGCTAAGCGGTTTGGTTATGAGGCCGCCAACGAGATCAACCAAGAGGCCATCCGGCCAATCGCCAAAAGGGTGATGAGAGGGGTTCTGGCCGGTCTTAGCAAGGACATCGATAAGGCGAACCTTAACCTAGAAGATATCCTGGCCTGTTTCCGGAAGGCTTCCGATCTGATGTGGCCGCCTCCCATGACGGAGTGGGGGTCTGAAATCATCGGTGAGGACATCCTTGAGGTGACGATTACCAAGTGTCATGCCATCAGGGGGATCCAAAGGATTGGGGCGACAGAGCAGTACCAATGCCCTTGCATTGCCGTTAGAGAGGGATGGCTGGAGGCCCTAGGGGTGGAGGCCCAACAGGAAATCGCGGCTAGCATGAAGAATGGGAGCAAATCCTGCTTGATTCGCATCTGGCTCAAAAAGGCGGGCTTGAGGCAAGCCCCCGTGCCTGGAACCAGTCTCTTTGCTAGTAAGGAGTCACCAAGGTATTAAAGAGGACGCAACCTGTTTCTTGACATTTGTGGAGTAGAGGGTATATGCTTGAGGCACCATGCCAAGGATAGCAGGAGCAGTGGTTGAAGGGGTTCCATATCATGTAACGCAAAGAGGTAACAGGCGAGAGGATATATTCTTTGACGATGAGGATCGTCAGAAGTATTTGGAGTGGCTTCTGGAGTACTCTAATACAAACGCATTAAATAATGAAGTGGCATTGCGAGAATTCCATACCGCGCGGCGGTATGCGTGAAGGCAGAAACACTCCCCTGTCATTGCGAGGAGGCAGTTTTTGCCGACGAAGCAATCCCCATCGAGCGAACTGGAGATTGCTTCGCTCCGCTCGCAATGACAGCGGAGTTTCTGAGCAGGAGGCAGTTTTTGCCGACGAAGCCGAAGTTGCGAGGCGGAGCCCAAGCAAACTCTGGGAGATTGCCACGGGCTTCGCCCTCGCAACGACCTTTCAGGTCGGATTGCTTCGCTGCCCGCCACGCTTCGCTCGCGGCTTCGGCTCGCAATGACAGCGGAGTTTCTGAGAAGAACCAAGCAACGAAGTCCCTGATGGTGGGTACGATACCAGCCCTACGCCTGGGGACGGTGACTATGTAACATAGGTTAAGCCGCTTGTATTATTAAAGAACTCACCAGCCTTGGGCTACAAAGCGCCTGAGCAGATCTACCAGGACTGGCTCAAGGCTGACTTTACAGTAGAGCGGCCTTGTGCGATATGTCCTGACCCTATACGATACTTGCAAAGGTTTGGCTTTTGCGGTATACTTTAAGTGAGAGGCGAGCAAGGCCTTTCGAAAAAGTGGGGATGTCGGGTTTCGACAGGGGAGGAAGGTCAAGGAGAGCAAGCCGAGGCGCCCTAGTGATCTCGTTAAATAAGGGCAAAAATGTAACTGGCAGAACACCTGCCTACGCGTACGCCTACGCTGCCTAACGGCAACAAAGGATCGTGCGCCTAGCCGCTGAGACGGCTAGCGTCCATCTCAACCCCACTCTGATGGGTTGGGTTCGGGCGCGGAAAAGTCAGAGTGCGGCGGCCCCCATCGTCGATAAGGGCCGTCTAAGACCATCGGCTGGCCCGAGCCAACTCGGTCGGCAGAGGTGGCCCGGGCGAGAGCAAAGAGCCGGCTAAGCTTGTAGTGCTTCTTGGCTCAGTCTTCTGGACGGGGGTTCAACTCCCCCCATCTCCACCAGAAAACATCAGGCCGGTGGCCTCTTTCATAGTGAAGGAGCCACCGGCCTCTTTTATTGTTCCCTATACAGTGAGGGTCAATAGCATCCCGGCCTAGTGGAAAAGGAAATACCAGGCGGCGGCAGCGCCCATGACCACCAGGGCCAGGCCACCACCGATCACCGCGGCGATGATCATGGTCTTCAGGGCCCCCGGCTGCGGCTCTTCCGGCAGCGTGTCGAAAGGCAATTCAAAGGCAGGGACCGCGGGCTGGGGCGCTAGGGTCACCGCCACAGGCACAGGCGCACCGTGGATGGCCTGCTCGAACTCCCGGGCTATGTCCAGGGCCGTGGCATAGCGGCTGGCCGGGTCCTTGGCCAGGGCCTTCAGAAGGACCGCTTCCACCGCCTCTGGCAAAGAGGGTAGGATCGACCGGGGCGAGGGCGGTGCCTTGCTGATGTGCCCAAGGAGCACGGCATAAGGCGTGTCGGCCTTGAAGGGCACCCGGCCCACCACCATCTCGTAAAGCATCACGCCCAAGGAGTAGATGTCCGATGCCGCCGTGGCCGCCCGGCCGTCGGCCACCTCCGGAGCCATGTACTCCACCGTGCCCAGGCTACGCCCTTCCTGGGTCAGGCTAGTGGCATCGCCGGCCTTGGCAATGCCGAAATCCACCAGGATGGGCCGGCCCGTGCTGTCAAACAGGACGTTGGAAGGCTTGATGTCCCGGTGGATGATCCCCCGCTTGTGGGCATAGTCCAGGGCGCTGGTGACCTGAGTCAACACCCTGGCCACGGTCTCCAGGGGCAACGAGCCGCTCTCCTGGATCATCTGCTTCAGGCTCTTGCCATCCACGTACTCCATGGCGATGTAATAGGTGCTGTCTTGCTGGGCCACATCGTAGATGGTGACGATGTTGGGGTGGTGTAGCCGGCCAGCGGTGGTGGCCTCCCGCAGGAAGCGCTGGACCAGCTCCTTGCTCACGGTAAGGTGGGCTGGCAGAACCTTGATGGCCACGTGCCGGTTCAGCGACGGCTGGTAGCCCTTGTAGACCACCCCCATGCCACCCCGGCCGATCTCCTCGAGGATCTCGTACTGCCCGAGCTTTTGGCCCAACAGGGTATCCATATCCAGCCTCCACCTGCGCGGCTCAGGCCAAATCATTTCACATTTCCCCCGGTTTGTCAATAGGTTTCGCCGCCTGATGTCCCGGAGTTGAACTCCGGGACATCAGGAGATGGCGGTTTCGTTGACCGGTTTTGGCGACTATGGTAAAATGGCCGCACTCCGGCAACCTCGTCGGTTGACTGGGAGCATTCCGGCTTCTCGCCGAACAGGGGTAGCCTCTGATGTCCCGGAGTTCAACTCCGGGACATCAGGACAGGGGTAGGACGAGCATGAGGGCGCTGGAACGGTTTGAGGACCTGATCGAGCAATACGCCGAGACGTCCTTCGTTCGGCTGCTGGGGGGCCAGCTCCAGCCGGTGGAGTTGGCCAAGAGGCTGGTCCGGGCCATGGAGGGCCACCAGACTATCGGCCCGGACAAAGTGATCGTGCCCAACAAGTACGAGATTTTGCTCAACCCCCAAGACTACACCAGCTTTGCCTCCTGGCACGGTTTCCTGGAACAGGAACTGGCCAGCTATCTGATCCAATATGCCCAGGAACACCGGTTCACCCTGTACGGGCAGGCCACGGTCGCCGTGAAGGCCAGCGATCAGGTGAAGAGCAGGACGGCCACCATCCGGGTAGACCTGGTAGATGCCCAGGAGCCACCCCGGGCCGCCGCGCCGGTCGCCCTGGAGGCCGGCCACACCCAGCGACTCTCTCTGCGCGAGATGAGGGCCCTGGCCCATCCCCTGGCCTTGTTCGTCCTGATGTCCCGGAGTTCAACTCCGGGACATCAGGACGCCTATCCCATGGACAAAGCATCCGTTTCCCTGGGGCGCAGCCTGGACAACGATGTGGTGCTGGAGGACTCTCGGGTGTCCAGACACCACGCCCGGGTAAGGCGCGAGGGTAAGGGGTTTGTGTTGGAGGACCTGGGAAGCGCCAACGGCACCTGGGTGAACGGCAAAGCGGTCACCAGAGGCCGGGTGGCGGACGGTGACGTGCTCTCCCTGGGCGGGTTGGAGCTGGTATTCCAGGTGCTGGCAGAAAGACATAGTCATGAGCGCTGAGACCTCCATCGCCGTCCTGAGGCTCGGCCTCATCGCCCTGCTCTACCTCTTTTTGCTTCAAGGGGTGCTCCTCATCTGGCGCGACATCAGCCGCTCCAGCTTCCTGATGTCCCGGAGTTCAACTCCGGGACATCAGGCAAGCTATGTCCCCGGGGGGAGGCTGGTGGTCCTGGAATGCGGGGAGACGGGGCTGGGGGTGGGCCAACACCTGGCCCTGGAGGCGGTAACCTCTTTGGGCCGAGACCCTTCCAACACCATAGCCCTGGACGACGGCTCGGTTTCCGCCAAACACGCCGTCCTATACTCTCGGCGCGGCCGCTGGTGGGTGGAGGACCTCAAGAGCACCAATGGG